>CP145874.1:0-365000 GCA_041942055.1 Candidatus Dasytiphilus stammeri | reverse complement strand
TCGAGATACTCAGATGTTTCATTTCTCTCGGTTAGCTTTATTAAACTATAAATTCATTTAATAATGATGTATTTTTAATACATCGGGTTTCCCCATTCGGATATCACTGATTAAAATGCTTCTAACAGCTTGTCAGTGCTTTTCGCAGTTTAGCACGTCCTTCATCGCCTCTGATTGCCTAGGCATCCACCATATACGCTTAGTTACTTAACCCCATAACCCACAAATGTTCTCATTTTTCTAATTTTTAAAGAGCTATTAATTAATTATTTATACTGCCTGCTGCTATACGTCCCCTAGGGGATTTGAACCCCCGTTACCGCCGTGAAAGGGCGATGTCCTAGTCCTCTAGACGAAGGGGACTTGAAGAAGCTGTTATCTGAAACAATCTGTGTGTGCACTATGAATACATGAATAAATTTATTAAGGAGGTGATCCAACCACAGGTTCCCCTACGGTTACCTTGTTACGACTTCACCCCAGTCATGAATCATAAAGTGGTAAGTGCCCTCCTTTTTATAAGGTTAAACTACTTACTTCTTTTACAACCCACTTCCATGGTGTGACGGGCGGTGTGTACAAGGCCCGGGAACGTATTCACCGTGACATTCTGATTCACGATTACTAGCGATTCCTACTTCGTGGAGTCGAGTTGCAGACTCCAGTCCGAACTGCGACGTATTTTATGAGATCTGCTGAATCTTACGAGTTTGCTTCTCTTTGTATACGCCATTGTAGCACGTGTGTAGCCCTGGTCGTAAGGGCCATGATGACTTGACGTCATCCCCACCTTCCTCCGGCTTATCACCGGCAGTCTCCTTTGAGTTCCCGCCTTTATGCGCTGGCAACAAAGGATAAGGGTTACGCTCGTTGCGGGACTTAACCCAACATTTCACAACACGAGCTGACGACAGCCATGCAGCACCTGTCTCGTAGTTCCTATTACAGCACTTCTATATTTCTATAGAATTCTACGGATGTCAAGACCAGGTAAGGTTCTTCGTGTTGCATCGAATTAAACCACATGCTCCACCGCTTGTGCGGGCCCCCGTCAATTCATTTGAGTTTTAACCTTGCGGTCGTACTCCCCAGGCGGTCGATTTAACGCGTTAGCTCCGGAAACCATAGTTTAATATCTACAATCTCCAAATCGACATCGTTTACGGCATGGACTACCAGGGTATCTAATCCTGTTTGCTCCCCATGCTTTCGCACCTCAGTGTCAGTATTCGTCCAGGAGGCCGCCTTCGCCACTGGTATTCTTTCGGATATCTACACATTTCACCGCTACACCCGAAATTCTACCTCCCTCTACGATACTCGAGTAAATCAGTTTCAAATGCCATTCCTAGGTTAAGCCCAGGGCTTTCACATCTGACTTAATTTACCACCTACGTGCTCTTTACGCCCAGTAATTCCGATTAACGCTTGCACCCTCCGTATTACCGCGGCTGCTGGCACGGAGTTAGCCGGTGCTTCTTCTGTAGATAACGTCAAAAAAAATAGTTATTAGCTATTTTTTCTTCCTTTCTACTGAAAGTACTTTACAACCCTAAGGCCTTCTTCATACACGCGGCATAGCTGCATCAGGGTTTCCCCCATTGTGCAATATTCCCCACTGCTGCCTCCCGTAGGAGTCTGGACCGTATCTCAGTTCCAGTGTGGCTGGCCATCCTCTCAGACCAGCTAGGGATCGTCGCTTTGGTGAGCCTTTACCTCACCAACTAGCTAATCCCATCTGGGTTCATCCGGTGGTGTGAGGCCTATTAAATTCAGGTCCCCCACTTTTCTTTTGTAACAAGAATATGCGGTATTAGCCATCGTTTCCAATGGTTATCCCCCTCCATCGGGTAGATCCCCAGATATTACTCACCCGTCCGCCACTCGTCGACAGAAAATTACTTTTCTTCGTTACCGTTCGACTTGCATGTGTTAGGCTTGCCGCCAGCGTTCAATCTGAGCCATGATCAAACTCTTCCCTTAAAAAACTAATATGCAAATAAATTACTTATTTATTATTTCTTCTAAAATTAATCAGAAATAATGTTTATTTCATGTTCATTAGTGCACACACAAATTAATTCAATTTTTACAGAACAATAATTATTCGAATCTTATAATATATACTTTAAAAAAAAAATTACAAGATATATATTTTATTTGTTAGTAATATTAAAACGTCTATTAAATTTTTCAACACGACCTTTGGTATCAATCAAACGTTGTTTTCCAGTATAAAATGGATGACATTTACAACATACATCTAAAAAAATATTAGATTTTAATGTAGATTTAATTTTTATTATATTACCACAACTACATGTTGCAGTAATTAAATTATAATTCGGATGTATATTTTTTTTCATATTTAACCTCTTTAATTTTAACATTTTCTAATGTATTTAGATACAATCAATATATGCTTATTGTTCAAGTTATTTTACCTCTTACTATTCAAGAATATTTTGATTATCTGGTTCCTATCAATCTAAAACCTATAATAGGTACTAGAGTTAATGTACCTTTTGGTAATCGCAATCTGATTGGAATCATCATAAATATTAAAAATAATAGTTCTATTCCTATAGGAAAACTAAAAAATATCAATTTTATTATCGATAATCAATCTTTATTTAATAAAGAATTATTGAGTATTTTGCTTTGGGCTGCAGATTATTATCATTACCCATTAGGTAAAGTATTATTTTTCTCTCTTCCCGTGTTATTACAAAAAGGTAAAAAAATTCCAACTTTTGATTCGATTTTTTTAACAGACCAAATCAATACTAAATTTACTGAAATTAAAAACACATTATCTTTAAATGATCAACAAAAAATAGCTATTGAAAATATATGTAACATTTCAGATCATTTTACTCCTTGGTTATTAGCTGGTATTACTGGCTCAGGAAAAACTGAAGTATATCTAAATGTTATTAGTCATATTCTTCTCAAAGGTCGTCAAGCACTTATATTAGTACCTGAAATTAGTTTGATACCTCAAACCATTAGACGTTTTAAGAAACGTTTTAATAATCTACCAATAGAAGTAGTACATTCAGGTATTAACAAAACTAAACGTTTGAATATTTGGATGAAAGTTCGTACCGGACAAATTTCCATTATTATAGGTACAAGATCAGCTATTTTAACCCCTTTTTTATGTCTTGGAATAATTATAATTGATGAAGAACATGATAGTTCTTATAAACAACAAAAAGGATGGAAATATCAAGCTAGAGATTTAGCAGTATTTTTAGCAAAAAAAATGAATATTCCTATAGTAATGGGTTCAGCTACCCCATCATTAGAAACTTTATATAATGTGAAATTAGGAAAATATAAAATTTTAGAACTGAAGCAAAGAGCTGGTAAAGGATACTGGTATACACAACATCTGATTGATTTAAAACAAAACCCAGTTTTAGGAGGTTTATCTAATATCTTAACCCAAAAAATTACGGTACATTTACAAAAACAAAATCAAGTCTTACTATTTTTAAATAGACGTGGTTTTTCAACTTCCATAGTTTGTAAAAACTGTGGATGGATTGCTAAATGTAAACTATGTGATCATAATTTTACATACCATAAAGAATATAAACAATTACGTTGTCACTATTGTAATAGAACTAATCCAGTTCCAGAATTTTGTGAACAATGCGGAATACCTAATCTAATTAAATTAGGAATTGGTACTGAGCAAATAGAGTATACATTAAAAACCGTTTTTCCTAATATACCAATATCGCGTATTGATCGCGATACAATAAATAGTAAAAAAATAAAAATCGAAGACTCTTTTTCAGATATTTTACAAGGGGGGGCGAGAATTTTAATTGGTACACAAATGTTAGCTAAAGGACATCATTTTCCTAATGTTACATTAGTAGCTCTATTAAATGTTGATGGAGCTTTATTTTCAGGTGATTTTCGTTCATCTGAAAAGTTTGCACAACTTTATACACAAGTTGCAGGCCGTGTGGGTCGTGGCAAAAAATCTGGAGAAGTATTATTACAAACCTATTATCCAAATCATCCTTTATTACAAAAATTGTTCTATCAAGGTTATGATTCTTTTGCTGATGAAGTATTAAAAGAACGAAAAATAGTGTTATTACCACCTTATACTAGTCATGTACTAATTCGAGCCAAAGATAATGATAATAATCATGCAAAAATTTTTCTTAATCAAATACGTTATCTGTTTAATACTATTAATGATACACAATTTATGATTATGGGTCCAATTCCTGCGTTACAAAATAAGTGTGATGGAAAATATCGATGGCAATTGCTTCTTCAGCATCCTATACGTAACAAACTACAACAAATTATCAATTTTAATCTTAAAAAAATTTTTTCTTTACCTACAATTAGAAAAGTTCAATGGTCAGTAGATGTAGATCCGATTGAAAACTAATTATTCAATAATAAAGTATTTATTATTGAATAATATTATAAATCATTGTATCTTCATATTTATTCATTTACATATAGTTTGATTATCTTAAATAGATTTTTCTTTACTTTAATTTTAATAGTTTATCAGGTTGGAGTTTGATATTGTTTTAAGAGTTTTTCCATGAATTTTTATTGCACAAAAGTACTAATTAACTGCAAAACTTAGTTTTGAAAAACTATTGTTAATAAACAATACATCGTAGTCATTTAAAAAAAATTATACAGCATCATAGTTTAGCAAGTATAATTTTATAAAAAATGAACTGATATTTATTAATAATATTAGATGGCGCGTTGGCAGAGTGGTAATGCAGCGGATTGCAAATCCGTATAGTTCGGTTCAATTCCGAAACGCGCCTGATATAATAAAATAGCCCGGATGGTGGAATGGGTAGACACAAGGGACTTAAAATCCCTCAGCGAAATAGCTATGCGGGTTCGAATCCCGCTCTGGGCATCCTAATTATTTTATTAATAAATCAGTTAACGATCTAGCAAAATCAATTAGATGAAATTGAAACATAAACTATTTTTTAATGGTAATAACGTTTTAACATCCATTTTTTCAGAGTGACAAATCAACTGCTTCTCCTATATAGAGTACAATAAATAATCCAATTATTTCACGACTATTATCAATAATTGTATTAATATGCAAATGAAGAACTTTTTTAAAGTTTTGATCCAGAAAAATTTTTTTTTTTTTTTTTTCATCTTTCATATTTTTATAAATTATCAATTACACAAATTTTTTTGAATCTTATGCATCCAATTTTTAAATTCATAATGTTTACATAATTTTATAAATTCTTCCATATTTGGTTGGTTTACTATTAATTTATCATAATTGATTTTAATCGGAAGATCAGTTTTGATAGTAGCAAGAATACGATAAAGAAATACCATTTCTTTATATTGTTCTAACTTAAATGTTAAATTTTTAACACCAGGAAAAGATAGTTCGGCTACTTTAGAGAGATTAGAAAAAATTTGCTTAACATTCCCTATATAAGTTAATAACCTTTGTGCGGTTTTAATTCCTACACCAGGAATCCCTGGAATATTATCTGAATAATCGCCCATTAAAGCTATAAGATCAATAATTAAATTTGGAGGTACTCCATATTTCTGCAAGACTTCTGATGGTCCTACAAGTGTATTATCACTCGTATTTATTATAAAAATATTAGATGTAACTAATTGTGCTATATCTTTATCATTACTATCTATATAAACTCTTCCTCCTTGACAGGCGATATATTCAGTCGCTAAAGTACCAATAATATCATCAGCTTCTACTCCTCCAGAAGCTACTAATATAGGAATTCCCATAGCCTTGATTATATTATATAATGGTTTAATTTGAAGCTGTAATGAGTAAGGCATAGATCTTCTATTGGATTTATATTGAGTAAATAATTTATGTCTAAAATTTTTTTCTGGAGCATCAAAAACTACTAGCATATATTTAGGATTATAAGATTGTAAGAAATTATCAAGCATATTTAATACTCCATAAATTGCACCAGTAGGTTCTCCTTTACTATTAGTTAAAGTAGGTAATGCGTAATAAGCCTTATAAAAATAATAACTCCCATCAATTAAAAAAAAAGAATCTAATTTATTGAATTTAATATTCATCAATTCCTAACTAAAATTAGTTAGTGTAGATGGTGAAGATAGGTAATAATTTTATTATAATTATAAAATCCTGTAATCGCTTCATTTTTAATGAGATATTTTCCATCTATAACTATTGTAGGAATAGTGTTTACTCTTATCCTTTGAGCTAATTCTTGCTGTTTAAAACTCAATAATCTTATAGTATAACTATTCCATAAATAATCATAATCTCTTTTAGAAATTCCTAAATTAATAAAAATCTTAACGATATCATTATAAAAAAAATTATTATTAATAATGGTTTGATGAAATATTGGTAATATAACACGATTTTCTATTCCTAAAGCTATTGCAATACTCCATGCTTGAGTTAAAACAAATTCATTTTCTGCAAAAATAACGTGATATTTTACTGTTTTAAATTTGGATTTCAAATTGTTTTGATGGAATACTGATTCCAATTGATAACAATGAGGACATAAAAAAGAGAAAAATTCTATTACCTGAGGAATGCCTGTAATTGGTTTATTAAGTGTGAGATAATGTTCTCCATTAATAAATGGAGTAGCCAGAACAATTTGATTGATTAATAATATACTTAGAAAAATTAATTGGTTTTTTACTTTCATATCCGTACTAATTTATAAAAAATACTAATTCATTTGCTATAATTATTACTTGTTTAATAACATATTTTAAACTCAAGGGGTAGATGAGAGAAAATAAATCCACCCCTACTTAGAATAAATTGTTTAATTATTTTTTAACTGCTTCTTTTAAAATTTTTCCTGATACAAAAGCTGGAACATTAGTAGCAGCTATTTTCAGTTCTTGCCCTGTTTGAGGATTACGTCCTATTCGTTCAGCACGATGATTCACTTTAAAAGTGCCAAAACCAATAATTTGTACTATTTCTCCTGCTTTAAGACATTCTGTAATAGAAGCCAGAGTAGATTCTAAAGCAATTTTCGCTTTAGATTTAGATAAGGCGGATTTTTCCGCTATTTTCTCAATAAGTTGAGTCTTATTCATAATTTAATTATCCTTACATTATTAAACATTTGATGATTTTTACTTTAAAGAAAGTAATCGCTTTTTTATAATGTGATCAATATTTTTTCTATATCTTATATTCAAATAAAAGTCAAAAAAAATAGTAATAAGCTTATTAATAATCCTAACCATTCTTAATCGTTTTTAAATTCAGTGTAATAGTTAAATACTTTATGGAGTTTTAATATGCTAAATCCATTTAAAAATAACACTATCATTATCTTACAACCACCCAACTAATTACTTATAGTTTCTTATTATAAGATTATTGGGTTTAAATATTCTAAAAAATATTTAAACCAATTGATGAAAAAGCTATAATGAGTTCATCAAATTATATGATATATATTTATGTGTTACTATTAATGATGATAACAATCTATATTTTTAAAATGCTTTATCTCAAGTAGGAGAAGCTCTAAATACACGTTTTATATTGGAAGATCAATTGAGAAAGTTAGCGTCGGGTCATTTCTTAACTATTAAATAATTTTTTTTCGTCCAATACAATACTACTAAATATTATTACGTTTAAGTACGTCCTGGTAACTTTTTCCATAATAAATTATTACGTATATAATACGGTTCAACACTACAAGCAGCTGAAAAAATATTACCTTCTTTATATTCAATTATTGCTAAAGGTAAAATGTTATTTGCTACAGGTATACTTACTGGAGTAGATACATATAATCGTTTAAGATCTTTTAGATCTGGATATGTATACCATCCATTTCCAGCTACACACCAAATGCCATTTAACTTAGATATTTTAGATTTTACTTCTAAGGGTTTCAGAATGGTCTCAGTTTCGACTCCCTTCCAACATGGATTAGACAAATTTATTCGTTGATATTCTGCCCAATATATTTCTCCCATATACGCATTAAGTGCAACTAATACTCTTTTAATTCTAGTAAGATGCCAAGCATTTTCTGCTAATACTGCTAATGAAGATATTCCAATAAGAGGTAAATCTAATCCTAATCCAATTCCTTGAGCTATACTAATTCCAATACGCAATCCAGTAAAACTTCCAGGACCACGATTATATGCTAAAACATTAAGTTGATTTAAATATATTTCTGATTTGCTGAGAAGATTGTGTATCATAGATAAAACTATTTGAGCATGTTTTTTTGCAGAAGACCTTACTATTGAGCTGATTTCTCCATGATTAAATAAAGCTACTGAACATACCTTGGTAGAGGTATCAATTGCCAAAATTCGCATTTTTAATCGTCCTCCTACAATACTAGATAGATTTTCATTGACGATATTTTAAAGTGCGTAGTGCTTTAATACGTTGTTCTAGAGAGGGATGTGACTTAAAAAGTAAAGTTACTGTATTGTTTTTCTTACCACCATTAATACAAAAAGGTCTTAGAGTAGTGAGTGCTTTTGGAGGTTCAATATCACTAGATTTGAGACGTTGCAAGGCAGCGATCATTTTTTCACGTCCTGCCAATTTAGCTGCACCTGCATCAGCATAAAATTCTCGTTTACGTGAAAACCACATTGTAATAATAGTAGCAATAAAACCAACTGCTGATTGTAAGATTGCAACCACAACAGTTCCAAAATAATTCGGATAAATAGTAGGAGTAAAAGGATTATTAGGAATATAATTACGATTACCTGAATAAATAAATCGATTTAATGAATGAGAAATAAAAAATACAAAAGTATTGGCTATTCCTTGAAGTAAAGTCATAGTTACCATATCACCATTAGAAATATGAGTCATCTCATGAGCTAAAACTGCTTCCACTTCTTCCTTTTTCATATCCTTTAATAAGCCGCTAGATACTGCAATTAATGAATCATTATGATGAGCACCAGTAGTAAAAGCATTAAGATCTTCTGCAGGATAGATAGCTACTTGAGGCATGCTAATACGCATCTTTTTAGCTTGTTTTGAAACGGTTTCCATCAGCCATTGTTCAGTTTCATCAGAAGGTTTAATAATAGTTTTTCCACCAACTGACTTCAAAGCCATGTTTTTCGATAAAAATAGAGAAATTAATGATCCTCCAAAACCCGTAATTGTAGCTAATGCTATAAGTTCTAGAAGATTACGTGACTTAATACCCATTATTGCCAGAAGTATTCCAATTATCAACATTACACTAAAATTTGTAATCATAAAAAGACCAATACGTTTCATCATAATTTTCTCCTTATATATAAACTTTATCATGCTGAATAAATGTTATAATAATGCCATTTACATTAATCACAAGACCTAATATAATTTTTTATAAAAATTATATAATAACATCTATTATGTTTAAATCAGAATTACTTTCTCCTGCTGGTACCTTAAAAAATATGCGTTATTCTTTGGCTTATGGTGCAGATGCGGTGTATGCTGGATCTCCACGTTATAGTTTACGAGTACGTAATAATGAATTTAATTATGAAAACTTACGAATAGGCATTAATGAAGCTCATATTTTAAACAAAAAATTTTATGTTGTAATAAATATTACTCCACACAATTCGAAAATAAACACTTTAATTCAGGATTTAAAAAATATCATTGATTTAAAACCAGATGCTCTCATCGTTTCAGATCCTGGAGTCATAATGTTGATCCAAGATTATTTTCCTACCATTCCTATTCATCTTTCAGTACAAGCTAATACAGTAAACTGGGCTGCAGTATCATTTTGGTCTCGAATGGGTTTGAAAAGAGTAATCTTATCAAGAGAACTATCTATAGAAGAAATTGAAGAAATACATGAACGAGTTCCAGATATGGAATTAGAAGTGTTTATTCATGGTGCAATATGTATGGCATATTCAGGACGATGTTTATTATCTAGTTATCTTAATAAACGAGATTCTAATCAAGGGGCTTGTACTAATAATTGTCGATGGAAATATAAAGTTCAAGAAGGAAAAGAAGATGATATAGGAAATATTGTTCTTTCTAATCCATCTAAAACAACTCAAAAATTATTTTTGATAAAAAATTCTGAAGGATTACAACCCGAAGAAGACTATATGACATCTTTCGAAGATCAACATGGAACATATATTTTTAATTCAAAAGATTTGCGAGGCATAAAACATATAGAACGTTTAATGAATATCGGTATACATTCACTTAAAATAGAAGGACGAACCAAATCATTTTATTATTGTGCTAGAACTACACAAATTTATCGTAATGCAATTGATGATGCTATATCAGGAAGATCTTTTAATAATTTTTTATTAGAAATGCTAGATGGATTATCGCATAGAGGTTATACGGAAGGATTTTTGTCTCGTCATAATAATGAAGATTTACAAAATTATTTGTACAGTTCTTCTATTTCTAAAAAACAAAAGTTTGTAGGCGAATTTACTGGAAAACGTAAAGGAGAATTAGCACAAGTAGCAGTAAAAAATAAATTTGCTAAAGGAGATAGTGTTGAAATTATATCGCCACATAAAAATATTAATTGGCATGTAAAATTTATAGAAAATAATGAAGCGAAATCCATAAATATAGCACTTGGTAATGGTTATTTAGTTTGGATACCCATTCCCTCTAACATTGAAATAAATTTTGCATTGTTAATACTTAATCTTTTTAAAAATGCAAATTGATAAACTTAGTTAATAAGTCTGAGCTTTTTTCAATACACAAAAATGTAATGTCCAGCAGTATTTAAGACTATATTTTATGATATGTTTGGCTTGAAAAGGTTTTTTATCTTTAAACTTTATTAAAAAATTTTTTAACGTTTATTTTATAGCTGATTTAGCATTTATTATGAAAAATATCCAAAAATTTTTAGTGACATGTGCATTACCTTATGCTAATGGTTCTCTTCATATTGGACATTTACTTGAACATATTCAAGCTGATATTTGGGTTCGTTATCAAAAAATGCGTGGAAATGAAATTTTTTTCATTTGTGCTGATGATGCACATGGAACTCCAATCTTATTAAAAGCACAAGAATGTGGTTTAGATCCTGAATATATGATTTATAAGGTATATAAACAACATAAAAAAGATTTGACAGAATTTAATATTAGTTATGATAACTATTCTTCAACACATACTAAAGATAATCATGAACTGTTAAAAATTATTTATAATAAATTACAACAGCAAGGTTTGATTAAAAAATATATATTAAACCAATTATATGATCCAGAAAAAAAAATGTTTCTCCCTGATCGTTTTGTGAAAGGTTCTTGTCCGATTTGTAAAGCATCCGAACAGTATGGTGATAATTGTGAAATTTGTGGATCTATTTATAATCCTACTGATTTAATTAATGCTAAATCAGTAATAACTGGAGCTATTCCAATTTTACGAACTTCCGAACATTTATTTTTTGATCTTCCATTATTTACTAAAATGTTAAAATCTTGGATTAGATCAGGTTGTTTATCAAATCAAGTAGTTAACCAATTACAAGAATGGTTTAATGTTGGTCTTCAGCCATGGAATATATCTCGTGATGCTCCATATTTTGGTTTTAAAATTCCTAATCTGATTGATAAATATTTTTATGTTTGGTTAGATGCACCTATTGCGTATATAAGTACTTTTAAGAATTTATGTAATCAAATAAAAAATATAGATTTTGATGAGTTTTGGAAACCTACCTCTACAGTTAATTTATGTCATTTTATAGGCAAAGATATTATTTATTTTCATAGCCTATTCTGGCCAGCCATATTAGAAGCAAGTGGTTTTCGTAAACCCACGAATATCTTTGTACACGGATATGTAACAGTTAATGGAATCAAAATGTCTAAGTCTAGAAATACTTTGATTAAAGCCAGTACTTGGTTAAAATTTTTAGACTCTGACAGCTTACGTTATTATTATGCTACTAAACTATCTTCTGGTATAGAAGATATTGATCTAAATTTACAAGATTTTATACAACGCATAAATACAGATCTTGTCAATAAAATAGTAAATTTAGCAGCTAGAACTGCAAGTTTTATTAATAAATATTTTTCCGGTTGGTTGGGAACTAAATTACAAAATCCTCAATTATATGATCTTTTTATTGATACCTCAAAAATAATAGAAGATGCTTTTTTTAACCGTGAATTTAGTCAAGTTATTCAACAAATCATATTTTTAACTAATTTAGCTAATAGCTATATAACCGAAAAGAAACCCTGGTTATTAGTAAATAATAAAAATGATTTACCAGAATTACAATCAATATGTACTATGGGATTAAATCTATTTAGACTATTAATGACTTTCCTAAAACCAGTTATTCCTAGTATTACTGAACGATCAGAAAAATTTTTAATCTGTACATTAGAGTGGCATAAAATCCCCTATCCATTGTTAAATCATAAAATTTCAGAGTTTCAAAACCTTTATAATCGGATAGAAATTCAAACAATTAATTCAATGTTAGAATATATACAACAAGATAATAAAAAATATAACCCCTGAATGGGGGTTATATTTTTTAAAATAATTATTTATTTTTAATTAATCCTTGCTGAGGTTGTTGCATAATTCGGTTATTATCCTGACGTTCGATAGTTATCTTTTGTCGTTTATGTTCTTCAGGAATTTCATATTCTAATTCAAGCTTTAATAATCCATTTTCTAATAAAGCATTTTGTACTTTTACACGATTATGAAGATTAAAACTCAGATTAAATTCGTCTAAAGAAATTCCCTTATGTAACCACTTAACATTCTTTCTATCTTCCTTCATTTTTACTTTGTCTTTACACTGATGCTTACCAGTAATAGTAAGTTGTCCGTTTTGTAAAGTAATATCTAAATCGCTTTCTTTATATCCAGGCACACTTATTGTAAGACTGTAATGATTTTCATCCATTTGAATAAGATTATAACATGGAGAATCAGATAAAGGAACATCACCTGTTAATCGACTAAATAACCGATCCATACGATCAAAACGATCGGAAAAAAGATTATCAGTGATTCCAGGAATTAATGAAAAAGAACGATAAGTCATCATAAACCTCCTTAGTTATTAAAATAATTATGATGCTTCTTTTTATTTATTATAAGTAAGTATAGCGGCTAATTTTAGCTTTAGTAAACAAAGCACCTTAAATATTTAAGGATTATCTGTCAAATTTCAATATAAATTAATTCTATTAATTATCCTTACGTTCTATCCAAATATCTTAATATATATCTTTTCAATAATATATTTATCAATTATTAGTTGTTTAAAAATAGATTGCTTTGAGTTTTTACCATCTATGAAAAAATATTATCTAGTTAATCAAGATACTACTTACTAATAGTCTGCCATAAACAAATACCATTTTTTTTTGTCATAAGATTTAAATAATCCTCATGAAGAAGAGTTTCCTCTTGGCTAGCTTTGATAACACGTAGTACAGACATAGCTTTAGAAGTAAAAATGTTTTCAGAAGGTTTATTAATATTGTTACAAAAATTAAATGATATTTGTTCACCTGTCATAATTAAATAAATATCAGCTAAAATTTCAGCATCTAATAGAGCACCATGTTTAATCCTTCGTTGTTTATGATTATTAATTTGATATCTACTACAAAGTGCATCCAGACTGTTTCGTTTTCCTGGAAATAAGTTACGGGCTAATAAAAGTGTATCTGTAATAGAACATAATGATTCAATTTTGGGAAGGTTACGATGCAACATCTTCAATTCATAATTGAGGAAACCAATATCAAAAGAAGCATTATGTATAATTAATTCTGCTCCTTCGATATAATCTAAAAATTGATCTACAATTTGATGAAAAAACGGTTTATCGAATAAAAATTCATTAGTAATCCCATGAATAGAGGTTGCAACAGGATCTATTGATCGATTAGGATTTAAATAAGTATGAAAATTATTTCCAGTAAAATTTCTATAACAGATTTCAACTGCACCTATCTCTATAATTCGGTGTCCTTCATGACATATACCAGATTTATTCATTCCTGTAGTTTCAACATCTAAGACAATTTTTCTTGTTATGGATTTTTTCATAAATAATAATAAATATTAAATGTATAAAACGGTAAAAATTTTTACAGATGGTTCTTGTTTAAGAAATCCCGGACCTGGTGGATATGGTATTATATTACATTATGGAAAATATAAAAAGTCACTGAGTGCAGGTTTTTATTTAACTACCAATAATCGTATGGAACTTATAGCTGTTATTGTTGCATTAGAATTATTAAAACAAAGATGTATGGTGGAAATCATTACTGATAGTAAATACGTACAACTAGGAGTAAAAAATTGGATCTATAATTGGAAAAAAAGTAATTGGCTTACATATAATAAACGTCCAGTAAAAAACCTAGACTTATGGAAACGTCTTGATAAAAAATTAAATCATCATCATATCCAATGGAATTGGATCAAAGGACATTCTGGACATACTGATAATGAACAGTGTGATGAATTAGCTCGAAAAGCTGCTAAATCACCTACATTCAATGATACTGGATATATCGTAAAAATCCTAAAAAATAATTGTTAAGAATAATACACTAATTGTCCATGGATATAATCGATTTTTATAGGTTTATCAATAGTAATTTTGCCAGATAAAATATCTCTGGCTAAAATATTTTCAATGGTATTTTGAATTGTTCTTTTTAAAGGTCTTGCTCCATATAAAGGATTGAAACCTTTTTTCACTAAAAATTCTAACACGTTATTAGAAATATCAATTTGATAACCTTGTGCTTTTAACCGTTGATTGAGTTGGTGTAATTGAAGTTTAACTATTGCATTTAGATGGTTTTTATCTAAAGGATGAAATACTACTATTTCAGTAATACGATTAATAAATTCCGGACGAAAATGTTGATTCACTATATTAAAAATTAGATCTTTCATTTTTTCATGATTTAATTCTTTAAAATTTTCTTGGATCATATTAGATCCTAAATTAGAGGTCATAATAATAATAGTATTTCGAAAATCTACTGTTCTACCTTGATTATCAGTTAAACGACCATCATCTAATACTTGAAGTAAAATATTAAAAATCTCTGTATGTGCTTTTTCTAGTTCATCTAGTAAAATAACTGAATAAGGACGGTGTCTAACAACTTCAGTTAAGTAACCACCTTCTTCATAACCAATATAACCCGGGGGTGCTCCAATTAAACGAGATACACTATGTTTTTCCATAAATTCTGACATATCAATACGTATCATTGCATTATCACTATCAAACATAAAATTGGCAAGTGCTTTACAAAGTTCTGTTTTACCCACACCTGTAGGTCCAATAAATAAAAACGAACCAATGGGCTGATTACTATCTGATAAACCCACCCGATTTCGACGCAATGCATTAGCTACTGCTTCTATAGCTTCATGTTGTCCAATTACTCTGTCGTGCAATGCTTTCTCTATACGTAGTAATTTTTTACGTTCTCCTTCCATCAGACGAGAGACAGGAATCCCTGTCCAGCGTGATAATGCATCAGCTATTTCTGTCTCACTTACGCGATTACGTAATAAATGCATAAAATTTTCATTAGATTTGGTAGCAATGATTAATTGCTTTTCTAGTTCTGGAATTGTTCCATATTGGAGTTCTGACATTCTTGAAAGATCTCCAGATCGGCGTGCTTGTTCTAATAAGGTTTTAGTTTCTTCTAATTGACTTTTAATTCTTTGTGTCTCAGATAAGATTTTTTTTTCTTTCTTCCAATGTTCTTCTAACTTAGTATATTTTTGTTCGTATAATGCAATATCTGTATTAATAACCTCAAGACGTTTAATACTTGCAGAATCAGTTTCTTTTTTCAAAGCTTGTTGTTCAACTTTTAGTTGTATAATACGACGCTCTAAACGATCTAATAATTCGGGTTTTGAGTCGATTTGTAATCGTATGCTCGCAGCTGCTTCATCAATTAAATCAATTGCCTTATCTGGTAATTTTCTATCAGCAATATAGCGTTGAGATAAGGTGACTGCTGCTATTATTGCAGGATCAGTAATATGAACATGATGATGTAATTCATAACGTTCTTTTAATCCTCGTAAAATAGCTATAGTATCTTGTACTGTTGGTTCAGTAATAAATATTTTTTGAAATCTTCGTTCTAATGCTGCATCTTTTTCAATATATTGACGGTATTCATCTAAAGTAGTTGCTCCAACACAATGTAATTCTCCACGTGCTAAAGCCGGTTTGAGCATATTACTAGCATCTATAGCTCCATCTGTTCTTCCAGCTCCCACCATAGTATGTAATTCATCAATAAATAAAATTACATTGCCTTGCTGTTTTCTTAGATCTTTTAAAACTAATTTTAAACGTTCTTCGAATTCTCCTCTATATTTTGCACCTGCTAATAAAGTTCCCATATCTAATGCTAATACTCGTTTGTTTTTTAATCCTTCTGGTACTTCATTATTTACAATTCTTTGAGCTAAGCCTTCAATAATAGCGGTTTTTCCAACTCCTGGTTCACCAATTAATACCGGATTATTTTTCGTACGACGTTGTAAAACTTGAATAGTACGACGGATTTCTTCATCACGTCCAATTACTGGATCTAATTTTCCTTTTTCAGCACGTTCAGTAAGATCTTGAGAATATTTTTTTAAAATTTCTATACTATTCACCGATTCGTTTCCACCTAATTTTTTTTTGATAACCTCACTTATATTATATTGGTTTATGCCTAAAGATTTTAATAAATCCGTTAAAAATCCGTAGGTATTAATTATAGCCAATAAAAAGGTTTCAGATGAAATTAAGGTATGTTTGGATTTTTGTGCAAATTTATCACAAAGATTAAGAATACGTATTAAATCATTAGAATATTGAATATTTCCATTATTACCATAAACTTTGGGTAGATTGTCAATCGACTGTTCGATTTTTTTACGTAATAAATCTATTTTTACTCCCATAGCATTTATTAACTGATATATAGATCCTTCTTCTTGATTTAAAAACGCTAGCATCACATGTAATGGTTCAATGAATTGATGATCCTGTCCTAAAGCTATAGATTGAGCATCAGCTAATGCTAATTGAAATTCATTTGTAAGACGATCTAAGCGCACACAGTCTCCTTGACTATTATTTAGGTTTTAGATTGGATTGATTTGGATTTGTCTGCACGTAATACAGAAATTAAATCTAACATATCTTGAGGTAATGGTGCTTTATATTCCATATATATTTTGCGAATTGGATGATAAAAACTTAAATGTGAAGCATGTAATGCCTGACGATTAAAAGCGTTTAATTGAGATACTACATCTAGGGAAATATTAGGAGGTAATTGGTGTAGTGTTTTATGTCCCGGATAAAAATTATCACCTACAAGAGGATGATTAATATATGCCATATGCACTCGTATTTGATGTGTTCTTCCAGTTTCTAATTGTAAAAAAATATGTGTATGTGCTCTAAAACGTTCTAGTACACGATAATGAGTTATCGCAGATTTTCCGGTTAAAGAATTAATTTTCATTAGAGTACGTTTATTAGGATCACGACTAATAGACTGATTTATGAATCCTTCTGATCTTATAACTCCTATTATAATTGCTTCATATTGACGAATAATATGACGCTTTTTTATAGATTCAACCAAATATTGTTGAACTAAAGGTGTTTTAGCTATAATCATTAAACCAGTGGTATTTTTATCTAAACGATGAACTATTCCTGCTCTAGGCACACTAATAATTTTTGGATAATAATATAGTAAACCATTTAGCAACGTTCGATAATGATTATTACCGGCTCCAGGATGTACTACCAAATTCATAGGTTTATTTAAAATTAAAATATCATCATCTTCGTAAATGATATTTAAATCTATTTGTTGAGCTTGCACAAAATTGTCTGGATCTATTGGTACATTAATAACAATTTTGGCAAGATTTTTTATCTTAGTTTTGGGTTTATCAAAAATCTTATTTTCTAACAATACTTTTTTACCTAAAATCCATTTTTTTAAACAACAACGAGAGTATTTAGGAAATAATTCCACCAAAATTTTATCTAAACGTTGTCCTATTTGTCTTTCTGATATCATAGCAGTAATTTTTTTCGATTGCATAATCATAACTATTAATTGTTGTAGTTAAAAATTTCATTAAAGGATAATTCAATATATTGAAAATCATTATTGAATTGCTATCTTCTTAAGATAAGATTATAGATCTTTCATTATTTTAATAAATTTATGTATCTAAAATATCACTTATTAATAATTTTCATTATTTTAACGTTCGTATTAGGAAATGGTTCTATGAATAATAATCGTAATAATTTTTTAAATATGATGCGAAAATATCAGCGTACCTTTCAATCTTTGATAAAACCTTGGAACAATACCCCTAATTCAGAACCTTTTATATTAGAATCTGATTCTCAACAACATAAGCTCAATTTAATTTATATATATTATAAACAAGGGAATTTAGTTAATGCAGAAAAAATTATTCAAAAATATATATTTGATTATCCTAATCAATCCAATCTTGATTATGTTTTATATATGCGGGGTTTAATCTATATTAGATTAGATCAATATTTTTGGAGAAAATTATTTAGATTAGATTTATCTAATTGTAATTCAGAATATGCTCGATCTGCTTTGCATGATTTTTCTCAACTAATTCTCAGTTATCCTGAAAGTAAATATACAATTAATGCTCGAAAACATATTTCTGCTTTAAAAGAACGTTTAGCAAATTATGATTTACTAATAGCAAATTTTTATTTTCAACATCGAAAGTATATATCAGTCATTCATCGAATTGAAAAAATGATGTTATATTATCCTAACACCAAATATACTAAACTCGCATTGGTTCTTATAAAAGAAGCTTATAAAAAAATCTCCTTTTCATTAGATAATCATAAGGTTAAAAAACTGGAGTGAGTAAAACTTACATACTTGAGCCAGATGTATTCTTTTTTAATATTCTATTCTCTATAGATATCATGGCAATTAACTAATAAGCTACTATTAGCCGCAAGAAAGTGCTCAGCATAAACACCTAACCATTGTTTTATTTTAATACAATCTTGAATAAATTTTTTTTTATCTCCCGATTCCAAAAGTCTAATTGCTTCTCCAAAACGAACATAATAGCGTTTAATTATTTCTAAATTAATATTAGAATCCATAATTATATCAGCATAAAGATTATGATCTTGAGTAAAAAATCGTCCCATAATCATAAATAATTCACAGCGATACATAGCAGTTCCAAAACTTAATAAATCTTCTATTTTTACATTTTCTTGTTGCAAATGTAATCCATAAACAAAATGAGTAAAATGTCGTAATGCTTGAATAATTGCCATATTTTGATCATGTTTCATACTACTAATACAATGTAAACGCATTCCCCAAATAGTTAGTTGTTTTAAAAACCATTGATATGCTTCTGGATTTCTCCCATTACAACAGATTGTTATTTGTTTTACAGGATTATCACTACTATCCGGAGCAAATAAAGGATGCAATCCTAATACAGGACCCTTATGAATAGATAACATTGCTTCTAAAGGTAGAGTTTTAATGGAGGAGACATCTACTAAAATACAATCATCTTGAAGCTTAGGTAATTGTCCTATGATTTTTTGAATTATTCGAATAGGTACACTAATAATAACCATTGCAGCATTTGATAATATTTTGCGTGAATTTGGCCAATCATCTTTATCAAGAATTTTAACTTTATAATGGGACAAACAGAGTAAGTTATGAAAAAATTGTCCCATTCTGCCCTTACCTCCTATTATAACAATAGGACGTAATAATGGATAAACTTGTTGAAAACCTTTTTTAGATTGTACTGAATAAGATTCGTATATTATACGACGTAAAATATCTTCAAAGAAATCTGGAGAAATACCAACTTTTTCGGCTTGATTACGATGCATAGCTAACATTAATTTTTCACGTTCCGGAACGTAAACAGGTAATCCATATTTATGTTTAATTTCTCCTATTTTTGCTATCAAATTCATTCTTTTCATTATTATATTCAATAATAATTTGTCTAATTGGTCTATTTTATTACGTAATACTTCTAATTTTGCTATCATTATTAGTTAAGCCTTTAAGGTTTTATAAATGTCTTGAAGAAGTATTTCTGTAGTTTTCCAACTGATACATGCATCAGTTAATGAAATACCATAATGTATTTCATCAAATGGTAATTCAAATAATTGATTACCTTCATATAAATTACTTTCTAACATTAATCCAGTAATAAAAGTATTACCCATTTTACGTTGCATTATTACTGATTTAGCAACCTCGGGTTGACACCGATAATCTCTTTTTGAATTATCATGACTACAATCCACCATAATAGATGGATATAAACCAGCTTTTTTCATAGAATCTACACATTGTGAAATAGATTCTGCATCATAATTTGGCTTATGATGTCCTCCACGTAATATTACATGTAAATTCTTATTGCCACACGTTTGCAATAAACTAATTTTTCCATCAGCATTAATACTTATAAAAGTATGTGGTACACTTGCGGTTTTTATAGCATTTATAGCGTTATGAAAATTACCATCAGTACTATTTTTAAAACCCACGGGCATTGATAATCCTGATACCATCTCACGATGAGGTTGTGATTCTGTAGTTCTTGCTCCTATTGCCATCCAACTGAATAAATCTTCCAAATATGGTATAGTATGAAAACTTAATACTTCTGTAGCAAGCGGAAGTCCTAATTTTGTAAGTTCTAATAGAAGTTTACGGGATATTTTTAATCCGGATTCTATATCAAAAGAATTATTCAGATATGGATCATTAAGTAATCCTTTCCAACCTATTGAAGTTCGGGGTTTTTCTAAATAAACCCGCATAATTATATAGATACTATCATGCAATTTATCAGAAAGTTTTTTAAGCTTTTTTGCATATTCCATTGCTAACTGTGGATCATGAATAGAACATGGACCACATATTATTAATAAACGATGATCAGATCCATTGATAATCTCAGATATACTCTTACGAAAATTAGATATTTGTAACTTTAATTGATCATTACACGGATAAAATTTCTTTAACTCTTTCGGTGTAATAAGCTGATTAGAAATATTATTATAATTGTTGAATGCATTATTGGGCATTTTAATCAATCCTTGATTTTTTATCTAAAAGATTATTGAACTTAGAATAGAAAAATACTTCTTTTTTTATAATACATAAATTTTAAATATTTTTTTAGATAAATCCTTTTCTTTCCATGATATCTTTATCTTTTTAAGCGTAGTGGTGGAGCTGGCGGGATTCGAACCCGCGTCCGCAAATTCTACATCCTCGGTACTACATGTTTAGTCTAGTCTATTTGATTCATTTATTTAATAGTAGACTGACATACTATGAATAAACTAGCCTGTATAATTTAATGTATCTGTATCAGGCTTAGATACACGAGCTCTTATTTAATGACCTCCTTTTATTCTCACCTCAAGAGCTAAGATTAAGAATTAGAGGGCTCTAGAACAGTTTTTTACGCTGCTAAAGCATAATTGTCGTTATTTGCGACTATTTATTATTACGGTTTTTGACGAGGCCTACCGTCCCTCGACATGCACTTAAGATTTCGCAATTTACGTCGAATCCAAAAACAGCCCCAATATTTATTCGATCTAAATAATCTTCTTTATAAGACGTTCTTTATGGATTTGCCATTCACGATTTTTAATATTAGCACGTTTATCATGTTGCATTTTACCTTTAACAATTCCAATAAGAGCTTTACACCAGATTTTTTTCCAATATAAAGATAAAACGATAACTGTATATCCTTTACGAGTTACTTTACCATATAAATTTTTCAATTCTCGTGGCTGAAGTAACAATTTCTTATCACGGATTGGATTATAACTAATATGAGTAGATAAATTTTTTGTGGGTTGAAAATTCGTCCCTACTAAATAAGCGTTTCCTTTATGTAGTAAAACATAACTATCATTGATATGGACGTTTCCTAATCGAAGAGATTTTACCTCCCAACCTTGTAATACAATTCCGGCTTCAAATGTTTCTTCAATTGAATATTCATAATAAGCACGTCTATTAGTAGTAATATAGTGTAATTTTTTTTCTTTCATACTGATTCACAAACAATTATATATTAATATTATTATAAAAAGCAATATAAGTCTTATCTTAAAAAAGTTTTTTTGACCATCCTAATTTATTACTTAATAGATTAAAATAATTATATTTTATTGGATGAATCAAATTAAGATTATATAAACTTCGTCTTATCACAACATCTTCACCTCTATGTACAGAGAGCATAATCTGACTATCACAACTAATATAGATATGTATATCAGAAAAACGTAAACGTATACGTATAGTACTGCTACTATTAATAACTAATGGTCGTGAAGAAAGAGTATGAGGAAACATGGAAACTAAAATAATCGCATCTAATGATGGAGTTAAAATAGTTCCTCCAGCAGATAAAGAATAAGCTGTAGAGCCTGTAGGAGTAGAAATTATTAAACCATTTGAACGTTGAGAAAACGCAAATATATTATCTATATACACTTCAAATTCAAACATATGTGCTACTTTTCCAGTATGAACAATAACTTCATTCATCGCTAAACAAGAATTCTTTTTGTGATGTTGGTAAGATATATGTGCTTCAAGTAAAAAACGGTTGTCAATAAGGTAATTACCTTTTAAAACTTCATTCAAGTAGTATTTAGCATTTTTAGGAGTAAGATCAGTTAAAAAACCCAGATTACCACTATTAATACCAATCACATTAATATTATATTTAGCTAATACTCGTGCAGCCCGTAACATATTGCCATCACCTCCAACAACTACGGCTAAATCTGCTTTTTTTCCGATATTAATTAGAGTATCTTTTTGAAGATTATCAATATTTAAGTTATAAGCTAAATTATATTCAATAATCACTTGATATCCTTTAACCTTTAACCATTGCAAAATTTCTTTAAGGATTATTAATGCATTTGGATGACATGGACGTCCCACTAGACCAATATTATTAAATTTTTTTTTCATGATTTATGACATTTTCCTTAACACATACATGATTAATATATAACAAATCATAACTTTTCTTGAAACTACCTTGCTCATCCATATAATAATCGAATTAGTGAATGAATGTGCACATACGGAGAATTTCATGAGTAGTGAAGAAAAAGAACAACCTATAGAAATAACAAATCAAGACGAACAGGTTCTATCTAAAAATGAAAACAATGAAATTATAAAAAAAGATCATCAAAACAGTGCTGTTGATCATCGTGACGAGAGGATTGCTATTCTTGAAATGCAACTTATTGAAGCACAAAAACATGAACGTGATCAGATGTTACGTGCTCAAGCAGAACTAAAAAATATTCGTCGTCGCGCAGATATAGAAATTGAAAAAATCTATAAATTTTCCTTAGAGAAATTTATTGGAGAACTTTTACCAGTCATTGATAATTTAGAACGTGCACTCCAACTGACAAATCAATCTAATCAACAATTGATTCCTATGATTGAAGGAATTAAATTAACATTAAAATCTTTACTAGATACCATGCATAAATATGGAGTTAAAGTAATTAAAGAAACACAGATTCCTTTTAATCCTGATATACATCAAGCCATGTCTATAAAAGAAATAGAAGAACAGGAAGAAGGGATAAAAACTAATCTGGTCTTAGAAATAATACAACCTGGTTATATGCTAAATGGAAGATTATTACGTCCAGCAATGGTGAGTGTATCTAAGAAGCATAATCAACAATAACTAAATTTTTATAGGTTATTATTTTTAATGTGGTGTCCAGTCGATTGGCTGTATACCACATTTTAGCAGCCACATATTTGTATGATAAAAATGATGAGAACCAAAAAAACTTCGATGTGTTGATAATGGAGAAGGATGAGATGCATGTAAAATTAAATGACGTCTTTTATCAATACAAGATGTTTTTTTTTGAGCATTTTTACCCCATAGTAAAAAAACTACTTCTTTACAATATTTATTAATTATATATATCACTTTATCTGTAAATATTTCCCAACCAATATTTATATGAGAACCGGGTCTATGTTTTTCTACAGTAAGAACTGTATTTAATAGCATAACTCCTTGTTTTGCCAAACTTTCTAAACATCCATGATTAGGAAACTGAAAATTAACCTGATTATTATTCAATTCTTTATATATATTCATTAATGAGGGGGGAATTTTAATTCCCCTGGGAACAGAAAAAGCTAATCCATGAGCTTGATTATATTTATAGTATGGATCTTGTCCCAGTATTACTACTTTTATAATATTGAGTTCTGTTAAGCGAAAACAGTTAAAAATATTATCTTGTGCAGGATAGATAATTTTACCAGATGCTCTAGCATTAGCTAAAAATTTTAAAATATTTAAAAAATAGCTTTTTTTTTTTCTATGGCAAAAAAATTTTGCCACCTTAAATTATTAATTTTTTTTTCATAAAATTTTTATTTAAGTATTAAAATCACGAAATCCTGCATATTTTTTTTTTATTATACTGGGCTTAATATTACTTAGATTCTTTTTCTTTTTTATTAGTACGTTTTTAGAAAATGAATCTCCAAGCAATTTTATTTTTAAGGGTTTATTTAAAATACGAGTATCTATAAAATTATGTAATATTATTTCTGATATACCTTTAGGCAATTCTATTGTAGAATAATAATTAAATAACTTTATATTTCCAATCTTATGTCTATTAAATTCTATTTGCTTATTAAATGCTCCTAAAATATCTCGTATTTTTAAACCATCATTACGTCCTAACTCAATCCGGTATAAATCCATATGATTACTTTTAAATTCATTACATTTTTTTCTATTAAATATTGGATCGGGGGTTAAAATTAATGGGCTATTTTCTTGCGCTATTTTTAGTAATACAGCTGCTAATGTTGTAATATCAAAAATATCTTTGGGTTGAATTTTTGACAATAAGGTACGATATTGATTTAAATCAGTACTTTGAAATTGTTTTTCTACTTTGGCAGCAAATTTAGATAATCTACATTTACTTATTAGTTCAGTACTTGGAAGATTCACTTCGGAAATTTCTATATTCATACAACGTTCAATCTTATATAATAATCTACGTTCACGAGTTTCTACAAAAGCCAGTGCTTTACCAACACGACCGGCCCTTCCAGTTCTTCCAATACGATGGATATAAGAATCTACATCCATAGGAATATCATAATTCACTACTAAATTGATTCGATCAACATCTAATCCCCGAGCAGCTATATCTGTAGCAATAAGAATATCGAGATTTCCATTTTTTAAACGTTCTAAAGTTTGCTCACGCAATATTTGATTCATATCACCATTTAATGCAGCCGTTTTATAACCACTATGTTCTAAATGTTTTGCTACTTCTAAAGTAGCATGTTTTGTACGTACGAATATTAAAGCTGCATCAAACTCTTCCACTTCTAAAAAACGGATTAACGCATTACTTTTATTATTACCTTGAACAGTCCAATAACTTTGAATGATATTAGGACGCGTTGTGATATTAGTATGAATACGTACTTCATACGGTTCTTTCATGAAATTACGTGTAATACGCCGAATAGGTTCAGGCATTGTTGCCGAAAATAGAGCGATTTGTTTACATGCAGGAAGTTTTTTCATAATTTTTTCTACATCTTCAATAAATCCCATGCGTAACATTTCATCTGCTTCATCTAATATCAAGTAACGTAAGTGAGATAAATTTAAGGTTTCTTTCTTAATATGATCTAATAAACGACCCGGTGTTGCTATTATAATTTGTGGACCTTTGCGTAACCCCTGTAATTGAACTTCATAACGCTGTCCTCCATATATAGCTAAGGAATTTATTTCTG
The DNA here is from genome assembly GCA_041942055.1 of Candidatus Dasytiphilus stammeri. Taxonomy (GTDB): domain Bacteria; phylum Pseudomonadota; class Gammaproteobacteria; order Enterobacterales; family Enterobacteriaceae; genus Dasytiphilus; species Dasytiphilus stammeri_E. The sequence goes on along the minus strand of CP145874.1, from coordinate 338,975 downwards.
GAATATATTTAGCTAAATTCACACAAGCTTCTGTCACTTGAATTGCTAATTCTCTAGTAGGCACAAGAATCAGAGCTTGAGGATTTCTTAAATTACTTTGAATATTATTTAATAATGGTAAAATGAATGCAGCAGTTTTTCCACTTCCAGTTTGAGCAATACCTAATAGATCATATCCTTTAAGTAAGTATGGAATACATTTATTTTGAATTGGAGAAGGTTTAATATAACCCATAACCTTTAATGATTCTAAAAGAGATAATTTTAGTCCTAATTCAGCAAAGCTTTTTTCTACCAACTTTATCATGTAAATTACATACCCCTAGATATGCTGCTATTTGATATATCTTATTAAGTAAATTATTTATTATTTACTTGTGCCTTATACTTTTCATAGTAAGACGAATACGTCCTTGGTCATCAATATTAAGTACTTTTACTGTAACTATTTGACCAATTTTTAAATAATCCGTCACTTTTTCTACACGTTTTTCAGAAATTTGAGAAATATGTACTAATCCTTCTTTACCACCAGATTTATTATTACCAATTATAATAGTAATAAACGCACCAAAATCAACAATCCGAGATACTTTTCCACTATAAAATCTACCTATTTCAATATCGGCAGTAATTTGTTGAATTCGATGAAGAGCTAATTCAGCTTTATTACTATCAACTGATGCTATTTTTATAGTACCGTCATCTTCAATCTGAATAGTAGTACCTGTTTCTTCAGTTACAGATCTAATAACTGATCCACCTTTTCCTATAACATCTTTAATTTTTTCGGGATCTATTTTTATTATATGTATCCTTGGTGCATATTTAGAAATATTTACGCGGGGAAAACTGATAGCTTTTTCCATTATATTTAATATATGTAAACGAGCATCTTTAGCTTGATTCAATGCTATTTGAATAATTTGACTAGTAATTCCTTCAATTTTTATATCCATTTGTAATGCAGTAATGCCTTGATTAGTTCCAGCTACTTTTAAATCCATATCACCAAAATGATCCTCATCACCTATAATATCAGAAAGTATTACAAAATGATTACCTTCTTTCACTAATCCCATCGCAATACCAGCTACTGCTGCTTTTATGGGAACTCCTGCATCCATTAATGCCAAAGAAGCACCACATACAGAAGCCATAGAAGAAGAACCATTTGATTCGGTTATTTCAGATACTATACGCACTGTATAAGGAAACACGTCATGACTAGGCATAATTGCTAAAATTCCACGTTTAGCTAAACGACCATGACCAATTTCACGTCGTTTTGGAGATCCTATAATTCCTATTTCTCCAATTGAATAAGGAGGAAAATTATAATGAAAGATAAAAGAATCTGTACGGTCTCCAGTTAATTCATCAAGATTTTGTGCATCTCGATCAGTACCTAAAGTAACTGTGACTAAAGCTTGAGTTTCGCCTCGTGTAAATAAAGATGATCCATGTACTCTCGGTAAAATACCAGTTCGTACATCTATATTACGAATAGTATTATGATCACGACCATCAATTCTACTACTTTCTTGTAATAATAAAGTTCGTACAATTTTTTTTTCAATCCTAGAACAAATTTTTTGGATTAAATTTTCATCTAAACCAGAATGTTCTTTTTGTAAGATAGCTAATACATCGGATTTAATTAAATCTATTTGTGTATAACGTGCTTTTTTATCTAAAATACGATATGCATCAGTTAATAATTTTTCTGAGAGTGTAGCAATTTTTATATATAGTTCGTTATTGATTGAATTACATATCCAATTAATAGAGGATTTACCAACTTCGTCAACTAATAACTTGATATTTTTAATGACGATTTGTTGTTGTTCATGTCCATAAATAATCGCCTCTAGCATTTGATCTTCACTAATAAATTTTGATTCAGCTTCTACCATTAATATTGCATTTTCAGTACCAGAAACAATTAAATCTAAATTACTGTATTTTAGTTCTTCTATCGTTGGATTTAAAAGATACTTGTTATCAATATATCCTACCCGTGCTGCACCAATAGGACCTTTAAATGGAATTCCAGAAATACTAAGTGCTGCAGAAGTTCCAATTAATGCTACAATATCAGGATTAATTCTAGGATCTAGAGAAAGAACTGTGGCAATAATTTGAATATCATAAGAAGAAAACTCTTCAGATTCTGGTAATAAAGGACGAATTGGACGATCAATTAGACGTGCTATGATAATTTCATTTTCACTTGGACGACCTTCACGTCTAAAAAAACTTCCCGGAATACGACCAGCCGCATAAGAACGTTCTTGATATGTAACAGTAAGAGGAAAAAAATTATGATTAGATGTATTTTTTTTACTTCCTACTACAGTTACTAAAACCACCGTATCATCGATACGAGTTATGACACTAGTCGTAGCTTGTCGAGCAATCATTCCAGTTTCAAAAGAAACCGTATGTTGTCCATATTTAAATTTACGTATAATTGGATTAAACAAAATAATATCCTTAATTTCCTGATAGTTTAAGTTATAACCTCAGTATAATTTTAAATTAAGATGTTTTATCTGCGCAATTCAAGATTTTCAATTAAAGTTGTATAACGATCAATATTTTTACGTTTTAAATAATTTAATAAACTTCTTCGTTTGGAAATTATGCGTAATAAACCCTGACGACTATGAAAATCTTTTTTATGCTGAGCAAAATGTTTACGTAAAAGATCTATTTTATTACTTAATAAAGCAACTTGAACTTCAGTAGAACCAGTATCACTAATACTATTGCCGTATTTAACAATAATTTCAGATTTAGTACAACATTTTGACATAAGATTACTCCATTATAATAAAAAATTAGAGATAAATACCAATATCTTGATTTAATTTAATGAGTGAAATATTCATAATAAATTAAATGATGAGGAATTAGAACTATTTAATGATTATTTATCTTAGGTATAGAAATTATATTATTTATCGGTATTAAAATAGAAATTAGTATTTTATTTGCTTCTTCACTAATCATATTACTAGTTATTAGGGTGCGCAATTTGTTGAGAGTAACCATATAGTGAAGAGGATATGATGCTACTTGTAACCTTCGTAGTTCTATAACATGAGCTCCACAACCTAATTTTTGTCCTAAATCATCAATAAGAGTTCGAATATATGTTCCTTTAGAACAATATACTTCAAGTGACAGTTGATTTTCTGTTAACTCAATCAATAGCAAATTATGAATGGTAATCATACGTGGTTTACGTGATACAATAATACCTTGACGAGCATATTTATATAATGGACGATTGTGTAATTTTATCGCCGAATACATAGGAGGTATTTGTTGAATTTTTCCTAAAAAACCCTTAAGAATATTTTTTAATGTTGAAGCACTAATTCTTACTACAGGATTTTCACTAATTACTTTACCTTCAGAGTCTAAAGTATCAGTACGTTGTCCTAATTTAGCTCTTACATAATAACGTTTATCTGTATTAAGTAAATATTTTGCAAACTTAGTTGCTTTACCTAAACAAATTGGCAACATTCCGGTAGCTATAGGGTCTAAGGTTCCTATATATCCTGCTTTTTTAACCTTAAGAATTGTTTTTACTTTTTGAAGTGCAAAATTAGAAGAAATTCCTTTAGGTTTATCCAATAATAACATTCCATTAATTATATTATTCATTGGAGTGGTTTTTTAATCTCTTAGTAATCAAATTATACATATATAATGCATTATGAGCAGATGTATCATGAAAAAAAACTAGTTTAGGTATTATACGTAATTCTATAGCTTTTGCTAGCAATATTCGAATATATCCGGATGCATTTTGTAATGTTTGAATTTTTTTACCAATCTCTATATCAGATTCAATTTCTAAAAAAGTTACGAAAACTTTAGCATAAAAAGCATCAGGTGATAAATCTATATGATTTACACTTATTAAACATCTCAAACGAGGATCTTTGATCTTTCTTTGTAAAATTATTGTAATTTCTTTTTTGAATGCTTTAGCTAATTTAGGTAAACGTATGATTTTATTCATTTTATTAATAATACATTATACTTTGATCATTTCAAATACTTCAATTAAATCTCCAACTCGAATATCATTATAGTTTTTAATTCCAATTCCACACTCTGATCCTGTATGAACTTCATTAATATCCTGTTTAAAATGGCGTAAAGATTCTAATTCTCCTTCGTAAATAACGATCTTGTTACGTAAAACCTTAATTAGTTTATGACGCTTAATAATACCATTTTTTACCATACAACCAGCTATAGATCCAAATTTAGGGGATTTAAATATACTTTTGACTTCTGCTAATCCAATAATTTTATATTGATATTCGGGTGTTAATCTGCCAAATATCGCTTTTTTAACGTCATCAATTAAATTATAAATTACAGAATAGTAGCGTAAATCTAATTTTTCTTTTTCAATTATTTTACGTGCTGAAGTATCAGCGCGTACATTAAATCCTATAATAATAGCTTTAGAAGGTACAGCTAATACAGCATCAGTCTCACTAATAGCACCTACTCCCGAACTTAAAATCTTTATTTCAATTTTATTAGTAGAGAGTTTTTTTAATGCTTCTGCAATGGCTTCTATTGATCCTTGAGTATCAGATTTGAGAATTAAATTTAATTCAGACATCTTAGCCTTGGTAAGATCATTAAACATCTCTTCAAAAACCACTTTTTTTATATGAGAGAACTTAACTTCGCGATATTTACCTTGACGATATAATGCAACTTCTCGAGCTTTTTTCTCATCACGTACTACAGTTAATACATCACCTACTGCTGGAAGACCAGATAACCCAAACATTTCAACTGGCAGAGAAGGGAATGCTTGACTGATATTCTCACCGTGTTCATCTAACATAGCTCTTACATGTCCATATTCCAAACCACATAGTACAATGTCTCCTTTATTAAGTGTTCCTTCACGTATTAATACAGTTGCTACTGGACCACGTCCCCTATCAAGGAAAGATTCTATAACTACACCTGTTGCCATTCCTTTATGAACTACTTTTAATTCTAACATTTCAGATTGTAATAAAATCGCATTTAAAAGATCGTCAATTCCTATTCCCATTTTTGCTGAAATACAAATAAACTGATTATCACCACCCCATTCCTCAGGATTAATTCCATATTGGGATAATTCCTTTTTAATTCTATCCGTATTCGATTCGATTTTATCAATTTTATTAATAGCCACTATTATGGGTACATTAACTGCTTGAGCATGTTGAATAGCTTCTATTGTTTGCGGCATTACCCCATCATCAGCTGCTACGACTAAAACAACAATATCTGTTAACTTAACACCTCTAATACGCATAGCACTAAAAGCTGCATGTCCGGGGGTATCAATAAAGGTAATCATCCGATTACCAATTTCTACATGATAAGCACCAATGCGTTGAGTAATGCCCCCAGCTTCACTTTTTGCAAGTTTTGTTGATCGAATATAGTCTAATAATGAAGTTTTACCATGATCAACATGTCCCATAATAGTTACTATAGGGGCTCGAGATTCAGCAATTAATCCCATATCTCTATCAAATAAAATAGCTTCTTCTAAATCATTTTCACGACGTAAAATAACTTTATGTCCTAATTCTTCAGCTACTAATTGCGCTGTTTCCTGATCTATAACTTGATTAATAGTAGCTATAGCACCCATATTCATCATTACTTTAATAATTTCTGAACTTTTCATGGCCATTTTATTAGCAAGTTCAGCAACTGTAATAGTTTCACCAATAGTAATATTTTTAGGAATATTTTTTTGTACAGGCTTATTAAACGTTTGTTGTAAAACACTTGATTTACGTTTGCTATTTTTCTTGCTACGAGGAATAACTCGTACTTCTTCTGGATTAATTTTCGATTCTAATTGTTTGATATTTTTTCTGGAACGTGATAATTTTGATTTTCCGATACGAACGCGACCATCAATTTTTAATTTTTTATTCTCATCTTCTACATGTTGTTTAGCAACCAGATTATCTTCTTCTTTTAGATTCTCATCTTCTTCTACTATCACATCTAGGTTCCAATCCTGATTATTTATATCTGACGCCATTCTACACGCTTCTTCTGCAAATCTACGGGCTTCTTTTTCAATTTTTTCATGTACTACAGCTTCCACTTTACGCTGAAATTCCGCATTTTCTGCTTTTTTAATAATTTTATCGGTAGAATTTTTTTTATTATAATTAGAAATTTTATTTTTTGAATTCCAAATCAAATTATCTGAACTATTTTTGGAACTTTCAGAACCATCAAGATCTTGATTATGATGGTGAATATTTTCTCTTTTGTTTTCTTTAAAATAGGTCTTTTTTTTGCGGATTTCTACTTGGACTTTTTTATTTTTACCTCCTATACTCGGAATATTTAGTGTGCTGTGTATTTTTCGTTGTAAAGTAAAACATACTTCTGAGATTTGTGATCTATCTTTTTCATGAAATTCAAGTTTATTTAAGAGGATTTCTTTTTCTTTCTGAGTAATCCAATCTTTATCTGATTTAAATATTCCTAAAGATGCAAAAACATTTATAATTGTCTCTACTGACATCTTCATTTCCATTGCCAAAGATTTTATGTTGATATCTTTTATCATGATATTGCTTCCTTTTATCATCAAGGTTTATTAAACCAACAGATATTACGAGCTGCCATAATTAATTGACCGGCTTTTTGATTATTTAAACCTTCAATCTCAGAAAGATCATCGATTCCTTGTTCTGCTAAGCATTCTAATGAAGAAATGCCTTTTTCTACTAATTTATATGCTAAACTAGGACTTAAATCTTGAATTTTTAGTAATCCATAGGCTAAAGTAAATTTATTATTTATTTTTTTTAATGGAACTATTGTTAATATCTCTTTAGCTCTATTTTGCAATTTTTTTAAACTTTCTCGCTCAAAATATCCGAATTCTAATAATTCATTCATTGGAATATAAGCTAATTCTTCTAAAGAAGATAATCCTGCTTTTACTAATAAATTAGCTATTTTTACATCAATGTTTAGATAGTGAGTAAATAGTTCAATTGCAGCATGATCTTCTGCTTCATGTTTGTTTTTTAAATCTGAAACACTCATTACGTTTAATTGCCATCCACTGAGTTGAGATGCTAATTTGACATTTTGGCCATTTTTTCCAATAGCTACAGCTAAAGAATTATTATCTATTGCTACATCCATAGTATGTTGATCTTCATCAACCACAATTGTGTTAACTTCTGCAGGAGCCATTGCATTAATTACAAACTGTACTGGATTTTCATCCCATAATAAAACATCAATACGTTCTCCTGCTAATTCATTAGATATAGCTTGTACACGAGAACCTCGCATTCCTATACAAGCACCTATAGGATCAATTCTTTTATCGTTAGTTTTTACTGCTATTTTTGCACGTGATCCTGCATCACGTGTAATAGCTTTTATTTCAATTATTTCTTCGGCGATTTCTGGAACTTCAAGACGAAACAACTCTAATAACATTTCAGGACTAGAACGACTAAGAAATAATTGTGAACGTTCATGATTGATCAAGTATAATACTCCTCGAATGCGATTTCCCAAATGAACCTTTTCTTGTGGTAGCATATCTTGAGATAAAATAATAGCTTCAGTATTATTACCAATATCGATCTTAATCAGATCACGATTAACTTGTTTTACCACTCCCGTAAGAATTTCACCTTTTCTATCTAAAAATTTCTCAACTCTAAGACTTCGTTCAGCATCACGAACTTTTTGTACAATAACTTGTTTTGCTATTTGACTAGTAATACGATCAAAAATTATTGGATCGATTTTTTCTTCAATATAATCACCTATGGTTAACATCTTATTTTCAAATTGTGCAGCTTCAATTGTAATTTCATAAGTTGGATGTATAACTTTTTCAACAATTAGCCATCGACGATATACACTAAAATCACCTGTATTTCGATCAATACTGATGCGAACATTAATATCTGCTTCATATCTTTTTTTGGTTGCAGTAGCTAAGGCACTCTCTAATGCTTCAAATACTTTTTCACAAGGAAGGGATTTTTCATTAGAAACTGCTTGTACTACAGCCAAAATATCTTTATTCATCTTCATTGCCTCAATCAATAATTTTAATATATAACATAATAAAACTTAGTAGCAATTTCGTTAGCATTAGCATTCTAAGGCTCAAAGATTATTGAATAGACATAATTATTTTTTATACATAATAAAAAACCCCGAACAATCGGGGTTTTTAGCAATCATATCTTATCAGATTTTCAATCTACATATTTTTAGAGGTTGCGGGGATTGGATTTGAACCAACGACCTTCGGGTTATGAGCCCGACGAGCTACCTAACTGCTCCACCCCGCGTCATCATCTAGTAATAAATATATATGGATTATATATAAAATTCAACTATTATCAATAATGTAAAAATCATTGTTGGTACCGAGGACGGGATTTGAACCCGTAAGCCTAATAATAGGCACCACCCCCTCAAGGTAGCGTGTCTACCAATTTCACCACCTCGGCAATTTTATCGATATATAATAAGGTGATGAATAAAAAAGGTTAAATATGATTTTTAATGTGGCGTGTTCATATTCGTCGATGGAGGTCTAATATTAGACCACTGATTTTCACTATTGTAAACAATATTATCTAGTATTAAAGTAGTAATTATAAAGGCCAAAGCAAATAGGGCAATAATTCGATTCAAAAAGTTTTTAGAACCATAAGAACCAAAAAATGTAACTGATGCATTAGAAGTTGAATGGGTAGTACCTATTCCAATTCCATAACCATGATGAATTAAAATTAAACCAATCAAGATTATTGCTACTATAAGGAAAATAGTTAAAATAATATGATGCATATAATCCTATTATTCCATTACTTTAAGTTTAAATTAGCCTGATATATAATAAATAAAAATAGTATAGCACTATATATCGAAAATTACAATTTATTTAAAATCTATTAATCATGATGATGAATTCTTATCATTTAACCAACATGCAGGTACCCGTACTTTTTTTCTAGCCATTAAATCATCAATTTGTAATGCATCCAACGTTTCATATTTCATTAATGCATCCTTCATTGCATGTAAAATATCTAGATTTTCATGTAAAATTTTACGAGCACGTTGATAATTTTTATCAATTAGAGACTTTATTTCTTGATCAATAATGCTAGCCGTATCATCTGACATATGTTTAGCTTTAGCAACTGAACGTCCTAAAAATATTTCTTCTTGTTCATCCGCATATAATAGCGGACCTAATTTTTCTGAAAATCCCCATTGTGTAACCATCTTACGTGCTAAAGAAGTAGCAATTTTTATATCATTAGATGCACCTGTTGAAACCTGATCTATTCCATAAATGATTTCTTCAGCTAATCTTCCTCCATATAAGGTAGAAATTTGACTTTCTAATTTTTGTTTATTTATACTGACTGCATCTGCTTCAGGTAGAAAAAACGTTACACCTAGTGCTCGACCTCTCGGAATAATTGTTACTTTATGTACCGGATCATGTTCAGGGACCAGACGTCCAATAATAGTATGTCCCGATTCATGATAAGCAGTAGCTTCCTTTTCAGCTTCAGTCATTACAAAAGACCGACGTTCAGCACCCATTAAAATCTTATCTTTAGCTTTTTCAAATTCTACCATAGAAACTACTTTACGATTGTTACGAGCAGCAAACAATGCAGCTTCATTAACTAAATTAGCTAAATCGGCACCTGAAAATCCTGGAGTACTACGTGCGATTACTAAAGCATCAATATCTGTTGCTAATGGAACCCGGCGCATATGAACGTTTAAAATTTTTTCTCGTCCTCGTATATCGGGTAATCCAACTATTACTTGCCTATCAAATCTACCAGGTCTTAATAATGCTGGATCAAGAACATCAGGACGATTAGTTGCAGCAATAACAATAATGTTTTCATTACCTTCAAAACCATCCATTTCTACCAACATCTGATTTAAGGTCTGTTCGCGTTCATCATGACCACCACCTAAACCGGCACCTCTTTGACGTCCTACAGCATCTATTTCATCAATAAAAATGATACACGGAGCATTTTTCTTGGCTTGTTCAAACATATCACGTACACGTGACGCACCTACACCCACAAACATTTCTACAAAATCTGAACCAGAGATAGTAAAAAATGGTACTTTAGCTTCTCCTGCAATAGCTTTAGCTAACAAAGTTTTACCTGTTCCAGGAGGACCTACCATTAATATACCTTTAGGAATTTTACCTCCTAATTTTTGAAATTTACTTGGTTGACGTAAATATTCTACTAATTCTTCTACCTCTTCTTTAGCTTCATCACATCCTGCAACATCAGCAAAAGTAGTTTTAATTTCATCTTCAGTTAACATACGGGCTTTACTCTTACCAAAAGACATGGCTCCTCTGCCACTCCCACCTTGCATTTGGCGCATAAAGAATATCCAGATTCCAATTAATATAAACATAGGAAACCATGATATAAATATTGATGTAAGTAAACTCGGTTCTTCTGGAGGTTCACCAAAAACTTTTACATTTTTTGTTAATAAATTATCAAGTAACTTAGGATCTGTCATTGGAATCCAAGTTAAATATTTTTTATCATCTTTTTTAATTACAGAAATTTCTCTTCCATTAATACGAGCTTCTTTAATTTTACCTTGATCAACTTCTGATATAAAAGTAGAATAATCAACTTTATTTGCCTTAGTATTATTAAAACTAAAGTTATGAAAAAATGATAGCATCATAATTGCTAGAATCATCCCAAGAACGAGATTTTTACCCATATCATTCAAAGAATTGGCCTCTTCTATTATTTTTATTTACTAGATTATAATAAACATACTAAATACTTACTTATATATGTGATTTTTTAAAACCGGTAGCAACAATATATACTTCACTCGACCGTGCACGTGAAGCTTCTGGTTTTCTAGTTCTAACCTTTTTGAATAAGGTACGAATATTTTGTAAGTATTGATCAAATCCTTCTCCATAAAACATTTTTACCAAAAAACCTCCATTAACATCTAAAGCTAGATTACATATTTCTAATGCAATTTCTGCTAGAAAAATCATTCTATTAATATCAGCTACATCAATACCACTAAGATTCGGTGACATATCAGACATAATTAACTGAACCTTATTTGGATTCTTTATCATACTTAATAATTTTTGACGTACATATGTATTGGTACAATCTCCTTGTACAAAGTTAACATCCTTAATAGGAGTAAGAGGTAAAATATCGCAAGCAATTACTTGTCCTTTCAATCCAATCTGTTGAATAGCATATTGTGACCAGCTTCCAGGAGCTGCACCTAAATCAATCACACTCATATTACGTTGTAATAAATTATCGCATTTTTGTATTTCATCAAGTTTAAACCATGCACGTGATCGCACACCCAGTTTTTTAGCTTGCTTTACATATTTATCATTGAAATGTTCTTGTAACCACCATGATTTAGAAAACCAATTTTTTTTAGGATTCATTTAAATTTTTAAAAACTTTATGAAGTTAGTATTATATGCTAAATATATTCTATATTTAATATTTCATACTTAATATTTCCATTAGGGGTCTTAATTAAAACAACATCGTTTTTGGTTTTTCCTATTAATCCTCTCGCTAATGGAGAATTAATAGAAATAAGCTTTTTTTTATGATCGGATTCATCATCACCTACTATACGGTAAGTATATTTATTTGAATTATCAAGATTTAGTATACTAACAGTTGATCCAAATATAATTCGATTACTAAAAGGAATCTTAGTAATATCAATAATTTCTGCATTAGAAAGTTTTATTTCAATTTCTTTAATACGGCATTCATAAAATGCCTGCTGTTCACGAGCTGCATGATATTCAGCATTTTCTTTAAGATCCCCATATTGGCGAGCTTCTGCTATAGAAGCAATGATTCTAGGACGATGAATCATTTTTAATTCATTTAGTTCTTTACGTAGTTTTTCTGCACCTGATAAAGTCATTGGAAATTTTTTCATTGATAATAAATTCATTCTCCGAATTATTTTGCTCTTTACTTTATTTTATCTTATATTTGCAAGGTTTTACAGTTTATCTATTTCTTTTTATCAATGGATCAAATATTTATAACAAATATTATTTGTTATTTCATTGTCAAGAATGATGTAATAAAATAGTTTAATTGATTTATACTAATCAAATGGTGTATTAATGAATTATGAGGTATTAGCAAGAAAATGGAGACCACAATCTTTTTCCAATCTGATTGGTCAAGATATTCCTATTACTGCTTTAATTAATACTCTTAAATCAAGAAAAATTCATCATGCTTATTTATTTTCTGGTACCCGTGGTATTGGAAAAACAACTATTGCACGCTTATTTGCTAAAGGAATGAATTGCGAAGTCAATATTACTGCTGAACCATGTGGAAAATGTATAGCTTGTCAAGAAATTATGAATGGAAATTTTATTGATGTTATTGAAGTAGATGCTGCATCGCGTACTAAAGTTGAAGACATTCGTGAATTAATAGATAACATTCAATATGTACCAGTTAAAGGCCGTTATAAAGTATACTTAATTGATGAAATTCATATGCTGTCAAAGCATAGTTTCAATGCTTTGTTAAAAACACTCGAAGAACCACCTGAGTATGTTAAATTTTTACTGGCAACCACCGATCTTGATAAGATACCTATAACGATTTTATCACGTTGTTTACATTTTCATTTAAGAACCTTAGATGAAAATATAATCTTATTGCAATTAAAATCTATCTTAGAAAAAGAAAAGGTAGTTTTTAAATTAGATGCATTAGAATTAATTGCTAAAAGGGCTAATGGCAGCATGAGAGATGCTTTGACAATGGCAGAACAAGCAATGGTTTTAGGAGATGGAAATATTTCTATTACTCTAATTAACACTATGCTTGGAAGTTTAAATGAAGAACAAGTATTAGAGTTATTAGAATCAATTATACATATTAATTCTAACCAAGTTATTAAATTATTAGATCATTTTGCCATGATAAGTACTATAGATTGGGAAATACTATTAATAGATATGTTAAAACTACTATATTATATTGCTAGGCTACAATGGTTACAAAACCAATCAAAATATATTAAACTAAAAGAAAATACTTTAGAACGTTTAAAGAAATTAGCACTTACAATAACCTCAGAAAATGTTCAAAACTATTATCAAATAATTATAAGAGGAAGAAAAGAATTATCAATAGCACCTACTCAAAAAATTGGGGTAGAAATGACAATATTTAGAGCTCTTACTTTCAGTTCTCAAAAAAAAAAAGGAATAAATTTTAATAATGGTTCGCAACAGAATATTACTTCTAAACTGATTTATGCAAAAAATCAACTTATAGATAAAATTGAACCCCCTAAAAACCAGGTTTTATTAACACTACCATATAACAATGCGTTATTGAAAAAAGATCTGAAATATGAAGAAATTTCACCATTAATAAATATTAAAAATACTCATTCTCAAGTTTTATTTATAAAATTAAAAAAGAAATTGCTTCATAATCATTGGGCAACTGAAATTTTTCAACTTTCACTACCTCCATTAGTACGAGAATTAGCTTTAAACTGTTGGAAAAAACAGAATCAACACCATATACAATTGAATTTTAGATCCAATAAAAAACATTTAAAAACAGTATCATCACAAAAGTTTTTATCTGAAGCATTAATGATTTTTTTAGGAAAAAAACTTGACATTAAGTTTATTGAAAATAATGATTTAAAGATAAAAACTCCATTAGAATTAATAAATGATTTTTATCAGGAACAAATTGAGATTGCACATGATTCAATTTGTTCTGACGTCTATTTAGATATCTTATGTCATTTCTTTAATGCAAGTATTGATAAACAAAGTATTGTTATAATGTAAAAAAATTACCATTTAGAGATAAATTTATGTTCAAAACAACTGAATTAGAAAATTTAATCAAACAAGCCCAACACATGCAAAAACAAATGCAAGAAATTCAGACAGAAATATCCAAACTCCAATTTAAAGGAGAATCAGGTGCAGGTCTGGTCACTATAATTCTTGATGGAAAATATAATTGCAATCGTGTAACACTAGATCCTAGTTTAACAAAGGAGAGAATTGAAATTTTAGAAGATTTAATTGCAGCCGCTTTGAATGATGCTGTACGTCGTATACATGAAGTTTATAAAGATAAAATGTCCAATTTTTCTAATTTTACAGTACCTTATTTATAATTTTTACTTATTAACAGGTACTGTTACCAGAATGCTATTTATTAGAATAGAATAATTAAAAAAAATTTCAAGATAATTGAGTAGGTAAGTTAGATTATGAAAGCACAAGAAACACGAAAATTCAAATCGGAAGTTAAACAACTTTTAAATTTAATGATTCATTCTCTTTATTCCAATAAAGAAATTTTTTTAAGAGAATTAATCTCTAACGCTTCAGATGCTGCTGAGAAATTACGTTTTCAGGCATTATCTACACCAAATATATATGAAAAAGATAAAGATATACATGTACGAATATCTATTGATAAAGACAAACGTACATTAATAGTTAATGATAATGCCATTGGTATGAGTAGAAAAGAATTAATTGAAAATTTAGGAACCATTGCCAAATCTGGAACGAAATCATTTATTCAATCTATTGAACCTCAAAAAGTTTCTAAAATTAGTGAGCTAATTGGACAATTTGGAGTAGGATTTTACTCAACGTTCATGATAGCTGATAAAGTCACTGTACGTAGTCGTGCTGCAGGAGCTGCTATTGATGAAGCAGTATTATGGGAATCAACAGGAGAAGGAAGTTATACTATTGCTGATATTAAAAAAAATCATCGAGGAACTGAAATTACACTTCATTTACGTGAAAGTGAAGATGAATTTCTCAATCCGTGGCGGTTACGTGAGATTATTAGAAAATATTCGGATTATATTGATTTACCAATAGAAATGAAATCTGTTAACAAAGAAGATAATTGGGAAAAAGTAAACCAAGCACATGCGTTATGGATAAAAAATAAATCAGATATTAGTGAAATCGAGTATAAAGATTTTTATAAACATATTACTCATGATGTTCATGATCCTATGATCTGGAGTCACAATAGAGTAGAGGGTAAACATGAATACACTAGTTTACTTTATATTCCTTCACACGCTGCATTAAATTTATGGAACAGGGATTATAAATCGAGTTTAAAATTGTATGTACAACGGATTTTTATAACGGATGATATAAATAACTTAATACCTAATTATTTTAGATTTGTTCATGGTTTGATAGATTGTAAGAATCTTTCTTTAAATATTTCTCGTGAAATTTTACCACATAATAGTGTAGTACAAAAATTACGTGCAGCATTAACTAAACGAGTATTTCAAATGCTACAAAAACTTATGGATGATCCTAATAAATATAATAAATTTTGGCAAACATTTGGATTAGTATTAAAAGAAGGTCCGGCAGAAGATAATGATAATATTAAAAATATTATGCCATTACTACGTTTTGCATCTACTCATAGTAAAGATTCAACTCAAACTGTATCATTACAAGAATATGTAAATCGTATGATATCTAATCAAGAAAAAATTTATTATATTACTGCTGATAGTTATGCAGCAGCATCTAATAGTCCTCACCTTGAAGTATTACGAAAAAAAGGAATTGAAATATTATTACTCTATGATCGTATAGATGAATGGATGATGAGTTATTTAACTTCTTTTGAAGGAAAATCTTTTCATTCAGTTAGTAAAATTGATGAATCTCTCAAGAAACTCATAAATGATAAAGATTCTAAATTAAATACTAATAATACATCTCTTCAATCTTTTATAGTACGAGTAAAGAAAATTTTGAAGAATAAAGTACAAGATGTACGATTGACTAATCGTCTTATCGAAACTCCAGCTATTTTAACTACAGAAGCTAATGAGATGAGTACTCAGATGGCAAAAATATTTGCAGCAGCTGGACAAAAAGTTCCGAAAATAAACTATATTCTTGAATTAAATCCTGAACATCCATTAATAAAAAAAGCTACAAAAACCATAGATGATACATCATTTATAGATTTAATAGAATTATTATTAGATCAAGCTTTACTTACTGAAATTGGTTCTTTAGAAGATCCAAATAAGTTTATTCGTCGAGTTAATAATTTAATTATAAAATCCAATGTTTTTTAAAAGAGTAATATATTTATGATATACGGAATTTATCAGCATCAAGAAAGTAAAAAACGTATAATTTTAATTGGTGCTCCAGGAAGTGGAAAAGGTACTCAAGCACAATTTCTTAGTAAGAAATACTGTATTCCTACAATTTCTACCGGGAATATTTTACGTAGTTATGCTAATTTAGATAATGAAGTTGATGTAATAGATATTGCTAACTGTATGTCTAGAGGTACATTAGTGAATGATGAAATTGTGATTAATTTAGTTATAAAACGTTTGTCTGATAAAGATTGTTGTCATGGATTTTTATTAGATGGTTTTCCACGAACTCTCTCGCAAGCCAAAGCTCTAAAACAAGCCAAAATTAATTTAGATTTTATTGTAGAATTAGTTGTACCCGATGAAATTTTAGTAGAACGTATCCTTGGACGTAGAATACACTTATCTTCAGGAAGAATTTATCATACTAAATTTTATCCTCCAAAAATCGACGGTAAAGATGATATAACTGGAGATAATCTTTATCATCGACTAGATGATCATGAAAATATAATACGCAAACGTTTAAAAGAATATCATAAGCAGATGATTCCTTTAATTTATTTTTATAAAAAAGAAGCACAAATGGGAAGAATCCATTATCTCAAAATAGATGCTAGTGATGAATCATCAGTCGTTAATATAGGATTAACAAATCTACTATTGATTTGAAATTATCTGATTGTAACGTTTTACAATTATTTATATTTTCAAGTATTAAGTTAAGATATCATGTTGAAAATCTATAATTCTTTAAGTCATAAAAAAGAGAAATTTAAACCCATTGATTTCAATGAAATAGGCATGTATGTATGTGGGGTGACTGTTTATGATCTATGTCATGTAGGTCATGCTCGTACTTTCATTATTTTTGATATTATTCTACGTTATTTGCGGTATTGTGGTTATAAAGTAAAATATATACGCAATATCACGGATATTGATGATAAAATTATTCAACGTGCTATTGAAAATCAGGAGTCTATAGATCAACTAACTAATAGAATGATACTCAAAATGCATACAGATTTTTCTGCATTGAATATTTTATCGCCTGATATTGAACCTCGTGCAACTTCTCATATTGGAGATATGATAAATTTTATAAAAAATCTTTTAATACAAAAAGCTGCTTATATTTCATCTGAAGGTGATATTTTTTTTGATATTAATAGTTATCCATCTTATGGACATCTATCACGTCAAAATGTAAATCAACTAAAATTTAAAAATAGTACAAAAATTAATAAGCACAATCCAATGGATTTTATTTTATGGAAAAAATCTCATGATAATCAAATTGGTTGGAATTCTCCGTGGGGAAAAGGTCGTCCAGGATGGCATATTGAATGTTCAGCGATGAATAACAAATATTTAGGAAAATATTTTGATATTCATGGAGGAGGAATAGATCTAATTTTTCCTCATCATGAAAATGAAATAGCACAATCAAAATGTATTAATAATACGTTTGTTAATTATTGGATACATTCGGGTATGGTTTTTATTGAAGATGAAAAAATGTCTAAATCTTCAAATAATATTGTAACTATTCGAGAATTACTTGAATATCATAATTCAGAAACACTTCGTTATTTTATGATTGCTAGTCATTATCGTAGTCCATTAATATATAGTGATATAGGAATAAAAAACGCACACGTTGCTTTAACTCGTCTTTATAAAGCATTAACTGCTTTTGAAGGTTCTAATAAAGAAGAACCAATTTTTGAGATTGATGATTTTGAACGAAAGTTTAGATGTGCCATGGATGATGATTTTAATACTCCACGGGCATTTGCAGTTTTATTTGATTTAGCACGACAAATCAATTTTTTTAAAAAAAAAAAAATGTTAAATATTGTAAAAAAATTATCTCTACGTTTACGTAAACTAGCAGGAATTTTAGGTTTATTACAACAAGATCCTAATAATTTTTTACAACCAAAAAACCAATATAACAATGTTGATATTAATATAATTAAAACGTTGATTATGAAACGTAAGAATTATCGTCAAAATAAGAATTGGAAAAAGGCAGATTTTGTACGTGATCAATTAAAAAGCATAGGAATTA
This sequence comes from Candidatus Dasytiphilus stammeri, assembly GCA_041942055.1. Classification (GTDB taxonomy): domain Bacteria; phylum Pseudomonadota; class Gammaproteobacteria; order Enterobacterales; family Enterobacteriaceae; genus Dasytiphilus; species Dasytiphilus stammeri_E. Next base: position 320,578 of record CP145874.1, on the reverse strand, counting down.
TTATTGAAGATGGTCTAGATGAAACTAGTTGGAGATATAAAAAACCATATGAAAATTAATAGTAAATAAATATTAATCTTAAAAGTATTTATTTTAAAATGGAGATGAATAGAAGAATTCAATTTGATTGTTCTATATGAAATCATCAAGAAATTTATTAAAATCGTTGGCATGTGTTAGTACTATAACGTGTATTTCACGTATTTTAGGCTTTGTTAGAGATAGTATTATCGCTGCAGTATTCGGAGTTGGAGTTGAAACGGATGCTTTTTTTGTGGCTTTTAAGTTACCGAATTTATTACGAAGGATATTTGCAGAAGGAGCTTTTTCACAAGCTTTTATTCCTATATTAGCCGAATATAAAAATAAACGTAGTAAGACTTCTACGCAATTACTCATAGCTGGTATTTCGGGAATGCTAATTTTGGTTTTAACTATAATTAGTATATATGGAGTGTTAACGGCACCATGGATTATTTTAGTAACTGCTCCTGGTTTTACTCATTCATATGATAAGTTTGTATTAACTTCATCTTTATTAAGAATTACTTTTTCTTATATATTCTTAATATCATTAACTTCTATGGCAAGTGCAATTCTTAATATGTGGAACTTTTTTGCTATTCCAGCATTTGCCCCTGCTTTACTGAATATAAGTATGATCATATCAGCCTTATATATTTCTCCTTATTTTAATCGTCCTATATTAGCTTTAGCTGGCTCTGTATTAATTGGCGGTATATTACAATTAATTTATCAACTTCCATTTTTAAAAAAAATTGAAATGTTAGTTCTTCCTCGTATTAATTTATATGATATAGGGGTATGGAGAGTTTTAAAAAAAATGGTACCTGCAGTAATTGGAGTTTCTGCTAACCAATTGTCGTTTATTATCAATACAATTTTTGCCTCTTTTCTGGTTTCAGGATCTATTTCCTGGATGTATTATGCTGATAGGGTAATGGAATTTCCCTTAGGAGTATTAGGGGTAACATTAAGTACTATTTTATTACCATACCTAACTAAGAAATATCATACTCATTATGACAATCATGAGTATTCAATCCTTTTAGATCGGGCATTAAGAATATGTTTACTTATGGCTGTTCCTAGTGCAGTAGCTTTAGGAGTATTAGCACAACCCTTAATTATAGTACTTTTTCAATATAGAAAATTTACTGCTTTTGACACTTTTATGACACAACAAATACTTGTATATTATGCTGCTGGATTAATTGGTATAATGTTAGTAAAAGTGTTAGTTACGGCATTCTATTCTCATCAAGATATAAGAACGCCCGTAAAAATTGCTATTGTGACACTGATCATAAGTCAATTAATTAACTTTTTATTTTTAGGTTCTTTAAAACAGATTGGATTATCTCTTTCTGTTAGTATTTCAGCATGTTTAAATTCAAGTCTGCTTTATTGGAAATTAAAGAAAAAAAAATATTATATTCCCCAACCGGGTTGGGGAATATTTTTACTACGACTAATTATTGCAGTAATAATAATGGGCCTGGCATTATTGTTAATAATTAATATTATGCCAAATTGGCAAAATGGCATAATGATTATGCGTCTTTTACGTATGATAGCAGTGATTTTAATAGGTGCTTTGATTTATTTTATAACATTATTATTACTGGGTTTCCGGTTAAAAGATTTATCTTTACATTTAACCAAATAACTACGAGAGATATTTACTTTGATTATTATTCAAAATTTTTCCATAGACATAGAACTACTGATATTTTTCACAACCTGAATTATTCCGAGTAAAAAAAAAGTTTTTAACATTTTTTTGAAAACGCTCAAAATCCCTAATTTATGAGTCAAATTGACTAAAAACTTTAAAAAATTTTTTGACTTAATTTTAAAATAATTTAAAACCGATTGTTTATTTATATTTTTTATGCACTTATAAGAAATGATAGATTGTGTTGCACTTAGACTATTTAATTGATGTAATTTTGGTACAAAATAACTTTTGACAGTTACCATTTCTTCACCAGTTCTAATTCTTAAAATAGAATAGTTTGGTGTTTTCATGTTTTCATTCGGTACAATAATAATACGAACTTTTCTTGGTGATTGTTGTTCTATAGCATTTACTATACCACGTTTTTCATTTAAAAGGTAAGAAGCAATTGCTACCGGTACAATAGCATGTACTTCTTTAGTATTATCTTTTATAGCTTGCTCTTCAAGAATACGTAAAATAGAAAGGGAAAGAGATTGATTATCGCGTACGATACCTGCTCCTCTACATCTAGGACACATATGATGAGTAGATTCTCTAAGAGAAGGACTTAATCTTTGACGTGACATTTCTAGTAATCCTAAGCGCGAAATATTACCTATTTTAATACGTGCACGATCTTGACTAATTGCATCACGTAAACGATATTGTACTGCACGTTGATGATAACTAGTTATCATATCAATAAAATCAATAACTATTAATCCTCCTAAGTCACGTAAACGTAATTGACGAGCAATTTCATCAGCTGCTTCTAAATTGGTATGAAATGCAGTTTCTTCAAGATCGTTACAACTAGTCGATTTAGCTGAGTTAATATCAATGGCCGTTAAAGCTTCAGTAGTCTCAATTATAATAGAACCTCCTGAAGGAAGATTTACTTCTCTCTGAAAGGCGGATTCAATCTGTGATTCTATTTGATAATAACTAAAAAGTGGTATTTCTCCAGAATATAACTTAATTTGTTTAGTAAAATCCCATCTTCCTAATGCAGTAATTTGATTTTTTGCTAATTCAAGCATTTTAGGATTATCAATTAATATCTCATCAATATCTTGACGTAAATAATCACGAAATACTCGTAGGATTACATTGCTATCTTGATAAAGAAGAAATGGTGCGCTTTTAGTAGATGCTAAATTTTTAATTTCTTGCCAATGTTTTAATTTTAAACTTAAATCCGCTTGTAATATTTCAAGAGATTTTCCAATTCCGGCTGTTCGTATTATAACTCCCATACCATTAGGTAAGATAAGAGAAGATATTATTTCTTTCATTTCAAGACGTTGTTGTCCTTCAATGCGACGCGAAATACCCCCTGCTTTCGGATTATTAGGCATTAACACTAAAAAACTGCCGGCTAAACTTATTAAAGTTGTTAATGCAGCTCCTTTGTTACCACGTTCTTCTTTATTAATTTGTACAATAATTTCTTGTCCCTCACATAGAATATCTTTTATATTTAAACGTTTTTGTTGTAATGATGATAAATTATTTTCAGGAAAATATTCTTTAGAAACTTCTTTTAAAGGCAAAAAACCATGTTTTTCCATACCATAATCAATAAAAGCAGCTTGTAAACTAGGTTCTATATGAATAATTTTTCCTTTATAAATATTAGCTTTTTTATGTTCATTTCCTAAATTTTCAATATCTAGATCGTATAATCGTTGACCATCAACAATTGCAATCCGCAGTTCTTCTTCTTGAGTTGCATTTATTAACATTCTTTTCATTTTTATTTACTCATGTTTAATCGTCTAAATAAGACGTGTAAATTATTTCGATTCACACATAAATTTTATTTTAAATGACTATTTTTTGGGGTTGTTAAGGATTTGATTAATGAATATTTGTGAATAATTGAACAAATAGATGACTGATCAAACCAAATAATATTATACTATTATTATTTTTATAATTCATACTTATGAAAACTAATATAACATCAACTAACTTTAATTCTTGTGTTATTACAGTGGATGAAAATGAAAGTGGCAGACGTATCGACAATTTTTTACATAGTCAATTGAAAAGTATACCCAAAACTTTAATTTATAAATTATTACGGAACCGCAAAATCCGAGTAAATAAAAAACGTGTTAATCATACTTATAAGTTGGCTTTAAAAGATGAAGTATATGTTCCTAAACTGATGTATCCAGATCAACCAAATATTCGATTTTCAATTAGTAAACAACAAATTAATTTGTTAATTAATGCTATTTTGTATAATGATGATTATATTTTAGCTATTAATAAACCTTCTGGTATAGCAGTTCATGGAGGAAGTGGCTTAAAATTTAGTATAATTGATATATTAAGAACTTTATTGCCCAATCTATCTTTTTTAGAACTGGTGCATCGCCTAGATCGTGAAACGTCTGGAATATTACTTTTTGCAAAAAAAAAATCTGTATTGCGCTTATTACATGAACAATTTCGTAGTAATCAGGTAAAAAAATATTATTGTGCTCTCGTATGTGGAAGATGGCCATCTAAACGAAAAATTATACAGGTTCCACTTAAAAAAAATATTATTCATAGTGGAGCACACATAGTGCGTGTTAACATAGAAGGTAAAATTTCTAAAACTATTTTCACTATAAAGGAATATTTCTATAACAATCAAGCTACTTTACTTAAAGTAAATCCTATAACTGGTCGCACACATCAAATACGTGTCCATGCACAATATGCAGGACATCCTATTGCTTTGGATAAACTTTATGGCGATTCTAATTTTAATCACCAAATAGCTCAAACTGGTTTAAATCGTCTATTTTTGCATGCTTCATCAATGATTTTTATTCATCCTATTTTCAAAAAAACCATATGTCTTACAGCTCCATTAAGCCAAGAATTAACAAAATCTTTATCACAACTACGTTGTTTAAATTAAGTTTACAGAGGATTTTTAATTTCTCTATTTTTCTGATATTTTATATTTAATGATATTTTTTTTAGGACATCAAAATTATGGCGGTACAACAAAATAAATCTTCTCGTTCAAAACGAGGTATGCGACGTTCTCATGATAAAATTACTATAAAAATTCAATTATCTAAAGATAAGAAGACTGGTAAGATTCATTTACGTCATCATGTTACATCTGATGGTTACTATAGAGGTCATAAAATTATTAATTCAGGATAATTTCAACTAATGTATACCACAATAATTGGGACGGGTAGTTATCTACCAGAAAAAATAGTAACAAATGCAGATTTAGAGGAAATACTTCATACTAATAACGAATGGATTATTTCAAGAACAGGAATTAGCAAACGTCATATAGCTGGGAAAAAAGATTCTGTAGCCTCAATGGCGTTTAGTGCAGCGCAAAAAGCCATTTTTAGTGCAGGAATTGATAAAAATGCTATAGGATTAATTATTGTTGCCACAACTACTTCTAAGTATGTATTTCCAAGTTCAGCTTGTATGGTTCAGAAGATGCTTGGCATTAATAATGACTGTATTGCTGCTTTTGACGTAGCTGCTGCTTGTTCAGGTTTTATCTATGCTCTTAGTATAGCCGATCAATATATTAAAAATGGAAGTGTTAAATATGCTCTAGTTATTGGTTCTGATATACTTACCAAAACATTAGATCCTAATGATTACAAAACAAGGATTTTGTTTGGTGATGCTGCAGGTGCAATAGTTTTAGGATTTAGTAAAACTGCAGGGATTTTATCTACACATTTACATGCAGATGGACGTTATAAAGATTTACTAAAACTAAATATTAAAAGTTCATCAGGTTATTTAACTATGAAAGGCAAGCAATTATTCAAAATTGCTATTAATAAATTAACCGATCTAATTAATGAAACTTTAAATATTAATAAAATTAACCTTCATACTTTAGATTGGATAATACTGCATCAAGCTAATTTACGAATTATTAATGCAACCGTGAAAAAATTAGGATTAAATAAAGATAAAATTATTATTACCCTTGATCGATATGGAAATACTTCTTCTGCTTCTATCCCAACTACGCTTGATGAAGCAGTAAGGGATGGACGTATTCAATCCAAACAATTGATTTTGTTAGAAGCTTTTGGAGCAGGATTAACCTGGGGATCTGCATTAATTATTTTTTGAATATATATGATGCAATTTGCAATGATGTTTCCCGGACATGGATCATACTCTCTTGGTATGTTGATTAACATAGCAAAAAATTTTCCTATCATTACGCAAACTTTCTATGAAGCTTCAGAAATTTTAAAATATGATCTATGGAAATTAATACTCAAAGAGTCTCTAAAAGAAGTAAATCAATCCAGCCAAATCCAACCACTTTTATTAACAAGTTCTGTAGCAATTTTTAGATTATGGAAACAATTAGAAGGACCTTCACCTACAATACTAGTAGGTCATAGTTTAGGAGAATATTCAGCACTAGTATGCAGTGAAACAATCAAATTCAGTGAAGCACTTTCTTTAATCAAATTACGTGGAAAAATGATGGAGGAAATAGCCTTAAAAGAGAAAGGAGCAATGTTAATCATTTTAGGATTGAATAAACAAACTATTATTGACATTTGTAAAGTTCAAGCTTTAGATCAAATAGTTGCGCCAGCAATTTTTAATTCACCAAAACAAATTGTTATATCGGGACATAAAAATGCAGTAAGACGTGTAGGTTGGTTTTGTAAAGCTGCAGGAGCTAAAATAATACCATTCCCTGTTAATAATATTTGTTCACACTGTGATTTACTCAAGCCAATGATAAGTGAATTTGCAAAAACCTTACAAACCATACCTTTCAAGAGGCCAAAAATACCTATTTTAAATAATGTAGATGTTAAATGTGAACAATTACCGAAAAAAATCCGTAGTGCTTTAGTGCGTCAATTATATAATCCAGTTCAATGGATTGAATGCGTAGAATATATCAACAAACAATCTTTAACTCTTGCAATTGAAGTTGGACCAGGAAAGATATTAAGGGAGTTAACTAAACGTATTACGTCAGCTTTGACAATTATAAGTATTGAAAACTATAATAATTTATTATTAGCAATTAAAAAATTAAAATCAACAATCTGATGAAAGAAAAAGTCGCATTAGTTACGGGTGCTAATAGAGGTATTGGACGTGCCATAGCAGAAACTTTAGCTATCCGTGGAATGATAGTCGCTGGTACTGCTACTGATATATATGGGGTTGATATAATTAATACTTTTTTAATAAAAAATGGTGGTAAAGGATTTATTTTAGATATTACCAATCTAACTAGTATTCAGACGGTTTTAAAAAGTATTTGCTCCGAACTAGGAGAAATAGATATTTTAATTAATAATATAGGTATTACACAAGATAATATTCTTATTAAAATGAAACCTAGTGAATGGCAACAAGTTATAGATGTAAATCTATCTTCTATATTTTATTTATCTAAAGCAGTAATAAAAACTATGATTAAAAAACATGCGGGTAGGATTATTAATATAGGTTCAATGATAGGAAGTAGTGGTAATAAAGGACAAACGAATTATGCAGCTACAAAATCAGGTATTATTGGCTTTAGTAAATCTCTCGCACTTGAAGTTGCATCACGTGGAATTACAGTTAATGTTATAGCGCCGGGTTTTATTGAAACTGATATGACTACGAAGGTATTCAACAACACAGAAACACGTGCAGAAATATTAAATAAAATTCCTATGGGTCGTTTTGGTACTCCTCAGGAGATTGCAAATGCAGTAGTTTTTTTAGCTTCAGATGAAGCGGCATATATTACTGGTGAAACTTTACATATTAATGGTGGAATGTATATGTTCTAATCTTGCAGATATTAATATGCTAAAATTACATAATATTTACTAATAATAGAATTATTTTGAGAGTAGGAAATTTAAACGTATGAGTATAAGTACTCTAGAAGAACGAGTTAAGCAAATTATTTGTGATCAGCTAGAAATAAATCAGGAGGAAGTAATAAATACCGCTTCTTTTGTGGAAGATTTAGGTGCGGATTCTCTTGATACGGTTGAATTACTTATGGCTTTAGAAGAAGAATTTAATAAAGACATTCCAGATGAAGATGCTGAAAAAATCACTACTGTTCAAGCGGCTATTGATTATATAGCAAATCATTAGAATGAAATTGGAGTGATTCTATGGAAATGTTTTTTACTAAAAGCTACTTGACTAATGAAGAAAAATAGTTTCCTTGTTATTGAAGGTATAGAAGGTGCAGGAAAAACAACAATTTGTAATATGGTAAGAGATTTTTTAAAAAAAAAATCTATTAATGATATCATAATGACTCATGATCCTGGAGGAACTCCATTAGCTGAAAAATTACGTTTGTTAATTAAAAATGGAGTTAAAGGAGAAAAAATTACTGATAAAGCTGAACTATTAATGTTATATGCGGCTCGTACTCAACTAATTGAAATGAAAATAAAACCAGCTTTAGCACAAGGAGCATGGGTAATTAGTGATCGTTATGATTTATCAACAGAAGCTTATCAAGGATATGGTAGAAAAATTAACAGTCAAGTATTAACTATTTTGCGAAAAATAGTAGTGGAAAATACTCTACCTGATCTAACATTATATCTTGATGTAACACCGGAATTAGGATTAAAAAGAGCTCAAAAAAGAGGACGATTAGATCGCATTGAACAAGAATCCTTATCATTTTTTTATCAGGTTAGAAGATGCTATCTTAGACGAGCCAAAAAAGATAATAGTATTAAAATTATTGATGCTACACAACCGCTAAGTTTAGTGAAATTATCCTTATCTATAATATTGGAACAATGGTGGACAACCAACTAAACAAATACTGGTATCCGTGGCTTAACTACCCTTATCAACAGATCATTAAACAATATCACATGAGACGCGGACATCATACGCTTTTATTATATGCACCATATGGATTAGGCATAGAAGTATTATTATGGAAAATAAGTTGCTTATTAATGTGCTCATTTACTACTACGAATTTTCAATGTTGTGGAAAGTGTCATAGTTGTCAACTTATGAACTCTATGAATCATCCAGATTTGTATGTTCTTGACATCATTAAAAAAAATAAAAGTAGTTTAGGAATTGAAGATATTAGAGAGATTTCTGATGATCTATATCAGAAACCAAAATTAGGAACAGCCAAAATACTTTGGATATTACAACCAGAAAAACTAACAGAATCAGCGGTAAATGCACTATTAAAAATAGTAGAAGATCCACCAATGAACACATGGTTTTTTTTATATAGTTTGGAAAGAACTAATATTCCAATAATATTACGTAGTCGTTGTCAAACATGGCATATTATTTCTCCCACTGAAACTGAGGGATTAAAGTGGTTAAAAACTAATAATGGTATTAATAAATTTTCACAAATTACATTAATTGCAGCCTTAAGATTGAGTTATGGAGCTCCTCTTGCAGCTTTAAAATTATTAAGATCGCCAGATCTGCAAAATAGAAATAAAATATATGATGAAATCATGAAAAATTTATTTAAATTAGAAATAATTAAACTATTACCATTAATTAATAATGAAAATATTGCTAAACAAATTGAGTGGTTATGTACTTTATTAGTAGATGCTTTAAAATTTAAACATAGTGATAAAAAACATCTAATTAATATAGATCATTATGAACTAGTAAAAAAATTATCTGATAATATTTCAAATGAGACATTATTGATAATTTTTAGACAATGGTGTATTTGTCGAGATCGTATCTTACATATTACATCAATTTCTCGAGAATTATTATTAATAAAACCATTAATTATATGGAATCAATTAATGAAACAAAATCTAAATAGATAATGAATAAGGATAACATTAATTATGTTCTTAGTAGATTCTCATTGCCATCTTAATCAATTAAATTATCTAAATATAGATGATGTCCTAAAAAAAGCAGCTGAAAAGAATGTGAAATTTATGTTAACTGTTGCAACTACTATATCGGAATATATAGATATGGTAAAAATAATAGGAAACAAACCTCAAGTAGCTTATTCTTGTGGATTACATCCGTTATATATTAATGAATATGATATTGATATTTTTTGTCAAGAGTTATGCTCTATAGTTAAAACTAATAATAAAGTAATTGCCTTAGGTGAAACCGGGTTAGATTACCATTATCAGTCATTTAACCCAGAAAAACAACAAAGGTTTTTTAGAGAACATATCAAAATGGCTTCTAATCTAAATAAACCTTTAATTGTTCATAGCCGCTGTGCAAACCAAGACACGTTAAATATATTATATGAAGAACATGCGGAAAGATGTGGAGGAGTGCTACATTGTTTTACTGAAGATATAATTATGGCTAAAAAATTGCTAGATATAGGATTTTATATATCATTTTCTGGTATTGTAACCTTTAAAAATGTTACACATCTACATGAAATAGTACGTTATATTCCATTAGATAAGATACTTATAGAAACTGATTCACCTTATTTAGCTCCCGTTCCATATCGTGGAAAAACCAATCATCCCGCATTATTATATGAAATAGCAAAGGTTATTGCCACAATAAAAAATATTTCTGTAGAAGAATTGGCTGAAATTACTACTAATAATTTTAGTCGTTTATTTCACATACCATTAATTTAATGAATAATAATAGATCCGACCAAACAATTTTTAGTCAAATTATTAATCATACAATTCCGGCTGATATAATTTATCAAGATAAATTTATTACAGCTTTTAAAGATATTCATCCAAAGGCACCTGTTCATATTATTATAGTTCCTAATATTTGTATTCCTACGCTGAACGATATTCAAATTCAAGATGAACCTCTTATCGGAAGATTAATAACTGTTGCTGCTAAAATTGCTAAAAATCAAAAAATTGCTGATAAAGGATATCGTTTAATAATGAACTGTAATGAACATGGAGGTCAAGAAATATCTCATATTCATTTACATTTATTAGGAGGTTGCATGTTAGGACCTATTATTTATAATCTTGAATGATTCATTAATCAGATTTATAAAATTTACTGTTAGTACTACTAGTAAGAAAATGGTCGACTAATTCGATAGCTAATCCTAAATAATTAAATGGTGTTAGATTTTTTAATCGAGATTTTTCTATCTCAGGTAAGGGAAGCGCATTTATAAAATAACGTATAGCAGTTTTATTAAGACTTTTTCCTTGGGTAAATTCTTTAACTGTTTCATATGAGTTTGGAATTCTATATTTACGCATGACAGTTTGAATAGACTCGGTGAGAATTTCCCAATTTTGATCTAATTCAATTAATAATTGATTCGAATTTAATTCTAATTGGTTTATTCCCTGTAAGGTTTTTTTCCAAGCGATCAAAGCATAACTCAAACTAACTCCTAAATTACGTAAAAGAGTAGAATCGGTTAAATCACGCTGCCAACGTGAGATAGGTAATTGATTAGCTATATATGTTAAAATGGCATTAGATAATCCTAAATTCGATTCCGCATTTTCAAAATAAATAGGATTGATTTTATGTGGCATGGTAGAAGAACCAACCTCACCTTTTACTATTTTTTGTTTAAAGTAATTTAATGCCAAATAACCCCATATATCTCTATTAAAATTAATTAAAATTGTATTAAAACGACTAATACAATTCACAATTTCAGCAATATAATCATGAGGTTCAATTTGTGTAGTATATGGATTCCACGAAATTCCAAAAGAAGTTACAAATTTTTTACTAATTTGTTGCCAATCTACTGTAGGATAAGCTACATAATGTGCATTGTAATTTCCTACAGCACCATTAATTTTTGCCAAAATTTCGATATTTTTCAATTGTTGAAATTGACGTATCATTCGACTAGCAATGTTAGCCATTTCTTTACCAACAGTAGTAGTAGTTGCTGGTTGTCCATGAGTATGGGATAACATAGGTGTGGCACGATATTTATGAGCCCAAGTAGTTATAATTGTAATAATCTTATTCCATTGAGGTAATATTACATCAGTAATAGCCGATTTTATCATTATAGCATAACATAAATTGTTAATATCTTCAGAAGTACAAGCAAAATGAATAAATTCAGTTACTGAATTTAATTTGTTATTTGAAGATTGAAGAATTTTTTGTTTGATAAAATATTCTATTGACTTTACGTCATGATGAGTAATAGTCTCAATATTTTTAATCTGTTTGGCATCATCTTCTGAAAAAGAACTTATAATATACTCCAAATAATTATTTTCTTCATCATTAAACGGAGCAATTTCTTTGATATCAGAACAATTAGCTAAATTTTGTAACCAACGTATTTCAATTTCAACCCGCAATTTTAACAGATTATATTCTGTAAAAATATTTCGTAAAGAACTAACAAGATTAGCATAACGACCATCAATAGGTGAAATAGCAGTTAAAAACGATAGTTCCATTAATAAATACTCCTAATTTAAATTTATTAAAAAACTAATGCAAAACTTTTTTCAATAATTCCACCTCCTAAACAAATATCTCCTTGATAAAAAACTGCTGACTGACCCGGGGTAATAGCACTTACAGGGATCATAAATTTTACAGTAATTCTAGTTAGATCCTTTTGAGGAGTAATAATACATGGAATATCTGTTTGACGATAACGAGTTTTTACTGTACAAAAGATTTCTTTAGTTAATGATTTTAAATCATACCAATGAAGTTGATCTACAATCATTTTTTTTGACATCAAATATGGATTATCTCGTCCTTGTGCTACAATCAAGGTATTTGTTATGATATCTTTACCTACTACATACCATGGAGCATTAGTTCCATTTTTCATTCCACCAATTCCTAAGCCTTTACGTTGTCCTATGGTATGATACATAAGTCCTTGATGTCTGCCAATAATCTTACCATTAGTACTCATAATATTTCCGGGTTGATTAGGTAAATAACGAACAATAAAATCTCTAAATTTTCTTTTGCCAATAAAACAAATTCCTGTCGAATCTTTTTTATTAGATGTAATTAAATTATATTGGTTAGCTATACGTCGAACTTCTTGTTTAGTAAGGTCACCTAAAGGAAAAATACTATTTTTTAACTGTTTGTGACTTAAAGAGTATAGGAAATAACTTTGATCTTTATTTTTATCTATTGCACGTAATAATCTATTCTGATCATTAATATTTAACTTACGTACATAATGGCCTGTAGCAATAAAATCAGCCTTAAGATCTTCCAAAGAAAAATCCCTAAACAGATGGAATTTTATCTTTTTATTACATAAAATGTCGGGATTTGGCGTACGTCCTATCTGGTATTCTTCTAAAAAATACTGAAAAACATTATCCCAGTACTCGGCTGAAAAATTAATTTTATGTAATTTTATATCTAACTTATCACATACTGCCTGAGCATCGGCTAAATCTTGTGAAGATTGACAATAAGATTCATTATCATCTTCCTCCCAATTTTTCATAAATAATCCTTCAACCTGATACTGCTTTTTTTTTAATAGTAATGCTGCCACACTTGAATCAACACCGCCAGACATTCCTATTACAACTTTTTTTTTTAAAGACATAGTATACTCATGAATAAAATACCTTTTTAATATTAAAAGCATGATAGAATTATTAGATTATTTTAACTTCTATGTCATAAAATAACCAGATTTATTATTGCCATAGATATTTACATCATGCTATTTTATTAATAGCTTAATAGATAGGTGAAAACCATACAAATTATATTTTCATCTAAATAAAATCATCACTAAGGTAAATAGGAGATAATCATGGGAATTTTATCTTGGATCTTCTTTGGATTAATTGTTGGTATGCTAACTAAATGGTTGATGCCCGGTAAAGATAAGGGAGGTATTATAGTTACTACCATTCTAGGCATGACAGGTGCAGTATTAGGAGGTTGGATTAGTATCTTATTAGGTTTTGGAAAGATAGATGGTTTTAATTTTGGAAGTTTATTAGTAGCAATAATAGGTGCTATTATTACTTTATGGATATATCGAAAACTTAGAAGTTAATATATTTGAACAATCTAGAAGTTGGTATTGAATTATATAAAGAGAAATTATCTAAAAGATAGGTGTTCATTCAATTTTTATATCATTAAATCTTAAATAAAAAATTAATGATATCTCCATCTTTTACTAAGTAATCTTTTCCTTCTATATGTACTTTACCAGCTTCTTTCGCAGCTTGTGCTCCTTGATTTTTTATATAATCTCCATAGCTAATTATTTGAGCGCGAATAAAACCTTTTTGGATATCCGAGTGAATTTTTGAAGCAGCTTGATAAGCCGTTGTACCGTTCAAAATCGTCCAGGCACGAACTTCTTTTGTACCAACTGTAAAAAAAGTGTTTAATTTCAGTAATTTATAACTCTCACGAATGAGATAATTTAGTGCGCACTCTTTTAATCCTAAGTCAATGATAAAATCATTAGATTCATTATCTTTAAATTGAGCTAAGTCGGATTCAATTAGAGCACAAAGAGTTATTACACCAGTTCCTTCTTTTTTCGCAATATTTTTCACCTGTTGTACATAAATTTTATTTTGATAATTTTCATTCACGTTAGCAATATATAAGATTGGTTTCAATGTTAAAAAATTTAGATTGTGGATAGATTTTTTTTCTTCATAAGACAAATTTAATGCTTTTAATGTACCTTCTTTTTCTAAATGCATTCTACAACGTTCTAAAGTTTTTAATTGTAATTTTTTATCTAATCTTAACCGTGTTTTATCGCGTAATAGAGCTTTTTCGCAAACTTCTAAATCTGCGAGAGCAAGCTCGGTATTAATTAAATTAATATCCTCGATAGGATTCACTTCTCCAGAACAATGAACTATTTTTTCATCTTGAAAACATCGAATTACATGAACTAAAGCGTCTGTATCACGAATTTTTGCAAGAAATTGGTTTCCTAATCCTTCGCCTTTGGATGCTCCTTTAATAAGACCCGCAATATCAATAAAAGTAATTGTTGTAGGAATAATACGTTGTGGTTTAACAATTTCAGAAAGGATTTTTAAACGTTTATCTGGTACTGGTACTACACCTATATGGGGTTTAATAGTACAAAATGGAAAATTTGCCACTTCAACCCTAGCTTTAGTAAGAGCATTAAAAATTGTAGATTTACCTACATTTGGTAATCCAATGATACCACATTTTAATCCCATTATTTTTTATAGCCTTCTTTTACTTAGAGGTTTTATAGGAGTGTAATCTATTCATAGCTTTCATTATTCCATTTGTTAACCAAATCTCGGTACAATATATAGCTTCATCAATAGCATCGGTAATAAGTTTTTTTTCTGCTTTTGATGGTTCATCCAAAACAAATTTTGTCACGTCTTGATAATTTAAAGGACGACCAATACCAATACGTAATCGAGTAAAATTAACATTAATATTAATTCCACTAAATGAACTAATAATATTTTTTAGTCCATTATGACCATTATGGCCTCCTCCCATTTTAAATTTTACTCTTCCTGGGATTAAATTCAATTCATCATGTGCAATAAGTATTTGTTCTGGTAAAATTTGATATAAATTAGCTATTGCTGCTATTGATTTTCCACAAATATTCATATAGGTATCAGGAATAAAAAGCTGTATCAGATGATCGGCAATAAACAAACGTGTAGTATATCCATAAATACTAAGTTCTTTTTTTAAACTACTATTATAATTTTTTGCTAATCTTCTAACGTACCAAGATCCAACATTATGACGAGTACTAATATATTTTGATCCCGGATTAGCTAATCCAACTATTAGTTTTATTACCTTCACATTAATATCTCAAAATTAATCTTCAAATATTGCTGAAATAGATTCTTCATTACTAATTCTACGTATACATTCTGATAACATGCCGGCTAAACTTAATGTACGTATATTACAGATGGTTTTGATCTCAGTAGTTAGTGGTATTGTATCGCATACTACTATTTCATTAATATTAGAATTTATTAAATTTTTAACTGCATTGCCAGAAAAAATTGGATGGGTAGCATAAGCAAATATGCGCTGGGCACCATGTTCTTTAAGAGCTCCTGCCGCTTGGCATAAGGTACCAGCAGTATCGATAATATCATCTACGATAACACAATCATGACCTGTCACATCACCTATTATATGCATAATCTCTGCAGAATTAGCACGAGGACGTCGCTTATCAATTATAGCCATGTCAGTATCATTTAATAATTTTGCAATGGCCCTAGCACGTACAACTCCACCAATATCTGGAGATACTACTATGGGATTTTCTAATCCAATTTTCAACATATCTTCAAGAAGAATAAGACTAGCGAAAACATTATCTACAGGAATATCAAAAAATCCTTGAATTTGATCAGCATGTAAATCTACAGTTAAGATTCTATCTACACCAACACTGAATAAACAATCAGCTACCACTTTTGCTGTAATAGGCACTCTTGCTGAACGTATTCGTCGATCTTGTCGTGCATAACCAAAGTAAGGAATTACAGCAGTAATTCTACCGGCAGAAGCCCGTCGCAATGCATCTATTATAACTATTAACTCCATCAAATTATCATTGGTAGGAGCACAAGTTGATTGAATAAGAAATATATCCTCACCCCGTACATTTTCATTAATTTGCACACTAATCTCACCATCACTAAATCGTCCTACACAAGCATCTCCTAAGTTGACATATAAACGACTTGCAATCTCTTGTGCTAATTCTGGTATAGAATTACCCGTAAAAATTTTCATATCATTCATTCAATCCAATAATCATTATTGATATTATTATAAATATTTTATTATTAATTACCTAATTTTTGAATAGAAGCTATGTAAAGGAGAAATATTTAAACTTTGTGCAATAAATGCATGTCTCCATTTTGAGACCTGTTTAAGAATATGATAAGCAGTTGATTTATTGTCAAATTCGCAAAATATACAACTACCGGTTCCTGTAAGACGTGAGGTTAGTGCGTATTTTGATAAACACTTAAATACTTCTTCAATTTCTTGATAACGTTTTCTAACTACTACTTCACAGTCATTAGAGAAAGGTGTTGCATATAATTCTTGTAATGTACGTATAGGAGTATTTCTTTTTAATTCTGTATCTTGAAAAATTAAGGTAGTAGAAATTTTTATTTCAGGTTGCAAAATTAGATACCATTTTTCGCATAATTTAACTGGATGTAATTTCTGTCCTAATTCTTCAGCAAAAGCTGCATAACCTTTCACAAATACAGGAACATCACATCCTAATTGTAAACCTAAAATAGTTAAATCATCTAAACTTAAATGAGTCTTCCATAGATAATTTAGTGCAATTAAGGTAGTGGCAGCATTCGATGATCCTCCTCCTAATCCACCCCCGATGGGTAATCTTTTGATTAATGTAATGTCTGCACCTATATTTTTGGATAATAATTTTCTTTCTACAGCATGTTGCTGTAATAATTTACCCGCCTGAACAATTAGATTATTTTCCATTGGTATGTCTTTCATAGAGGAAAATAAGGTAATTTTACCTCTATTATTTGGGATAATAGTTATGGTATCCCAATAAGATAAAAAGCCAATTAATGTTTGTAAATGATGATATCCATTAGAATATTGACCATTAATATAAAGAAAAAGATTTAATTTTGCTGGTGATGGCCAAGTAATCATTGCAATCTCCAAGTTTTATATAAAATTGCTCTATAGATTTAGATATCTTATAATTCTCATTATTATATAAAAATATTTTTTTATTACTGTTATTAAATGATATGAAAAGTGATTTAATTGGTAAATTAGAATTATTAAAAAAACGTTATGAAGAAATTGAATTACTACTCAGTAAATCAATCCTTGACTGTTCCAACTTTCAGAAGTTATCTCGTGAATATATTAAATTATCCGAAATAGTAAAAATTTTTACTCAATGGCAAAATATCCAGAAAAATATCCAAGATATTACTTTATTACTTGAAGATTCTGAAATAAGAGATTTAGCACATGATGAATTAAATCAAATGTCTGCTAAAAAAGCTATAATTGAGAAAAAATTACAATTTTTGTTGTCTAAAGATCCTAATGATGAAAATAATTGTTATATTGAGATACGTGCTGGAACGGGTGGAAATGAAGCGGCTCTTTTTGTTAGTGACTTATTTAAAATGTATAGTAATTATGCTATGATACGTGGATGGCATATACAAATTATAAGTTATAGTGAAGCAGAATATGGTGGTTATAAAACGCTTGTAACTAAGGTTACTGGTAAAAAAGCTTATGGACGGTTAAAATTGGAATCGGGAGGTCATCGAGTACAACGAGTTCCTAAAACTGAATCCCAAGGACGTATACATACTTCTACATGTACGGTAGCTGTTATGCCTGAACTACCACCAACAGAATTAGTTAAAATCAAAATGGAAGATTTAAAAATAGATACTTTTAGATCTTCTGGAGCAGGTGGACAGCATGTTAATACTACTGATTCAGCTATACGTATTACTCATTTACCTACAGGTATTGTAGTAGAATGTCAAGATGAACGTTCACAGCATAAAAATAAAGCCAAAGCCTTAGGTGTACTCAAAGCACGTATTCATGCAGTAGAAATGACCAAACTCCATCAGGAAGAAACTCAAAAACGCCGAGATTTATTAGGAACTGGTGATCGTTATGATCGAAGTCGTACTTATAATTTTCCACAAAGTCGTGTGACTGATCATAGGATTAATTTGACCATTTATTCTATAGAAAATTTTATGGCCGGAAATTTAGATATTATTATTGATCCATTATTACAACAACATCAAACTAATCAATTAATTCAAATTATACCTAATTAAATAAATCTTCTATGAAAATTAAAAATTGGTTTCATTTTGCTGAATCAATGCTTAATTATCAGAGTGATACTCCAAAACGTGACGCAGAAATTTTGCTAGAATTTATTACAGGCAAATCTTTCACGTGGTTAAGAACTTTTGATGATGTATATATATTAAATCCAACTGAGTTAAAAAAATTACAATCAGTTCTGAAGAGAAGAATGAAGGGAGAACCTATTGCATATATTACAGAAACACAAGAATTTTGGTCTTTGCCTCTTAGTGTATCTCCAAGGGTTTTAATTCCTCGTGCTGATACTGAGATCTTAGTGTCACAAACACTCTTACATATAACAAATAATACCGCTGTATCAGTTTTAGATTTAGGAACCGGTACAGGAGCTATTGCATTAGCTATAGCTGTTGAACGCCCGTATAGTTTTATATTAGGAATTGATAATAATCAAGATGCTTTATTATTAGCACAACTAAATGCCAAAAAATTAAATATAGAGAACGTATCTTTCATTTATAGCAATTGGTTTACGGAAATTAATGATCAAAAATTTCATGTTATTGTTAGTAATCCCCCCTACATTGATACTTTTGATGAACATTTACAACAGGGGGATTTACGTTTTGAACCTCCAACTGCTTTAATATCAAAAGAACATGGTTTATTTGATCTAAAAATAATTATTTCTCATGCTACTAGATATCTAAAACCATTTGGATGGTTACTAGTAGAACATAGTTGGTTACAGGGTAAAGATGTACGTAACCTTATGGTAAAGAATCAATTTAAAAATATTTTAACTTATCTTGACTATAGCAAAAATGAAAGAGTTACTCGGGGACAAAGAAAAAATTAATATTGAGGAGTTATAAATATAAATCCTTATTTAAAACTAGCGCTAATATTGCTTGACGAGTATATAATCCATTAGATGCTTGCTGAAAATACCAAGCATAGTCAGTTTTATCTACGTCAATACATATTTCTGTTAAACGGGGTAAAGGATGTAGAATTTTTAGATTACTACGTACCTTAATAAGATCCTTAGCACATAAAGTATACGGTACCTGGTTGTAAAACAACGTAGATTCTAATGGATTCAATCTTTCTTTTTGTATTCTAGTCATATAAAGAATATCTAATTTATCAAGTACTTCTTTGAGATTAGTATGGTAACTCCATTGGATTCGTTTTTCATTGAACCAATTAATAATATGCTGAGGCATTTTTAATGAAGGTGTAGATAACAGAAAAAATCTATTTCCCTTATATTGTGATAGAGCTTGTGCTAAAGAATGTATAGTACGTCCATATTTCAGATCACCAACCATTCCAATATTAAGATTGCATAATCTTTTTTGCGTTTCAAAAATAGTAAATAGATCTAATAACGTTTGTGTAGGATGTTGATTAGAGCCATCACCAGCATTTATAATAGGCACAGCACCTGAAACATTACTTGCCAATAATGCCGCGCCCTCTTCAGGATGACGTATAATAATAGCATTAACATATGAACTAATAACTTTAATAGTATCAGCAAGACTTTCTTCTTTTCCATAAAATGAAGTATTACTACTATCTGAAAATCCTATTACAGATCCTCCAAGGCGATGCATAGCACTTTCAAAAGATAAACGCGTTCGTGTAGAAGTTTCAAAAAAACAAACCGCAATACTTTTATTTCGTAATAGATCAGATGGATTATTATGTAATTTAAAATAAGCTGTAATTTCAAGCACTAACTGAATTTTTTCAGTATCAAAATCTTGCATAGAAATAATATGTTGGAGATATAATGAATTTTTCATGATATTTATAATTTTTAAAATAATTATCGTTGATTGAAGTAGTTATTCCTGTGATAATATCTATCATTGTATGATGATATCAGTATACTATTACTCCATTTTAATTGATTATGGCGACAAATTATATTTTTATTACTGGAGGAGTAATTTCTTCTCTTGGAAAAGGAATAGCTGCAGCTTCTGTAGCAGCTATTCTTGAAGCTCGTGGTTTGAATGTAACATTGATTAAACTAGATCCATATATTAATGTAGATACTGGAACAATTAGTCCTCTTGAACATGGAGAAGTATTCGTTACTGAAGATGGAGCTGAAACTGATTTAGATTTAGGTCATTATGAAAGGTTTATTCGTACTCGTATGACACGTCTTAATAATCTTACTACCGGAAAAATTTATGCAGATATTTTAAGAAAAGAACGATGTGGTGACTATTTAGGATCTACTATACAAGTTATACCTCACATAACTAATGCTATTAAACAACGTATTAATGATGCGGCAATGGGTTACGATATCATCTTAGTAGAAATTGGTGGTACAGTTGGTGATATAGAATCATTACCATTTATTGAAGCGATTCGTCAAATAGCCATTGAAGTTGGACGAATACATACAATTTATATGCATCTCACTTTAGTTCCGTATATTACTTATACTTCTGAAGTAAAAACTAAACCTACTCAACATTCAGTACAAAAATTGCTTTCTCTTGGAATACAACCAGATATTTTAATTTGTCGATGTGAAGATGATATTCATGATGATGCAATTACAAAAATTGCTTTATTTTGTAATGTTCCAAAAAACGCTGTGATAACATTAAAAAATATGGATTCAATTTATAAAATTCCTTTTTTATTACAATCACAAGGTTTAGATGAATATATTTGTAAAAAATTAGGTTTATTATCAAGATCAGCTGATATGTCAGAATGGGAACAAATTATTTATAAAGAATCTCATCCCAAAGGATCAGTAAAAATAGGAATGGTGGGAAAATATGTAAAATTTCCGGATGCATATAAATCAGTTATTGAAGCGCTAAAACATGGAGGTATTCAAAATAGAATAACCGTTGATATCAAACTCATTAGTTCTCAGGATGTTGAAAAATATGGCAGAATAATTTTGAAAAATATTGATGCTCTTGTAGTACCAGGTGGTTTTGGTTCTAGAGGTATAGATGGAAAATTAATGACAGTCCAATATGCGAGGGAGCAGAACATTCCATATCTAGGAATATGTTTAGGAATGCAAGTGGCACTGATGGAATTTGCACGTAATGTAGTTGGAATCCAAGATGCTAATTCTACGGAATTCAGACCAGATTGTAAATATCCAATTATTACTCGGATTAGTGAATGGAAGGATTATGAAGAAAAAAATCAATTGCATTCAAAATCCAATATTGTGGGAGGAACTATGCGTCTTGGAAGTCAAAGGTGTTACCTAAAAAAAAATAGCTTAGCAAGAAAATTATATAACACATCAGTTATCATTGAACGTCATCGTCATCGATATGAAGCAAATAATATTTTAATTAAGCCACTTGAAAAAGCTGGTTTACGTATAACTGGAAGATCATCAGATTTAAGGTTAGTAGAAATTATAGAAATGCCCAATCATCCTTGGTTTATTGCATGTCAATTTCATCCTGAATTTACATCTAATCCTAGAGAAGGACACCCTTTATTTGAAGGTTTTGTGAAAGCTGCAAGTAAATATAGATCACAACTTATAAACTAAAATATTATTATAATATTAAAGAGATATTTAAATGTCTAAAATAATCCAAGTCATTAGTCGTGAAATCATAGATTCTCGTGGTTATCCTACTATTGAAGCAGAAATTCATTTAGCATCTGGATTAATTGGAAGAGCTTCGGTTCCATCAGGGTCCTCTCGAGGTTCTTATGAAGCATTAGAACTTCGTGATGGAGATCCATCACGGTTTTTTGGTCAAGGAGTAAAAAAAGCTATCTTTACTATTAATAATAACATTGCTAAAGCAATAATAGGCCAAGATGCCATTAATCAAAAAAATATTGACAAGATCATGATTGATTTGGATGGTACTAAAAATAAATCCAACTTAGGAGGAAATGCTATTTTAGCTGTTTCATTAGCTAATGCAAGAGCAGCAGCATTAGTAAAAAAAATGGCCCTATATGAATATATTTCAGAATTACATGGAACATTAGGAAAATATTTGATTCCACTTCCTATGATAAATATTATTAATGGGGGAAAACACGCTAATAATAATCTTGATATTCAAGAATTTATGATTATACCAATTGCGGCAACTAATATAAAAGAAGCAGTGCAGATGGGTTGTGAGATATTTTATAATTTAGGAAAAGTGCTTAGAAAATCGGGTATGAATACTGCTGTTGGTTATGAAGGTGGCTATGCGCCTAATATTGGATCGCATCAAGAGGCATTTGATTATATTACTGATGCCATAACAACATCAGGTTATATAGTAGGAAAAGATATTCTCTTTGCAATAGATTGTGCTGCTTCTGAATTTTTTGATTATAAATCAGGAAAATATATATTAGCTAGTGAAAAACAAATGTTTTCTTCAAAAGAACTAACACATTATCTTGAACAATTATCAAAAAAATATCCAATAGTATCTATTGAAGATGGACTAAATGAATCAGATTGGAAAGGTTTTGCATACCAAACTCTAATCTTAGGTAATCAAATACAGATTGTTGGAGATGATCTATTTGTTACTAATAAACACAAACTCCAACAAGGTATTCAAAATAATATTGCTAATTCTATAATTATTAAATTAAATCAAATTGGAACCTTAAGTGAAACTTTAGAGACAATAAAAATGGCTCAATTAGCCGGTTATGAAGTTATTATATCTCACCGTTCTGGAGAAACAGAAGATACAATAATTGCAGATTTAGCCGTAGGAACAGCAGCCTCTCAAATCAAAACGGGTTCTCTAAGTCGATCTGAAAGAGTGGCTAAATATAATCGGCTTCTTCGTATTGAAGAAATATTAGGACATCATATTTCATTTAGTAAAGTAATGAGATTCAAAAAATGAACTTAATACAATTTATTTTTAAATCATCCTTAATGTAAATTATAATATGACTTGGACAACTATTCCAAATATTGTTGCTATTGTTCCTGCAGCAGGTATCGGTAAAAGGATGCAATCCTCTTCTCCTAAACAATACTTGACCATTCATGGTAAAACTATCATAGAATATACACTAGCTGTATTATTAGAACATCCGCTCATTAATCGCATTATTATAGCTTTAAATTATAATGATAAATGGTTTCATTCATTACCTATACCTCCAGATCATAAAAAACGTATTACAACTGTTCTTGGTGATAATACTAGAGCAGGTTCAGTTATGGCAGCATTACAAGTGATTACAAATGATTCTCCAGAAAGATGGATTCTGATTCACGATGCAGTACGTCCTTGTTTATGTCGAAAAGATTTAGATCAATTATTATCTATTAGAAGTATTAATTCTATTGGTGGCATTTTAGTAGCTCCAGTTCGTGATACTATTAAAAGAAGTCAATTGAACCAACCAATAATATCTTACACTATTAAACGTAATAATTTATGGCATGCTTTAACACCACAGTTATTTTCCATAACTCTATTTCGTAAATGTTTACAGCATGCTTTAGATAATCATATCGAACTTACTGATGATTGCTGTGCATTAGAATATTGTGGTTATCATCCATTATTGATCGTTGGAAGTAGTGATAACATTAAAATTACATATCCTGAAGATATATATTTAGCTGAGTTTTATATACATAAAAACAATCAAAATAGAGAGAATAATAATACATAATGCGAATTGGTCATGGCTTTGATATTCATGCTTTTTGTCAGCAAGAAAAACAACTTATTCTTGGGGGAGTAAAAATACCTAATGTACCAGGAGTTATTTCTCACTCTGATGGTGATGTTGTACTTCATGCTATTATGGATGCCTTGTTAGGTGCGGCTGCACTTGGAGATATTGGAAGATTATTTCCAGATGATAATCAAGCTTATAAAGCTGCAAATAGTAGGATTCTACTACGTACTTGTTGGCAGCAGATTAGAAAGATGTGTTATATAATAGGTAATATTGATGTTACAATTATCACTCAAATACCTTTAATTCGTCCATATGTCACACCAATGCGCATTAATCTATCTAAAGATCTTGAATGTAAATTAAACCAAGTAAATATTAAAGCAACAACTGCAGAAAAATTAGGATTTATTGGACGTAAAGAAGGTATTGCTTGTGATGCGATCATCTTATTGATTTCCGATCATATAAAAATATAATTTAAAAATTTTTTATTTTAATGCAGCAAATTAAATATTAATACTATAATTAAATTCATGGATGTTCTTTGACCTAATTTAATAGATAATAAATATTATTATAGATTTTATCTCATTCAAAACTTATTAATCATTTTACTGAAAACAATCTTCATATCAAAATCTAATCTCATTAGTGAAATATCAGAAGTCTATATCAAATACTTAAATAATCTGTTTTTAAAAAAAAAGCAAGCAAACATTTCTCGCCAAATAAGAATGAATCCAAACTATTCGCAATAGTAAAGAGGAAAATTAGCAAAATCCACACTAATTTAATTAGTGTTATATAGGTAAGGAGCTATTTTATTATGAGCCAAACCATGCTGGAACTAAATGAGTTACAATTAGATGAAGAAAACCATGAAGAATTAGAAGGAATCTTAACTGATTTTTTTGATGACCATAAATTTACTGATAACAATGATTTTATAGATGAAGCTGATACTACACGTGTGTTAGATGCTACACAGCTTTATTTAGGAGAAATAGGATTTTCCCCATTATTAACTGCAGAAGAAGAAGTATTCTTTTCAAAACGTGCTTCTTTAGGTGATATTACTTCACGTCAACGCATGATAGAAAGCAATTTACGTCTAGTAGTAAAAATTGCACGTCGTTATAGTCATCGAGGGTTAGCATTACTAGACTTAATAGAAGAAGGAAATGTAGGTTTAATAAGGGCAGTAGAAAAGTTTGATCCCGAAAGAGGATTTCGTTTTTCAACTTATGCTACATGGTGGATTCGTCAAACTATAGAACGAGCTATTATGAATCAAACACGTACTATTAGACTCCCTATTCATATTGTAAAAGAACTAAATGTTTATTTACGTACTTCTCGTGAGTTATTAAATACACGAGATCATGAACCCAGTGCTGAGGACATTGCCAAACAACTTGATAAACCTATTGCTAATGTAAATCGTATGCTTCGACTTAATGAACGTATATCTTCAGTAGATAAACCTTGTTATAGTGAATCCGAGAAAGTTTTACTAGATATTTTAGCTGATGAAAAATACTTAGGACCTGAAGATACCACTCAATATGAAAATATGAAAGAAAGTATTATTAAATGGTTATATGAACTTACTTCCAAGCAACGAGAAGTATTAGCACGTAGATTTGGATTATTAGGTTACGAAGCTTCAACACTTGAAGATGTTGGTCGTGAAATTGGATTAACAAGAGAACGAGTGCGTCAAATTCAAGTTGAAGCATTACGAAGATTACGGGAAATTTTACATTCACACGGATTGAATACAGAAGCTATTTTTTGCTAGGTGATACTATGGCGGTGGAAGTTATTCCATCGCCATAGATTTTTTTAATTCATAAATTAATTCTAGTGCTTGACGTGGAGTTATGATGTCAGGATTTAAGTTTTGCAATCTACTTCTAACTGTATCTAATCTTAATTGTGATTCATCATAATTATTATGAATATAACATGATGTTGGTGGAATTTGATTATACTGAAATAATTTTTCTAACTCTTGGAGTTTTTGTTGTGCTTTAATTATAACGTATCTGGGGACTCCAGCTAAAGCTGCAACAGATAAACCATAACTTTTATTAGCTGCTCCTTCATGTACAGTATATAAAAATGCAATTTTTTCATTATATTCAATTGCATCAAAATATAAATTTAATACTCCTTCTATTTTTTCTTGTAAAGTAGTCAGTTCAAAATAATGTGTAGCAAACATTGTCATAGATTTTATACAACTAGCCAGGGTTTCAGCACTCGCCCATGCTAATGATAAACCATCATAGGTAGATGTACCTCTTCCAATTTCATCTATAAGAACTAGACTATTTTCTGTAGCATTATGCAAAATATTAGCTATTTCAGTCATTTCAACCATAAAAGTCGAACGACT
Organism: Candidatus Dasytiphilus stammeri; assembly: GCA_041942055.1. Classification (GTDB taxonomy): domain Bacteria; phylum Pseudomonadota; class Gammaproteobacteria; order Enterobacterales; family Enterobacteriaceae; genus Dasytiphilus; species Dasytiphilus stammeri_E. The sequence continues at coordinate 293,915 of CP145874.1, read as the reverse complement.
AGATGCTAAATCATCTGCAGATCCTATACGTGTAAAAATTCTATCAACAGTACCAATTTGAGCGTATTCTGCGGGTACATAACTACCAATATATGCCATTAATACAATTAGTGCAGTTTGACGCATATAAGTACTTTTTCCTCCCATATTAGGACCTGTAATAAGAAGCAAACGATGTTGTGATGTTAATGACAATGAATTAGCAATGAAGGGTTCATTTATAACTTTTTCTACGACAGGATGACGAGCATTTTTTAAGATTATACCCCATTCAGTACTGAAAATAGGTTTGGAGTAATTTAATAAACATGCCCGTTCGGCAAGATTAATTAAAACATCAAGTTCAGCAATAGCTCTTGCACTTAATTGTAAGTTTGCAATATATGGTAAGGTCACTTCAAATAGTTCTTCATAAAGTTTTTTTTCAAGTGCTAAAATTTTAGCTTTAGCAGTTAAAACTTTTTCTTCATATTTTTTTAATTCTGGAATAATGTAACGTTCATTATTTTTGAGAGTTTGACGTCTTATATAGTTTATAGGAACCCGATTACTTTGACTGCGACTAACTTGAATATAATAACCATGAATAGCATTAAATCCAATTTTTAGGGTATCTAATCCCGATTGTTCACGTTCTCGAATTTCTAATTTTGCTAAATAATCGCTAGCACCATTAGAAAGTGCACGTAATTCATCTAATTCCAGATGATATCCACTAGCAATTACCCCTCCATCTCTTATTAAACTAGGTGGATTATTAACAATAGCACGTTCTAATAATTTTAATAATTTTTCAAAATGTCCTAATTTACTTCTTATGTCTTGAATAAAATCTAATTTAACTGTGATAAGTAAATTATCTATTTTGGGTAGCTGTTCTAAAATATTACGTATACGTGCAAAATCCCGAGGTTTAGCTGTTCGCAATGCTAAACGTGCTATAATGCGTTCAAAATCTCCTATATTACGCAAGATTGATTTAATAGTAGTACAGAGATTATTTTGTAGCAGTAAGATCTCTATACTATCTTGACGGCTATGAATGATTTGTATATCCCGTGTAGGTTTATGCAACCAACGTTTCAACATTCTACTTCCCATAGGAGTGGCTGTATTATCTATTATGGATAATAAGGTGTTATCATGTCCTCCAGAAAGATTTTTTGTGATTTCTAAATTACGAATAGTTGTTACATCCATAATAATAGTATCTTGTTGATTATCAAATTTTATAGATCTAATATGAGGAAGAGCTGTTTGCTGAGTATTTTTAACATATTGCAGTAAACATCCTGCACATCGTAAAGCTCGCTCAGCATGATTAACACCAAATCCATTCAGTTCACGAGTACCAAACTGAAGATTTAATTCTTGACGTGCAGTATCTAATTCAAATTCCCATAGCGGTCGCCGACGTATCGCTCTAAATTTTTTGATGATTTCATAAGCGTCAAAGTTTTCAGGATACAGAATTTCTGCAGGATTAGTTCTATAAAGTTCTAATATCATACTGTCTTTATCATGTGGTTCTACTAATCTAAAATCACCTGAACTAATATCAAGAGTAGCATAACCAAATCCTTCTACCTGGTGTAAAATGGCGGCTAAAATATTATCGGTAGATCCTTGTAAGAGTGCTTCATCACTTATTGTTCCAGGAGTAACAATACGTACTACTTTGCGTTCTACAGGTCCTGGACCTCTATTTAATGTAGGATCATTAATTTGTTCACAAATGGCAACTGATTCTCCCAAATGTACTAATTTAGCTAAGTAATTTTCTACTGCATGATACGGTATACCTGCCATAGGTATTGGCTGATTATTATAGATTCCGCGGTGTGTTAGGGAAATATTTAATAATTGTGATGCACGTGTTGCATCTTCAAAAAAAAGTTCATAAAAATCCCCCATCCGATAAAAAAGTAGACTATCTTTCTGTTCAGCCTTAATACGTAAATATTGTTGCATCATTGGGGTATGATTAGAAATATCCATGATTAAGATTCCTATGATATAATATTGTATTAATAAACCTGAATTTTATATCAAATAACCAATCTAATATAATCTTACTAGATATAAATAAATACTTTTAAAGTATTTATTTAGGGATAAGTGTTCGGTGAATGAAGAAAATAATAAAAACAAAGCTCTTTTAGCTGCACTGGGACAAATTGAAAAGCAATTTGGTAAAGGCTCTATTATGCGTTTAGGAGAAAATAGAGCTATGGATGTGGAAACAATATCTACCGGTTCGTTAACTTTAGATCTGGCTTTAGGTGTAGGTGGTTTACCATTAGGTAGAATTGTTGAAATTTATGGCCCTGAATCCTCGGGTAAGACTACTTTAACGCTTCAAGTTATTGCGGCTGCACAGAGACAAAATAAAACTTGTGCTTTTATAGATGCAGAACATGCTTTAGACCCGGGATATGCAAAAGTATTAGGTGTAGATATAGATAACTTGTTATGTTCACAACCGGATACGGGTGAACAAGCTTTAGATATTTGTGATGTTTTGGCTCGTTCTGGAGCTGTCGATGTAATTATTGTAGATTCAGTGGCTGCACTTACACCAAAAGCAGAAATTGAAGGGGATATTGGGGAATTGCATATAGGACTTGCAGCTCGTATGATGAGTCAAGCCATGCGTAAATTAGCTGGTACTTTAAAACAATCCAATACGCTTTTGATTTTTATTAATCAAATTCGTATGAAAATTGGACTGATGTTTGGGAATCCTGAAACTACAACTGGTGGTAATGCATTAAAATTTTATGCCTCAATACGTCTAGATATTCGTCGCATTGGTTCTATTAAAAATGGTGATAATGTTATAGGTAGTGAAACACGTGTCAAGATTGTTAAAAATAAAGTAGCAGTTCCATTTAAACAAGCAGATTTTCAAATCATATACGGTGAAGGCATTAATATTTATGGTGAAATTCTAGATTTAGGTGTCAAAAACAATTTGATAGAAAAAGCAGGTATCTGGTATAGCTATAATGGTGTGACAATAGGACAAGGTAAAAATAATGCTAGTAACTATTTAAAAGAACATCTTGCTATAGCTAACGAACTGGAACAAAAACTGCGACAAATATTATTTTTATCGTAAAAAGGAGAATCAAATAACAATTAAAGTTTTTAATAACTAGCTTTTTAGGAAAATTAATAGTTATGAAGTATAAAAATACTGCAAAAATTCGTCAAACATTTTTAGATTTTTTCAAAAGCAAAGATCATAAAGTAATAAGTAGTAGCTCTTTAATACCTAAGAATGATAATTCATTGCTGTTTACAAATGCTGGTATGAATCAGTTTAAAAATTATTTTTTGGGAAAAGAAAAATTGGGTTTTTCAAGTGCTACAACATCTCAACGTTGCATGCGAGCGGGCGGAAAACATAATGATCTAGAAAATGTTGGTTATACTCCTAGTCATCATACTTTTTTTGAGATGCTAGGTAATTTTAGTTTTGGAGATTATTTTAAGAAAAAAGCTATTAATTTAGCTTGGGAATTATTAACCAGTTCACATTGGTTTAATATACCGAAAGATAAATTATGGATTACGGTCCATAATAGCGATTATGAAGCCTATGATATTTGGGCTAACGAAATAGAAATCCCTCATGAACGCCTAATTCGCATGGGAGTAGTAAAAAACAGACCACAACAGACAACCAAAATCCAATTTTCTGGAGATAATTTTTGGAAAATGGCCGAGACTGGACCTTGTGGACCGAGTACAGAAATTTTTTATGATCGAGGAAATCATTTTTATGGATCTCCTCCAGGAAGTTTAGAATCCGTTGGTACTCGCTATGTTGAAATTTGGAATATCGTTTTTATGGAATATAATCGACAAGAAGATGGTTCTATAATTCCATTACCTTCACCATCAATAGATACTGGAATGGGATTAGAACGTATTGCAGCTATCTTACAAAAAGCAGAAAGTAATTATGATATTGATATATTTCGAACTTTAATTAAACATATTGCGACTTTAATAACCTTAATACCGGAAGATAATTGTCCATCATTAAGAGTTATTGCTGATCATATACGTTCTTGTGCTTTTCTCATTGCCGATGGTCTTTTACCTTCTAATGAAGGACGAGGATATGTATTACGTCATATTATACGACGTGCAGTGCGTCATGGATATATGTTGGGAATAAAAGAAACCTTTTTTTATAAGTTAGTAAGACCTCTTATACAAGTAATGGGAATAGTAGCTGAATCTATTAAAAATCAGAAATTAATTGTAGAAAATATATTAAAAGTTGAAGAAGAAAAATTTGCACAAACTTTAGAACGAGGTAATTTATTATTAAACGAAGCATTATCAAAATTACATGGAGATATACTAGATGGTGAAACCGCATTTCGTTTATATGATACTTATGGATTTCCTTTAGAATTAATCACTGAAATATGTCAGGAGCATGAAGTCAAAGTAGATAAGGAGGGTTTTAAATTATCCATGGAATTACAGCAGCAACGCAGTCGAAAACACCATCATTTTCTTAATAATAGTCAAATAATAAAGACTGATAATGTTACTACTATATTTCAGGGACATGATTATCATCATTTACAAACCACTATCATTGCTATAATTGTTTCACATAAAGTACAAGATATGATATCTGAGAAAGAAGAGGGAATAGTTATTTTAGATGAGACTCCTTTCTATAGTGAATGCGGTGGTCAAGTGGGAGATACTGGCAAGCTTTATACAGATAATCTAGAGTTTATAGTTAGTGATACTCAAAAAATCGGTAAGGCGATTTTTCATATAGGGAAAATGATTAGAGGGTGTTTTCATATAGGAGATAGGGTTATCGCATGTATAGACACTAATCGTAGGAATAAAATATGTAGAAATCATTCGGCGACACATTTGTTACATGCTACATTACGTCAAATTTTAGGAAATCACGTAATACAAAAAGGATCATTAATAAATGAAAAACATTTACGGTTTGATTTCGTTCATTTGGCTCAAATTCAACCACAAGTACTTCGTACTATTGAATTCATGGTAAATCGAACAATTATTCAGAATTTCCCCGTTACATCTAACCTTATGGAATATGAAGTTGCCAAAGAAAAAGGTGTTATCGCATTATTTGAGAATAAATATGAGAAAAAGGTTAGAGTATTAACAATAGGCGATTTTTCAACCGAATTATGTAATGGAACTCATGTTAAGTATACGGGAGAAATTGGTTTATTTCGTATTAATACCGAATCGAGTATAGCGGCAGGTATTCGACGTATAGAAGCTAGTACAGGAGAAATAGCTTTACAACAAATACAAATGCAGAAAGACGTTTTACAAAAAATCCGTTTTATTCTTAAAACTAATGATGATAACATTATTAATAAAATACATTCGCTGAAGCAAGAAATTAGTATCCTAAAAAAGAATCTAGTACAGTTAACAGCTGAAAAAAACCTAAGGGATCGTACGTTGATTCTAAAACAAGTTATTCAGATTAATAAAACTAATGTAGTTATTAATCAGTTAAGTAATACTGACGAAAAAAATCTTAGATCTATCGTTAAAAGTATAAAAAAAGAACTCAAATCAGTAGTTATTATTTTAGGAACAGTAATGACTAATAAACTATTCTTAATAGCTGCAGTAACTCCAGATCTAATTAGTAAATTGACAGCAAATGATTTAATTAATCAAATTATTCCTAAAATTAATGGAAAGGGTGGAGGTTGTCAAGATATTGCTCAAGCATATGGAACATCGGTAGTGATTTTGCCAACTATCTTGAGCGAAATTAAACATTTTATAATGAATCATTTATCATAAAATTAGGAGAAAAATATCCTAAAATGAATTATATTTATTAACATAACAGTTAAGTTCAAGGAGAGAAGTACAGAATGCTTATTCTAACTCGCAGAATTGGTGAAACCCTTATGATAGGTAATGAAATAACTATAACAGTATTAGGAATAAAAGGTAATCAGGTACGTATTGGCATAAAAGCTCCAAAACATATTTCAGTTCATCGTGAAGAAATCTATAAACAGATTCAAGCAGAAGATGATAGAATCTAGATAACCATTAACTTGTTACACTTCTAATTATTAATTAGATAATATTATTAATAATTTTATTTGACATATAAATCAATAAAAGTAAAAATGGCGCTAACTCAAAATCAGTGAGGTGGCCGAGTGGTTGAAGGCGCTCCCCTGCTAAGGGAGCATGTGGTAATACTGCATCGTGGGTTCGAATCCCACTCTCACTGCTCTTGAAATTATCGATCTAATATAAGATTCTTATAATCTAGGGATATTACTCTACTAGTAGTAAATATTTTATGCACCCGTAGCTCAGTTGGATAGAGCACTCGGCTACGAACTGAGAGGTCGTAGGTTCGAATCCTTCCGGGTGCGCTTATAGTATGTATGATTAATAATCAATACTAATTTTAGAGATTTAGCTAATTGATACCAAATATAAAAAAACATATACTCCTATGGCTTGAATCACATCCAGAGATTTTCCAAGGGATCAATCGTGGAATAGAAAGAGAAACACTACGTGTTCAAGAACTTGATGGAAATATAGTCAGAACTACACATCCTTCATCTCTTGGATCGGCATTAACAAATAAGTGGATCACCACTGATTATGCTGAAGCTCTTTTAGAATTTATTACTCCTGTCAGCAATAATATAACATATCTTATGAATTTTTTGAAAGATCTTCATTGTCATGTAGTCCATAAATTAGATAAGGAACATGAACGGATGTGGTCATTGAGTATGCCAAGTTTAGTTAGTTGTGAAGAGAATATAAAATTAGCTCAATATGGAATGTCTAATATTGGAAGACTAAAAACACTCTATCGTTCTGGATTGAAATATCGTTATGGTAGTAAGATGCAAATGATTTCAGGAGTACACTATAATTTTTCTTTACCTTTAAATTTTTGGCAAAAATGCTATGGAAAAAGTAGTAAAGAATTTATTTCAGCTAGTTATTTAAGCTTAATACGTAATTATTATCGTTTTGGATGGGTCATACCATATCTATTTGGTGCATCTCCAGCCATTTCTCGATCATTTTTACAAGGTAAAAAAACTTCGTTAGATTTTGAATCTCATAATCATGAAATGCTCTATTTACCATTTGCAACCTCTTTACGTCTCAGTCCACTTGGATATACTAGTGAGTTACAGAAGAATTTAGATATTAGTCTCAATAGTTTGAGAAGTTATGTAAATAGCTTACAAAAAGCTCTTACAACACCTTATGATAAATATACACGTATAGGTTTGAAAAAAAATGGGGAATTTATTCAAATGAATACTAACCTCTTGCAGACCGAAAATGAATTTTATGCTCCAATACGTCCAAAATGTGTAATTGATGAAGGAGAATCTATATCTCAAGCACTAATACGTAAAGGAATTGAATATGTTGAAGTGCGTTCATTAGATATTAATCCATTTAGTTCAATTGGAATAAATTTACAACAAATTAGATTTCTAGATTTGTTCTTATTATGGTGTTTGTTAACTGATAATGTCCAAATGAACAGCACAGAACTAATTGATATTCGTAAAAATTGGGATATAGTAGCTTTATATGGTCGGAAGCCAGGACAGACAATCTCTCTAAACAATACTATGTTACCATTAGCTGAAATAGGGAAAAGTATTTTACAGGACTTAGAGTTTTTAGCAAATATATTAGATTATAATAATTGTAATGATTATAAAAATACATGTAACTATATAATCAAATTATTTGATGATCCAAAATTAACTTATTCTTCACGTATTCTAAAGTTAATAATAAAAAAAGGGTTAATAAAAACTGGAATGACATTATCTGATAACTATCATCGTATTTTACTTAAAGAAGATTGTAAGATTTTGACTCAAGAACAATTCGATCAAGAAGTCAAAATATCATGTTTACTTCAATCCTCTTTGGAAGCTACTGATAAGATAAGTTTTGTTACTTTCTTATCAAATTATCATGGTTCTCACTAACTATAGAATTTTATGTTTGAAAATTTAACTAATAGACTATCTAGTATCCTACACAAAATTAGAGGTTATGGGCGGATAACTGAAAATAATATAAATGATACATTGCGTGAAGTTCGTATTGCATTATTAGAAGCCGATGTTGCTCTTCCGATAGTAAAGAATTTTATAAATCGTGTAAAAATTAATGCAATGGGACATTCTGTAAGTAAAAGTTTTACACCTGGACAAGAATTTATTAAAATAGTTAAACAAGAACTAATAACAGCAATGGGAGAAAAAGATAATAAAATTAATCTCTCAACTTCCCCTCCAGCTGTAATTTTGCTAGTAGGATTACAAGGGACTGGTAAAACGACTAGTGTTATAAAAATTGGAAAATTATTGCGAGATCAATATAAAAAAAACATCCTGACAGTCTCAGTAGATATTTATCGTCCAGGAGCATTAACTCAGTTACAAATGCTTGCTAACCAAGCAGGTATAGATTGTTATGTAATAGATAATAAGTATGTAAACAATAATCCAATTGTGATTGTAAATAATGCGCTTAAACAAGCACAGCAAAAATTTTATGATGTTTTATTAGTAGATACTGCTGGTCGTCTACATGTAGATATAAAAATGATGGATGAGATTAAAAAAATTCATAGGATTACAAATCCTATAGAAACGATCTATGTGGTTGATGCTATGACAGGTCAAGATGCAATAAATTCAGCAAGAGCATTTAATGAAATGCTCTCCATAACTGGTATTATGTTAACTAAGTTGGATGGAGATGCACGCGGGGGAGTTACATTATCTATTCGTCAGATTACTGGAAAACCAATAAAATTTATTGGTTTAGGAGAAAAGATAGATGCAATAGAATCATTTGATCCTGAACGTATGGCTTGCAGAATATTAGGAATGAATAAGGTAATTTCTATCATTGATAAAATCGAAAGTAATATCGATGATGATAAAAATCAACAATTGGTTCAAAAATTACAAAAAGGAGACCTATTTGACTTAGATGATTTTTTACTTCATATTAAACAAATACGTCAAATGGATGAAAATGAAATAGCAATAATGATCAGTAGATTATTACATAAAGATCTTTCATATCTTTCTAACGTTAGTAATCAAACCTTAATCCATATGGAAGCTATTATTAATTCAATGACACATAAAGAACGTAAAAAAATTGAAATAATAAAAGGTTCACGAAAACGTCGTATAGCTTCTGGTTGTGGTTTGCAAGTACAAGAAGTTAATAATTTATTAAAACAATTTGGAAATATGCAAAGATTTATGAAAAAAATGAAACCATGGAGAGTATCAAAATGGATCAGTAACTTAATGAAAATATGATAACTCAAGTTATAAATTAAAAAGTAATTTTTTTAAATCAAATTGAGGCGTTTTAAAGTCTTTAATCTACACTTTTAATAGATATATTATATATAACAATGATAATTATTCGTTTAGCACGTCATGGATGTAAAAATAGGCCGTTTTATAAAGTAGTTGTTGCTGATAATCGCAGTCCCCGTGATGGAAGATTTATTGAGCGGGTAGGTTTTTTTCAACCGATTATGACGAAAGATAACTCACTTCATTTGAATTTAGACCGTATTAAGTATTGGATAAGTCAAGGTGCAATAGTTTCATCTAGAGTAAAGTATTTGATAAAGAAGATAAAAAATCATGAATGATTATTAAAAATCCTTTGATTTTGGGAAAAATAGGATCTGCGTATGGTGTACGTGGATGGATAAAGTTAATATCTTTTACACAAAATAAAAAAAATATTTTTTTTTATCAACCATGGTTTATTATTAATGAATATTATTGTAATCAGTGGATCAAAATAGAACTAGAAAAATGGTATGAAAAACCTCATGGTTTTATTATTAAGCTTAAAGGTATTAATGACAGGGAAAAAGCTAAAAAATTTAATAACTATGATATCATGATTGAATCTAGTCAGTTACCAACTCTGGAAGAAGGAGAGTATTATTGGAAAGATATTATAGGTTGTGTAATTATAACGGCAGACGGAAATCAATTAGGAAAAGTAGTCCGTTTATTTTCAACCATTTCATATGATATTATGGTAGTAAAAGTTAATAGATATAAAATAAAAGAAATATTAATTCCTTTTATTAAAAATAAAGTAGTTAGTAAAATAAATTTAATAAGTAAATTTATTTCCATCACTTGGAAAACCAGTATTTTGATTCAAGAAATCAATCATTAAGAGAAAGAAAAGACATACATATGATGTGGATTGGAGTTATTAGTTTATTTCCAGAAATGTTTAAAGCTATTACTGATTATGGTATAACAAGCAAAGCTATAAAAAATGGTTTAGTCAGTATTCAGTATTGGAATCCTCGAGATTTTACTTTAAATAAGCATAAAACTGTTGATGATCGTCCTTATGGAGGAGGATCTGGCATGTTAATGATGGTACAACCATTACAGGATGCTATTCATACAGCCAGAAAAACTGCAGGAAATTTAGTGAAAGTGATTTATTTATCTCCTCAAGGACGAAAACTTGACCAAAAAGGTGTTAATGAATTAGCACATTCAAATAAACTTATTTTAGTATGTGGACGATACGAAGGAATAGATGAAAGAATCATTCATATGGAAATTGATGAAGAATGGTCAGTAGGAGATTATATAGTAACCGGTGGCGAATTACCAGCTATGATCTTAATAGACGCAATGACTCGATTTATACCAGGTGCAGTAGGAAAAGATCTTCGATCTGTAAAAGAAGATTCTTTTTTTCAAGGTTTGTTAGAATATCCACATTTTACTAGACCGAAAATATTAGATGGAAAATCTATTCCACCAGTTTTATTATCAGGAAATCATTATGAAATTAAGCGATGGCGAATGAAACAATCATTGGGACGAACATGGATTCGAAGACCTGATCTTCTAAATAAATTTCCTTTTAATCAAGAACAACTCGATTTATTAACTGAATTTCAAAACCAAGATTTTTTAAAATCTTAATTTTAATCAAAAAACATATGAATATATTAAAATTAATAGAAGAAGAACAAATTAGAAAAGACATACCTTACTTTCGTACAGGAGATTCTGTTGAAGTAAAAGTTTGGGTAGTTGAGGGTTTAAAAAAAAGGCTACAGTCCTTTTCTGGTGTAATTATTGCACTCCGTAATCGTGGATTAAATTCATCTTTTACTGTGCGTAAATGGTATGCGAATGGAGAAGGAATAGAACGAGTATTTCAAAAGCATTCACATATAATTGAAAGTGTCTTAATTAAACGTAGAGGTTTGGTAAGAAAGGCTAAATTGTATTATTTACGCGATAGAACGGGTAAAGGTGCTCGGATAAAAGAACGTCTTACTTAGAATCCAGTTGGTTAAAATGCATTATGGGTAATAACCAAGATTCAGCATTTCTAATAACTTCTTTTATACGATACTCATCCATAATACGAAATAAACGTTGTAAATACGGATCATTAATTTCTCCAGTTTTATCACACATCCATGTCATTAGTAATCGTTGACGTGCTTTAAGTTGTGTTTTTTCATCATAAGATATGATAGATTTTTTTTTATCATAACTAGCTTTTAACCATGCTCCTCCTGTTTTTGGTAATAATAATATCGGTGAACTCATACCACATTGATAACCCTCGATAAAAGGAATCAGATGATCTATTGCTTCTTGATAATCTAATGCACCAAAAGACCATTTAGTATTTGCTGGACCAAACATTCTACTCTTACCATTTCCATTTATCATACAATATATCAGATGTTCCAGCCATAAAAGTAATCCATCTCTAAAATTAAGACGAGTACATTTCCATCTTACTAATCCATCAAATTGCACATGTGATAAATAACCGGTTAAACGCATCCCTCTAATAGTTAAATCAATTGATATGTTTTTTGCACTAGAACAATAATATTGTTTGATAATTTGTGCTAATGTATTCATACAATTATGTTGTTTCTGCAAAAAAATTTTTCCCAAAACTCCATCAGGAAGTAACCCTTTGGTACGATATAAGGCAAATAAATCACTAGGATTATGATCTTGAATTAAGGTTGTTAATAATTCCGTATTAAATTCATAATAATTAAGTTTTGAAGATGTTATTCTTTCTGGATATAAAAATTTCACACCCAAACGATTATTAAAAAACGCACGTACTGGATGTTGCCAAAAATATAAAAATTTTTGGATATTCAATTCATTAATTATTGGTTTTGGTAAAACCATGTTGTTAATACTCGAATTGATGATGCAATCATTATTTTTTAGCATTACATCAGTATATTTATCATGAAAACATTGTAAATGCTTGGTAATTTTTTTGGAACTATTATCAAAATCTAAAATGTTATTATTTGGCCAATAATAACTTTGTACTATGTAATTTAAAATTTCATTTATAAATATTGAAGGAAATTTTTTTATATTTCCTGGAATAGAAGTACCAATATAGCTAAGATAAAATATCTCTCGTACTGATAATAAAGTTTCAAGAAATAAGTAACGATCATTATCACGTTGACTAATATCCCCTAATTTAGGATGCTGTAGAATGAGATTATAGCTTATTGATGATGATATACGTGGATATATACCATCATTCATACCTAATACACATACTATTTTAAATGGTATGAAACGTATACTAATCAAAGAACAGAAATTAATACAATTTTTCATTAAATACATATTTAATTTTATTTCATTTAATTGCATAATTAATTCATCGTATAATAACTGTATAGGAAGTATCTCAGGATGATAAGGTATAGCATCTTCTAATATTACATACCATTTGTGTTGAATAAATGTTAATACTGCTACTACTTCTTGATCAGTATTATCATCAATCCAAAAAAAATCCTTAATTATTTCGCTCAATATGTTTTTCCATTCACTAAGTACACGTGGTTGTAAGATAAAGTTATGCCATTGAGATAATTTTATATATATTTTACTTATTCGTTCTACTAATTTGGCACCTAATTGATTTTTATTCGATTCAAGAAATAGTTCTATTTGGTTTTCATTATCATATTTAATACTATTTTCGTATTCAGATAACAATTGATGTAAAAATGCTAAATTTTCTTGACTAATTTCAAAATTAATGGCTAATGCTGGAATGTCAAGCAACGAAAAAATTTTATCTAAAGATAAATTTTCTTCTTCTATAATCCGTAATAAGCTAATAAATGACCTTACTAATGGATATATTTGATTAATACTTTGATCACAAATATGAAAAGGTAAATAATATTTAGATTGAGTATTTCCAAAAACTGCTTGAATAAATGGTGCATAAAGATTAATATCTGGAGTCATTATAATAATATCATTAAGTGTTAATGAAGAATCCTTCATGATCAAATCATATAATCGATCTTGCAAAACTTCCAATTCACGTTGTAAATTATATGAAATATGAATTTGAATAGAATTATCATTAAGATTAAATAAGCGCTTTTTTTTAATTTGATTTTCGGTAAAATCAATTGTAGTGTAATCTTCTAGTTCTAGAATATCTTGTTGAATAGAATGTAACATTGTGTCATTTTTAATGTCAACAAATGCATCAATTTCATTGATTGGTTCAAATTGAGATAACATAAACAAATTATCTCGTCCTAACTTACCCCACGATTTAAGAATCGGATTATTTACAGTTTCTTGTTTATATTCATTGATATCACCCCAATAATGACGACAAGGATTCATCAAAAAAAAATGAATCTCTATATGCTTACTAAGTGCATCTAAAATTTTTAGATATAAAGGTGGTAATCTTGAAATATTAAAAATGAAAATTCGCTTGGGCAAGTTAGTTGGTGTTTTCAATTTGCGCATTTTTTTTAAAAAACCACGATAAAGATTAGCAATATGAGATATGGATTGATCTAATTTTTTAGTATAATTAATTATTTCATACCATAAATATACTTGCCAAATTTGTGATTGATCTATTTCTGTAAATTGGTTCTTTTCCCATTGCATCACCCATTCGGGACGATAAACTAAATATTGGTAATAAAGTTCTGCAAGATAAGTGGCTAATATAAAAAGATTATTATGATGTGGATTTATTGAAAGATATTGTTTGAAGATCTTAAATTCTGCTTGATGTAACAATTTAGGAATGATTGCCATTATCTTCCACTTAATTTTTTCTTTAGTAAACATATTTTCTTGTGGAAGATCATGTAACATGCAGACAAGCATATTCCATATAAATGTATCAGGAAGAGTAAATTTTATATTAGCTGTAGTAGTAATACCAATTTGTTTTGTAATTGACATTTCTAGCCATGGAATTATATTCGTACTTGGTACCAGGATTTCTTCTGAATAAAACGGATCATTAAAATCAAGGGTTTTAAGATAATGAGACATTAAAAGATTCAGAATTTCTAATTGATTAGAATGATAAATTATCAACATAATATTATACTGAAACTGGAGCTTTAATATGTGGATATGGATGGTATCCCATCACCTCAAAATCAGTAAAACAATAATCAAACAAAGATAATGGTTTTCGTTTGATCACTAATTCTGGAAGTGGAAGGGGTTCTCGAGTGAGTTGTAATTTAGCCTGTTCAAGATGGTTGCAATAAAGATGTATATCTCCTCCTGTCCATATCAACTTTCCTACTTTAAGATTAGATTGCTGAGCAATTAAATGTACTAAAAGTGCATAACTAGCAATGTTAAAAGGGAATCCCAGAAAAAGATCACAAGAACGTTGATAAAGTTGACAAGATAGTTGATTATTTGCTACATAAAACTGAAAAAGAATATGACAAGGAGCTAAAGCCATAGTATCTAGTTCACCTACATTCCAAGATGATACAATTATACGTCGAGAATTAGGATCATTTTGAATCTGTTGTAATACTTGACTAATTTGATCAATAGATTTACCTTGAGCTGTTTTCCAATCACGCCATTGTTTACCGTAAATAGGACCTAAATTACCATTTCTATCAGCCCATTTATCCCAAATAGACACTTGGTTTTCATTTAACCACGCTATATTAGTTTCACCCTTCAAAAACCATAACAATTCATAAATAATTGAACGAAAATGACAAAGCTTAGTGGTAATTAACGGAAATCCTTTTTGCAAATTTAAATTCATCTGATATCCAAAAATTGATAGCGTACCGGTTTGAGTGCGATCTTTTTTAAAGACGCCTTCTGTTAAGACTTTTTCCATCAATTGTAGATATTGCTTCATTAGTTTATTTACCTGTTACAATTTATATACAATATACCTTTATCATAATAATTATGCCAACAAGTATCATTGGAATGGATAAGATTTGTCCCATACTTAACAATTCATGAAATAAACCCAGTTGGATGTCTGGTTGTCGAAAAAATTCCAGTATGAAACGAAAAAAACCATAGATTATTAAAAATAGACTAGATACACTTCCCATAGGACGTGGTTGACGAATAAAAACATTTAATATAATAAATAGAATTATTCCTTCAAATAACATTTCATATAATTGTGAAGGATGACGAGGTAAATTTTTCCAATGATCCATGATAGGTTGCACTTCAGGGTGTGTAATTAAAAAAATGATATCTTCTGGGTATGAATTTGGAAATATCATAGACCAGGGAAGATTGATAGCTACCCGACCCCATAATTCACCATTAATAAAATTACCTAATCTTCCTACTCCTAATGCAAAAGGAATTAAAGGTGCTATAAAATCAGAAATTTGAAAAAAATGTCGTTGTGTTTGACGTGAAAAAAACAACATAAAAATTATTGCTCCTAATAAACCTCCATGAAAAGACATACCTCCCTTCCATATTTTAAATAAATTGAGAGGATGTTCTATAAAAATCGGTAAATTGTAAAATAATGCATAACCTAAACGACCTCCAATTATAACACTCAAAAAACCTACATAGAATAAATGTTCAATTTCTTCTTTATTATATTCTTTTGATCTTAGAGCCCGTTGTGATCCCAACCAAACGGTAAAACAAAAACCTATTAGGTACATAAGACCATACCAATGAATCGATATTGGACCTAATGATAAAATAATTGAATTAAAATGAGGAAAGATCAAATAGTAGCTACTAGTATTCATTTATGAATTTTATTCTTATTACGTACGCGCCTTGCAGGATTCGAACCTACGACTAACGGCTTAGAAGACCGGTGCTCTATCCAACTGAGCTAAAGGCGCATTTTTACTTACATTCAATCAAGATTATTGATATAATAAATATTATCATACAACAATATATTATCAATATAACTCTCATGGTAGCAAATATTATTAATGGTAAAATTATTGCGCAACAAATACAAAAATATATACATTCAAAAGTCAATCTAAGACTCAGAACTGGAAAACGACCGCCAGGATTAGCAATGATAAATATTGGTGATAACCCGATTTCTAACATTTATATAAATAGCAAACGTCGAGCTTGTAAACAAGTTGGATTTACATCATTTTATTATAATTTACCTCTTAGCACTTCTGAAGTGGAAGTCATGGCTCTTATAGAGCAATTAAACTTTGATTCATCTCATGATGGTATTTTAGTTCAACTTCCTTTACCTGCAACATTCAACCAAATTAAATTACTAGAAAAAATTATACCATCTAAAGATGTAGATGGTTTTCATCCTTATAATGTAGGTCGGTTATGTCTTCAAGCACCAATACTACGACCTTGTACTCCATATGGTATAATTACCTTACTTAAATCATATAATCTTCTAACTTATGGACTCCATACTGTAATTATAGGAACATCTAACATTGTTGGACGTCCAATGATTATGGAATTATTATTAGTTGGATGTACTATCACTATTATTCATAGCCTTAGTAAAAATATACGTCAGTATATAGAAATTGCTGATTTATTAATTGTAGCAATTGGAAAACCACATTTTATTTGTGGTGAATGGATCAAACCCGGAGCAATAGTAATTGATGTTGGTATAAATCGTTTAAATGGAAAAATCGTTGGTGATGTTAATTTTGAACAAGCTAGACAAAGAGCTAGTTGGATTACCCCAGTTCCTGGAGGTGTAGGTCCTATGACAGTTGCTACTTTATTACAGAACACGCTTAAAGCATGTGAATATACTACTGTTCCTTAACTGAGAATACTACCTACTTATTTTTTGATTTATAACAGCCTAAAGCTATTAACTGATACACTTTTTTACTGTTGACATTTATCAGATCCAAGTAAATACATTAATTCCATTAATAACCACTTACATCGAAATATTGCTTTTATATTCCCATTATTTAACTTCGTTCGTTTTATAGCCAGATAAAATCTACTTATTATTTATTATACCATACCAATTCCGTCAGTAGTATTTATTGCCAATAACAAATGATAACTAGGAAGGAAAATATATTGCATATTGATATTAATAGTTTAATAACCCAATATGGTTATTGGGCTATTTTTGTGGGTTGTATAACTGAAGGTGAAACTATAATTATATTAAGTGGAATAGCAGTACAAGAAGGTTTATTAGATTATAAAGAAGTACTAATAGTAGCTATGCTTGGAGGAGCACTCGGAGATCAATTACTTTTTCTATTAGGTTATTACTTTAGTAATCTTTTTTTTAAACAATTTAGAAATCAAACTAGAAGAATCTACGTTCAAAATATGATTTACAAAAGACCAATATTATTTGTTATTGCAGTAAGGTTTATTTATGGATTTCGCATTATAGGTCCGATTATTATTGGTGCTAGCCAAATTTATCCGGGAATTTTTTTCATATTTAACTTAATTGGAGCATTCTTATGGTCATTTATATTTGTAACTTTAGGTTATGTAGGAGGAAGGATGATTCTTCCTTGGTTATACCAGTTAGATCAACATATAAAATATATCTTTTTATTTATTATTGCTATTTTTATAATTTTGTTAGTACGGAAATTATTCTTATATAAAAAATGGCCTTGGAGTCCTCCTAAATAAAAGATTATATATTTTTAGGTAATTTTATATAATGAGGTAAAATACCTATGAATTACAAATGGCATAATGGTAATCAAATTAAATTGATTATACAAGGTAAAGCTGACATGGCTTTCGTCAAAATAATAGAACCCCAATTACTTTATAATGATCTAATAAAAACCGGAATAGAAAATTATGAATATTTTCGTCATTTTTTATTACATAGCAAAGTAGCTATAAAGATGATAAATGGTCAACAATTGGATCGAGTAATCTCGATCCCTTAAGTTTATCGCTAAATTTAGAAGCCAATTTAAGAATTATTTTTGATCATAAATTTAATAGTGAGCTTTATACTAAATTAAATCAAATAATTATGAATGATTGTGTTAATATTATAGAGAAATGGTTTTTGTCTAAACGTACTGGCAAATAACTCAAAATAGATTAATTACATTAGTATCACTTTTTTTTACATGATTTTCCTCAAATCTTAAATTGGTTACCATTTTGTCATTTTCCTAAGAAGATAAAGTTAATGAAACCATCATATAAATTACCAAACTACTTAATCATAGGAATAAACAATAGGCAATAATTTAGAAGTTATTTAACAAATTGAAAGATCCATTTGCATAGGCAAAATTTTATATTTTTTAATATCTTGAAAAAAAGTATTTTTTTGTAGATTTAATCTTATTTTTTTATGCTCGTGATTAATTATCTAATAAAAAGATTCAAAAAACCGATTTTTTTTTATGATATATTTATTACGATAATCATCTGGGCTATTAGAGTATAGAAAAGGATCAAAAAATGACTATAAACAAAATAGTATTGTTACGTCATGGAGAAAGTAAATGGAATAAAGAAAATCGATTTACTGGTTGGTGTGATATAGATTTATCTATAAAAGGAAAAGCAGAAGCTAAATCGGCTGGAAAATTATTAAAAAACGAAGGGTGGTATTTTGATTATGCTTTTACCTCAGTACTAAAACGTGCTATTCATACTTTATGGATTGTTCTTGATCAACTGGAACAAAGCTGGTTACCAGTAGCCAAATCTTGGAAATTAAATGAAAGGCATTATGGTGCATTACAAGGTATGAAAAAATTAGAAATGATTAAAAAATATGGAGCCGAAAAAATTAAACAATGGCGTCGTGATATGTATGCAACTCCTCCAGCATTAAATCCAAATGACAAAAAGTTTTCTGGTAATGATATGAGGTATTGTTATTTAAAAATAGATGAATTTCCATTAACGGAAAATCTTTTATCCACTAGTCAAAGAGTCATTTATTATTGGATAGATGTTATTTTACCACTTATTAAAAATGGTCATCGCATTATTGTTGTGGCTCATGGAAATTCTTTACGTGCTCTTATAAAATATTTAGATAATATGAGTCCAACTGAAATCATTGATTTAAATATACCTACTGCTATTCCATTAGTCTATGAATTTGATACCAATCAACTCAAACCAACTAGACACTACTATCTATCTAGTGATTAAAGAATAGAATTAAGCCAAATAAAATTAATGCTTGTATAGGATTTATAACTGATTAAAATACTATACTGTTAAATTAATTTGAGAATTACTTTTTATCAATCGAAGAGAGTGAGTAAATATTACTTCTCTATTCAAATCCATATTTTTTACTACCTGATAGGGAAACGCAACATGAACCAAAGTTGGTTGGTTACTAAACGCAATGGTTGTATCGAACGTTTGAATTTAGAAAAGATCCACAGGCTTATTTTATGGGCTTCTGAAGGATTGCATAATATTTCTATTTCTCAAGTGGAATTGCGTTCTCATATCCAGTTGTATAATGGAATTAAAACTTCTGATATTAATCAAATTATTATTAAAGCGGCTGCTGATCTAATATCTACTGAAAAATCCGATTACCAATATCTAGCAGCCCGTTTAGGAATTTTTTATCTACGTAAAAAAGCCTATGGAAAATTTCAACCACCTAAACTATATGATCAGGTTACACGCATGGTTAATATGGGTATGTATGACCCTAATTTATTAAATTTCTATACGAAAGAAGAATTCGAAGAAATGGATAACTTTATTGATCATTGGCGAGATATGAATTTTTCATATGCTGCTGTAAAACAATTAGAAGGTAAATATTTAGTACAAAACCGTGTTAATGGCAAAATATACGAAAGCGCTCAATTCATATATATATTAGTAGCTGCTTGTTTATTTTCAAGTTATCCTCGTCCTATACGTGCAAATTATATAAAACGCTTCTATGATGCCATATCTACTTTTAAAATATCTTTACCCACACCAATTTTGGCAGGAGTACGCACACCTACTAGACAATTTAGTTCTTGTGTATTAGTAGAATGTGATGATAGCTTAGATTCTATTAATGCTACTACAAGCGTTATTGTAAAGTACATTTCTCAAAGAGCGGGAATTGGAATTAATGCGGGACGTATTAGAGCATTAGGTAGTACAATTAGAGAAGGAGGAGTATATCATACGGGTTGTATTCCATTTTACAAACATTTTCAATCAGCTGTGAAATCATGTTCACAAGGGGGAATAAGAGGAGGTGCTGCTACTTTATTTTATCCTTTATGGCATTTAGAAGTAGAAAATCTACTAGTTCTGAAAAATAATCGAGGTATTGAAGAAAATCGTGTTCGTCATATCGATTATGCTGTACAACTCAATAAATTAATGTATCAACGCCTGATTAATGGGGAAGAAATTACACTATTTAATCCTTCTGAAGTTCCAGATCTATATGATGCTTTTTTTGCAGATCAAAACGAATTTGAACGCTTATATATAATGTATGAAAAAAATATTTCAGTTCGAAAAACCAGTGTAAAAGCAATAGAACTTTTCTCTTTAATGATGCAAGAAAGAGCTTCAACAGGAAGAATTTATATTCAGAATGTTGATCATTGTAACACACATAGTGCTTTTAATCCACATCTAGCACCTGTACGACAGTCAAATTTATGCTTAGAAATTACCTTACCCACTACTCCCTTAACACACATAAATGATAATCATGGAGAAATTGCGGTTTGTACTCTTTCTGCTTTTAATTTAGGGCTTATAAATCACCTAGATGAACTAGAAGAACTTGCTATACTAAGTGTTCGAGCTCTAGATGCATTATTAGATTATCAAAATTATCCGGTAATTGCTGCTAAACGCTCAGCAATAGGTCGTCGCCCTTTAGGAATTGGTGTAATTAATTTTGCTTATTATTTAGCTAAAAATGGAGTTCGATATTCGAATGGTAGTGCAAAGAATCTTACACATAAGACTTTTGAAGCTATTCAATATTATTTACTTAAAGCTTCCAATGAATTAGCACAAGAAAAAGGTGCATGTCCTTGGTTTAATCAAACTACTTACGCTCAAGGTCTTCTTCCTATTGATACTTATAAAAAAGATCTAGATAAAATTGTAGTAGAACCATTACATTATGATTGGGAGACCTTAAGAATTAATATTAAAAAGTATGGATTACGTAATTCTACTCTTTCAGCATTAATGCCTGCAGAAACTTCTTCGCAAATATCTAACGCTACTAATGGAATTGACCCCCCCCGAGGTTGTATTACTGTAAAATCATCAAAAGATGGGATCTTGCGTCAAGTAGTGCCAGATTGTGACAAATTAAATCAAGCATATGAGTTCTTGTGGAAAATGCCAAATAACGAGGGTTATTTGCAATTAGTTGGTTTAATGCAAAAATTTATTGATCAATCTATTTCTGCTAATACTAGTTATGATCCAGAGAGCTTTTCATCGGGAAAGTTACCGATGAAACAGTTACTTAAAGATTTAATTACAGCTTGGACTCTTGGCATAAAAACATTATATTATCATAATACACGGGACCGAGCATCAGACGAATTACATTTACAGATTCCAAATAATCTGTCTGAAAATACAAACTATACACAAGAGATTATTATTTATGATAGTAATAATTGTGATAGTGGAGCTTGTCAGATTTAATTTTTTTTTAAAAATCGAGTTGATTCATTAAGGAATAATATGATTTATACTACTTTTTCTCAAGAAAAAAATGATCAGCTGAAAGAACCTCTATTTTTTGGACAACCAGTAAATATAGCGCGTTATGATCAACAAAAATATTCTTTTTTTGAAAAATTAATTGAAAAACAGCTATCTTTTTTCTGGCGTCCTGAAGAGATTGATATCTCAAAAGATAGAATTGATTTCATGAACTTACCTGAACATGAAAAGCATATTTTTATCAGTAATCTGAAATATCAAACTTTGCTAGATTCAATTCAAGGACGTAGTCCTAATGTGTCGTTGTTACCATTGGTATCATTACCTGAGCTCGAAACTTGGATTGAAACGTGGGCTTTTTCTGAAACTATTCATTCGCGTTCTTATACTCATATTATTCGTAATATTGTTAATGAACCTGGATGTATTTTTGATGATATTTTGACAAACCAACAAATCAAAATGCGAGCCAAAGATATTTCCATTTATTATGATGATCTTATTAAAATGACTAGTTACTGGCATCTTTTCGGGGAGGGAACACATCAAGTAAATGGTCAAACTATTACTATTAATTTACGTACCCTAAAAAAACAACTTTATCTTTGCTTAATAAGTGTCAATGTTCTAGAAGCCATTCGTTTTTATGTTAGTTTTGCTTGTTCTTTTGCTTTTGCTGAACGTAAATTGATGGAAGGAAATGCAAAAATTATTCGTTTGATTGCACGTGATGAAGCATTACATTTAACCGGAACTCAATATTTAATCAATCTTATGCATTCTGGAGAAGATGATATAGAAATGGCAGAAATTGCAAATGAATGTAAATCACAATGTTATGATTTATTTTTGCGAGCTGTCAACCAAGAGAAAGAATGGACTGAATATTTATTCAAAGATGGAGCAATGATAGGATTAAATAAGGAAATATTATTTCAATATATTGAGTATATCACTAATATTAGAATGCAAGCTCTAAAATTCAAGATTCCTTTTAGTATACAACAATCCAATCCAATTCCATGGATTAATTCTTGGTTAGTATCTGATTATGTACAGGTTGCACCTCAAGAATCTGAATTGAGTTCTTACTTAATTGGTCAAGTAGATACTGAAATTGACATAAAAGACTTGTGTGATTTTAAATTATAAATTATTTAACAATATTTTTTAATCAATTAGGGATTTATTATATATTGCGGAAAAATACCTAACATGCCAATAATAATCGCAATTATACAGACTATTATTGCTCCAATACACCAAAACCAATTAGATTCTGATGATAACATGATCAGTTTATCTGATTGTGGTGAAGATAGATATAAATATGTAATAAGTCGCAAATAATAATAAAGTCCAATAATACTACCGATTAAAATCGATAAACTTAACGACCAATAATGGGACATTATACTCATAATAATGATATAAAATTTACTAATAAAACCTAATGTTAGAGGAATACCCGCTAACGATAGTATCATTACAGTCATAGCTAATGATAATATGGGATGATGTAAAAATAA
This sequence comes from Candidatus Dasytiphilus stammeri, assembly GCA_041942055.1. GTDB lineage: Bacteria > Pseudomonadota > Gammaproteobacteria > Enterobacterales > Enterobacteriaceae > Dasytiphilus > Dasytiphilus stammeri_E. Next base: position 270,289 of record CP145874.1, on the reverse strand, counting down.
TCCACGATAAGAATTAATATCGTCCATATAATCATGATATGTAGTAGAAATTAAGATGATTATCCCAAATAATCCTAAATTACTTAATAAATAACTAATTAAAGATATATTAATAGTTTCTAACGATAAAGATTTATTTGTATGTGCACATATTAATGCTATCCATAAATAACCAAAATGAGAAATCGAAGAGTATGCTAATAATTTTTTAATATTGAATTGAAAAAAAGCAAGTAAATTTCCAACTAAAATAGATAGAAATGCCATTATACTGAGTAAAAGGCAAACTGCTTTATTATCTATAAGATGCAAATACACCAATAAACGAGTTGTAGCTCCAAAAATAGCAATTTTATTACTAGTAGTTAGAAAAAGGACAGCTGGAATAGGTGCTTTTTGATATATCTCAGCTGTCCATTGGTGAAATGGTACTAAAGATAATTTAAATCCTATGCTAGTCATCATTAATCCAAAACCTAGTAATAGTAGTGGTTGTAATAATATATTATTATTCGTAAATGTAGTTATTTGTGAATAGTTTAAATAACCCGTTTGTGCATATATAAGTGCAATTCCAAACAACAAAAATGAAGAAGTTATTGCAGATAGTAAAGTATATTTTATACTAGATTCAAGATAACTTCTCCTATTATAGGTATAACCTGTTAAACCAAATAACGGTATTGCCATCAATTCTATACCAATAAAAAATGATGATAAATTATTTGTACTAGCCAGTACAACTCCTCCTAAAGTAGCAATTAATATTAATAAAAAAATTTCTCCTTGATCTGTTAATTTATAAAAATATAACCATAAATAACTAAAAATACTTGTTATTAAACTTGCTAATAATACTAATGTACTAATAAATAAAGAATAACTATCTATATATAACAAAGTGTTTACAAATTCTGGTTGAATTTTAGTAGATTTAAAAAAAACCATTGATAGTATTGCTATTGATAAACCAATAAATGAAACTGTACCAACTAAATTATTTCTTTTCCATATAATAATAGCTATCAATAAAATTATTGAAGTAAAAACAAGCACTATTAATGGCATAATAAATGGTAACGCAATTATCAATTTCATAAAAAAAGATCAGATTGAATGGAAATAGTATTAAAAATCCATTGCTTAATATTATTTAATGGTACATAAGATATATTAATAATGAATTGAGGATAAATAAACAACCAAACTAATAAGACAATTAGTATTATAATAATACTGCATTCACGTATTGTCATGGGGTGAAAAGAATGTTTATGACTGCTTGGACTACCAAAATAAAGTCGTTGCATCATCATTAAAATATAAATGGTTGTAAACACAATACCAATCGTCGCTATTCCAGTAAGATATGGTGCTATATTATAACTACTAACTAAAATTAAGAATTCTCCAATAAAATTTCCTGTTCCAGGTATTCCCATAGTTGCCAAAGAAAAAAATAATACAAAAGCTGGTATAGAATTAATATTTCGCCAAATCTTTTGAAGATTATACATATTCCTAGTATGCAAACGTTCGTAAAGTTGTCCGCATAAAATAAACAATCCAGCTGTAGAAATACTGTAACAAATCATTTGAAAAACTGCTCCTTGAAAAGCTAAATTATTTCCTGTATAAATAGCAATTAATATCAAACCAATATGAGAAACAGAACTATATGCTATAACTCGTTTTAAATCGGTTTGATTAAATGCCATCCATGCTCCATAAAAAATATTAATAAGACCCAATCCTTTTGCTATGGGAGCAAAATCCATAGATGTGGTTGGAAAAAGTGGTAAGCTGAAACGTAATAATCCATAAGCAGCCGTTTTCAGTAAAATACTGAGCGATCCAGCAGTAGGTGCTTGATCATGTACATCAATTAACCATCCATGTAAAGGTATAATAGGTAATTTTACTGCAAATGTAATAAAAAAACACAACATTAATATATATTCAATAGGATATGACATGTTATTTTGTTGTAATAATAAGTCATATTTGAAACTCCAAACTCCTGTATGAGAATAGTAAATTAAAGCTAAGCTTATAATAGCTATTAACATTAATAAACCACTTCCTTGGGTATAAATGAAGAACTTTATAGCAGTATTAATTTTCCTATCTTCTTGAAATTCTTTCTGTACCCATAACAAGATAATAAAAAACATTGGTATGAGCATCATTTCCCAAAAACAGAAAAATAAAAATAAATCAATTGCGATAAAAATACCGATTATTCCACTAATAACAAATAGTAAGTTCAAATAAAATATTCCGATATTTTGATCTATTTCTTTCCATGAACATAATACAGCCATGATTCCAATTAATGCGGTTATCATGAGCATTAAGAGTGATATTCCATCTAATGCGAGATGAAAACTAATTCCAAAACGAGGAATCCATGAGAGAGAATATTCATATCGCCATTGAGGTAATCCAAATGCTGTTGGCATAATTAATGAATTATCATTAATTAATAACCATATTAAAATTGTTAATAACAGAACTATGATAAGAGCTATCAAAGCAATCCAACGCGATAATTTCATGTAAAAATATTCTAAAGGCAAACATATTAAACCACTAATAAATGGTATTAGTATGAGCCAAGGTAATAACATTAAATAATCTTTCCTTCTAATTTCATAATCAATTTTTAAAATATTAATAATAAAACTAAAATGACTCCCGTACCAAATATAATTGATCTTATATAATTATTAAGATGATTATATTTTTCAATTCGAAATAAATGGATTGTTATAAAATTCAAAATAATGACTGGAATCTTCATAATTCTTTTTAATGGATCGGATTTTAAATATTTCGCTATTATCAAATATGGGTTGACGAATAATTGTTGATATAACCAGTCAAATCCCCATGCATGTAATCCAGAATGAATAAAAAAGGTCAAATAACCCTTGGGGGAAATTAATTGATATTTCTTATTAAATAAAATCCATGATAAAACCATACCTAAAAGAACTATACTACTAGTACTTAGTATCAAGAAGAATTTATTGAGATGAATTATATTTTGATCAACTGGAAAGACTGTATTAAGTGGAAATGTAATCTTAGTACCAAGATAAGTAGAAAAGATTAGCATTATTAATAGTGGAAAATAAAAGGTTATTCCTTTAGATTTATTAACTTTCAAGGAATAGAGTAATGATTTTCCATGAAAAGTAATAAAAATCATCCTAAAAGTATACAGTGAAGTTATAAAGGTACCTAATAATGCAATTATTGAAGAATATATATGACCACTAGAAATAATCGATAGAAAAATTTCTTCTTTACTAAAAAATCCCGCTGTTACCAATGGAATAGCTGCCAATGAAGCACCACCTATTAAAAAACATATATAAATTACTGGCATTTTATTACGTAAACCACCCATTTTAAACATATTTTGTTCTTGATTACATTCTAAAATGATAGCAGCTGATGATAGAAACAAAAGTGCTTTAAAAATAGCATGAGTCATTAAATGAAAAATAGCTGCATGCCAAGCTTCTATACCTAAAGCTGCGAACATATAACCAATCTGACTCATGGTAGAATAAGCAAGTACTCGTTTAATATCGGTTTGCACTAAAGCTGCAAAAGATCCTAAGATTAAGGTGATATTACCGATAATTAGTATTAAAAATAAGATATCTGGCATGATATGAAAGATAAAATGGGTACGAGCTATAAGATAAACTCCAGCAGTCACCATAGTGGCTGCATGAATCAGAGCTGATACAGGAGTTGGCGCAACCATTGCATCAGCTAACCATGTTTGCATTGGAAATTGTGCTGATTTGCCTATAGCTCCACATAATAACAAAAAAGCTGCTAACTTTAACTCTAATAGATCTTTTTTATCAATAAGTAATTGTACTCCTATGAATATGTCATGAAAATTTAAAGATACTATCTTATGATAAATAATAAATATTGCTATAACTAAGCATACATCAGCAATGCGCGTTATTAAAAAAGCCTTCAATGCTGCTAATCCATTCTTAACCTTAGTATAATCAAAACCAATAAGTAAATAAGAACAAACTCCTACTAATTCCCATCCTACATACATTAACAATAAATTTTCTGCTAAAACTAGTAGAATCATACTAGCTATAAATAGATTAGTATAAGCAAAAAATCTGGCTACTTCTTCTTCACCATGCATATACCAAGAAGAAAATATATGAATTAAAAAACCTATTCCAGTTACTATTGATAACATTGTAAGAGATAATCCATCTATCATCAAATTTATATCAATAGAAAACGATCCAATTTTTATCCAACTCCAGAACTTTTGATAATATCCCAAATGATTTTCTTGAAAAAATCTAATATTTATAATAATAGTCAATAGTGCTGCTAAACCGACTGAACTGGTTCCTATAATCGAATAGATTTTTTCATAACAATGATTTTTCAATAATATTAACCAAAAAAAACCTAACAAAGGAAAAAAAATACATAGAATAGCTAAATTATGTTCATTCATGCTTATTATTTCTCATAAAATAAATCTCTATTAAGATTATAAAAATATCTATGTAACTGAAGTAATAATGCTAATCCAATGCTAGCTTCTATTGCAGCAATAGTAATTGTTAATATATACATTATTTGACTATCAATATGCTTCCATGTATATCCAGATATTATAAAAAGTAACGCTGTAGCATTTAGCATGATTTCAATTCCAATCAACGTAAATAGTAAATTACGACGTGTAAAGACTATCATTATTCCTAATATAAAAATAATTGTCGATAAAATTAATCCATGCTGAAAAGGTATCATATAAAGATCTCCAAAAAAAACCTCAGGATTTTATTTAATTACTACTAACGAGCCTTGCTTGCTATATGAAAAGCCACTATTAAGCCTGCTAACATTAACAAAGATACAAATTCTATTAATAATAAATACGGTCCAAAAAGTAAAATACCTACTTGTTTAGCATTAGGAACATATCCATTAATAATAAAAAATTCAGGAATTTTATGGATACTCAAAAGAATTATAATGCTAAAAATTATTAATAAAAACATTATTCCTCCTATACCCAATGATAAATTGCTGAATTTTTTATATTCTTTAGAATTATTTATATTAAGTGTAATTAATATAAATATGAATAACACCATAATAGCGCCTGCATATATAATGACTTCTAATATTCCTGCAAGATATGCACCAATAGAGAAAAATACTCCTGCAATTGATAATATTAAACACAATAAATATAATACAGCATACATAGGATTTGGATGACTTAGGATACGTAATGTAGTTAATATTGAAACAGTTCCACATATATAAAAAAATAATACGTTCATATTTTTAAATTATTTGGATTTAAGGTAATAAGCTTTTTACATCAATAGGATCTAATTGATTTTCACCGGATAATTTATTTTTAAGTGCTACACCTGCTATACGATAAAAATTATAGTCGGGATATTTTCCCGGACCTGAAATGAGCAAGTCCTCTTTTTCATAAACCAAATCTTTACGTTTGAATTCTCCCATTTCAAAATCTGGAGTTAGTTGAATAGCCATGGTTGGACAAGCTTCTTCACATAAACCACAAAATATACACCTCGAAAAATTAATTCTGAAAAATTCCGGATACCATCTTCTATTATTATCTTCAGATTTTTGAAGATAGATACAATCAGTTGGACATACTACTGCACAAAGACCACATGCTACACAACGTTCTGCTCCATCTGGATCACGTGTTAATACAATTCTTCCTCGATAACGAGGAGGTAGGTATACCTTCTCTTCAGGATATTTATTGGTTTCACGTTTAGAAAAGGCATTTAAACTAATTAAATATATACTACGTATTTGGGTAAAAATATGAAAAAAAAATTCTTTTAGCAACTTCATAAAGTGACTTTCCTATTAATTACTATGATTGATAGAATAAAATTACTGCTGCAGTAATGAGCAAATTAAATAAAGTCAGGGGTAAGCAAACCTTCCAACCGAAAGATATTAATTGGTCGTAACGCGGTCTTGGTAAGGAGGCTCGTATTAAGATAAATATAATGGTAAAAAAACTCGTTTTAATAAAAAACCATATAAATGATGGTAACCACGGACCATTCCATCCTCCAAAAAATAGTGTAACTATGAATGATGAAATCGTCAAAATTCCAATATACTCACTTATAAAAAATAAACCAAATTTCATTCCCGAATATTCTATATTATAGCCGGATACTAATTCTTGTTCGGCTTCCGGTTGGTCAAATGGATGACGATGACAAAGAGCAATACCACTTATAAAAAAAGTAATAAATCCCAAAAATTGAGGAATTATATTCCATATATTAATTTGATTCTCAACAATTTCTATGAGATTAAAAGAACCTGCTTTTGCTACAACTCCCATTAAAGATAAACCAAGAAACACTTCATAACTCAGAGTTTGTGCTGCTGCTCTTAACGCACCAATAAGAGAATATTTATTATTACTTGCCCATCCAGCCAACAATACTGCATAAACAGATAAACCAGCCATCATCAAAAAAAACAATACCCCCAAATTAAAATTCATTACTATCCAACTTTTAGTAACTGGTATAATAGTAAAACATAACAATAAACTATTGAATGTAATAATAGGAGCTATGGTAAATACGAATCGATCTGAAAAAGGAGGTATCCAATCTTCTTTAAATAAAATTTTTATCATATCAGCAAATACTTGCAATAAACCCTGCCATCCTACTTTATTAGGACCATATCTATTTTGTAATAATGCTAAAACTCTTCTTTCAATAAAACTCATAAAAGCACTGCAAAATAAAACTCCTAATAATATCATTATGGATTTTGAGATATTTAAAAATATTTCAAAATCCATTATTTAAAATCCTAAAGTTATCTAGATCAACACAAATACCATTCAATTCTAATGGAATTCCACGAAATCCTAAAGGTAATCCGATTAAACCCGAAGATAATTTCTGAGACATATATAGAAATAAAATGAGAATATTCTTCTGAATAGTTAATTCTACTCTACTATTTATAGACCATCCTAAAGATGATGCATCTTGATAATTCATCATAAAGTAAAATGAGGGAATTCTTTTTTGTATGACTTTGCTCTTTTGAGATAGTTCCTCACTCCCAAATAAATGATAATATGGCACTATACGCCATTTATGTAATTTCTTAATGAAAATCCTTGGAATTTCAGTAAACCAAGACAATTCAGGTTTTCTATATTCAATTAATCGAATTCCAGAATCACCATAACGTAATTTTCCTCCTACTTCTTTTTGATATTTATTCCACGCTTGAATTGAATTCCATCCTGGAGCCCAAGGAAAAGGTATATGCTTATTCTCCATAAAAGGACTATTTATTCCTTCTTGAGAAAACGTAAACATTGAATCTAAATCTTTGGGTGTACTTGGTTCATGCATATTAATATGTGTATACATAGCGTTTGTACCACTAAATCTTGGGGATTTTCTTGCAATTTTTTTTCCAACAATGCTAAAATCCGATTTAGGAGCTGCATCTCTAATATGTTTTAAGTTTGGAAAAACCTTGATACAAGCCTCAATAACATTATCTATATTTTTCCATTTTTTTTCACTACCTGAGTTATTACTCTTACATTTAATTAAATTCAACCAACGCCAGCTTGTCTGTATAGAAATATTAGGATTATAATAAGTGGGATCATACACTTTAAAAAATCGTTGAGCGCGTACTTCATGATTAATAACTGTACCATCGCTTTCAGCAAAACTAGTGACCGGAAAAACAAAATCCGCCTTTTCTAATGTTTTAGTATTTTGATGATCTAATACAAAAATATTCTTAATATTATCTAAAAGATTATCTATTTTGTCGGTTTGAAAAAAACGATATAAATCATTTTCTAGAATAATAAGTGTATCTGCGGTTTTATTTTGAAATTCATTAAAAGCCATTTCTAACAATTGACTCTTAGCTGATAAAATACCAAGTCCAAGACTATTAACCTCAGTAGGTAATAAAGTTATCCCTACATTTGATCCAGAATCCAAGAGTGATTTAGCAACATTAACAGCAGATTTAATTAAATCTTCATTACCTGCACTACTTCCAGAAATAATCAAGGGTTTTTTAGCTTTTTTTAAGGTCTGAGCAATCCAATCTGCTTTCATCATAATTTCATGATCTAAATCTGAAACTTTAGGTGCATTCTCATCAAGTCTATGAGCAATCGCAAAACCTAATCTTGCTTGATCTTCGATTGAAGCATAGTAACTCCATGTTGCAATATCATCGATAGCCGTTCGATCTACATTAGTAACGAATAACGGATATTTTTTATCTTGTCCTATAGCTAGAACTGCTGCAATTTGCCAACTTGGTAAATTATTTTTTTTTGCAATATAATGAGCATATTTTTTAACGGCTTGACGAACAGCTAATGCTATTCTAGGACTAGTTTGCGTAATATCTTCTCCGATAATTAAAATCGCATCATAACTTTCTATTTCGCGTAAAGTAGGAGTATAAATACCACTGTAGTATAATATTTTTATTATTAGTGCGATGATTTTTTGTTCATCATGGGTTGCAGCTATATAGAAATTTTTTGATCCAACTAATTCACAAAGTGCAAAATTACTTTCTATACTGGCACGACACGAGCCAATTCCTATAATTTTTTTAGCATCTCGTAGTATTGCTACAGTTTGGTTTAAAATTTGATTAGAAGTTAGTACAGTTTGTTTTCCATTTCTACATTCTAAAGGATACTGAGGTCTATCCGATAAATTTAGATATCCATATCCAAATCTACCACGATCACAAATAAAATAATGATTAATCTTCCCATGATAACGATTTTCAATACGTCTGATTATTCCCGAACGCTCACCAATACTAATATTACAACCCACACTACACTGTTGACAAATGCTAGGTGCAAATTGCATATCCCATTTTCTACTATAATGTTTTGAACTAGTTTTATCAGTAAAAACTCCAGTTGGACAAATTTCCACTAAATTACCGGAAAATTCGTTTTCTAATACTCCATCGGTAGTTCTTCCAAAATAAATATTATTATGCGCACCATACACTCCAAAATCTTTACCATCAGCATAATTATTATAGTACCGTACACAACGGTAACAAACAATACAACGATTCATTTCATGAGATATAAATGGACCTAAATTTTGATTACGATGGGTACGTTTTTTAAAACGATAACTTCGTAAATGATGTCCTGTCATTATAAGCATATCTTGTAAATGACAATTACCAGCTTCTTCACATACGGGACAATCATGTGGATGATTTGTCATTAACAATTCTAGGATATTTTGGCGAAATTTTTTTGCTTCAAGATCTTGTATAGAAAAAAAACTATTATCGGATATAGGTGTCATACATGACATCACTAAAGAACCCTGCCGATCTTTAGAATTTTGATAGTGTTTCACTGCACAAAGACGACAAGAACCTACACTTCCTAAAGCTGGATGCCAACAAAAATATGGCAGATCAAGATTTAATGATAAGCAAGTTTCTAATAAATTTTTTGTATTGTTTGCTACTTCATATGTTTTACTATCTATATTAATTCTAAGCATATTAAATATGTAAAAATTATAGTAGGATTATTGAACCATTTAATTGAAATTAGGTTGTATACCCTTAATTAAATTGATTTCTATTGGATGATAATTCATCCCCGTTTCAAATTCATCACGAAAATATTTTAATGCACTTTTTAAGGGTTCTACTGCTCCAGGTGCATGATAACAAAAGGCTTTTCCTGATCCTAATTCTTTACATAATTTTTCAAGTGTTTCAATATCACCCGATCTACCTTGACCTTCTTCAAGTGCTACTAATATATTTACAATCCAAGGCAAACCATCTCTACAAGGAGTACACCATCCACAAGATTCGCGAGCAAAAAATTCTTCTATATTACGAAGGAGCGATACCATATTAATACAATTATCAACCGCTACAGCTAAAGCAGTACCTAAACGACTTCCAATTTTATTTAAACTCTCAAAATCCATAGGTAAATCCAAATGATCTCTAGTTAAAAATGCAGTACTTGCTCCACCAGGTTGCCAAGCTTTTAAGGTTAATCCATCACACATTCCTCCAGCATAAGCTCCCAAAATTTCACCCGCTGAAATACCAAATGGTAATTCCCAAACTCCCGGATTTTTTACTCTACCTGAAAAACCCATTAATTTTGTACCATTGTCCTTACTATTATTTTTTGAAATACTTTCATACCATGATACTCCATTATCTATAATTGGAGGAACATTACATAAGGTTTCAACATTATTAACACAGGTTGGTTTTCCCCATACTCCTACTAATGCAGGAAAGGGAGGTTTAGCCCGGGGGTTTGGACGATATCCTTCAAGAGAATTTATTAATGCAGTTTCTTCTCCACATATATATCTTCCTGCACCACTATGTAAAACAATTTCAAAATCAAACCCAGTATTAATAATATTTTTCCCTAACCAACCCGCTTCATTTGCTTGATTAATAGCAGTACGTAAATTTACAGCTGCTTGAATATATTCACTACGTAAAAAAATATAACCTTTATTTGCCTGCAATGCAAAAGCGCTAATTAACATTCCTTCTATCACTAAATGTGGTAGTTGTTCTAATAATAGACGATCTTTATACGTTCCTGGTTCCATTTCATCTGCATTGCATAATAAATAACGGTCTGTTTTTTCATCATTTTTAGTAGAAGACATAAAACTCCATTTGGTTCCCGTTGGAAATCCCGCTCCTCCTCTTCCTTTTAAACCAGATTTTTTAATGGTGTTTATTACTTCATTTGGAGTCATCATTTGCAATGCTTTTTTAGCTGCTATATAACCTCTTTTATTGCAATATTCTTTTATCCATACGGGATTGGTATCTTTACGTAATCTCCACGTTAATGGATGCGTTTCATAAGAGCTAGTTTTTTTCATCAAAAATATTGTTCCATAATTCCAATAATTGAATTGTATTTGACTGGACCGTAAATTTTATCATCTATCATTAATGCAGGACTTTTATTACAATAACCAAGACAACTAGTAGGTAATAATGTAAAACGTTTATCTTCGGTAGTTTCTCCTACCTTGATTTTAAAATGTTTCTCAAGAATTTGTTTATTTTTTTCATAACCATTCATATAACAAATATAACTGTCACAATATCGAATAATATGCCGTCCTACTGGATATCTAAAAATAGAACTATAAAAAGTAGCAAGACCCTCAAGATCATTAGTTGATATACCTAATATTTTTGCAATGGCTTCAATTGCACCATCAGGTACCCAACCACGATATTTTTGAACAATTTTTAAAGCTTCAACTGAAACAGCTCTAGCATTTTCATAATGTTTTTTTTCTTCTTCAATTTCACTTTGTTCTCTTAGAGTTAATATAAAAATATTAGGAATTTCATTCATCTTAACGATCCACATCTGACATAACAAAATCAATACTTCCTAAATAAACCACTAAATCTGAAATTACGCTACCTCGAATGACCGAAGGTATTTGTTGTAAGTGTGCAAAACTTGGAGTACGTATTCTTGTTCTATAACTCATGGTACTGTCATCACTAATTAAATAATAACTATTAATACCTTTGGTAGCTTCTACCATTTGAAAAGATTCATTTGCTGGTATTCTTGGTCCCCATGACAAATTTATAAAATGTAAAATTAAACTTTCAATATGTTGTAATGAACGTTCTTTTGGAGGAGGAGTAGTTAACGGATGATCTGCTTTAAATGGACCCGAAGGCATATTATTTAAACACTGTTCTAAAATATGTAAACTTTGAAAAATTTCTTCTACTTTTAACATAACTCTATTATAACAATCACTAATACCATTACCTATAGGTATCTGAAAATCAAAATTTTCATATCCTGAATACGGTCTTGATTTTCGAATATCAAATTCGATACCTGTCGCTCTCAAACCCGCACCTGTTACTCCCCAATCAAAAGCTTCTTGTATTCCATAACTTGCTATTCCTTTTGATCTTTTTATTAAAATGCTATTTTTCAGTGCAGTTTTTATATAGAAATTAAGTCTTTTGGGTATCCAATTAATAATTTCTTTTAATAAATATTGCCAACCTTTAGGTAAATCCTGTGCGACCCCACCTATTCTAAACCATGCTGGATGCATACGACAACCAGTAATAGCTTCAACTAAATCATAAATTTTCTGCCGATCAGTAAAAGCTAAGAATACTGGGGTCATAGATCCTATATCTTGAATAAAAGTAGATATATACAAAAGATGACTATTAATACGAAATAATTCCGAAAGAAGAATACGAATTACTTTAACTCTATCAGGTACTATTATACCAGCTAGCTTTTCTACTGCTAATATGTAAGCCATTTCATTAATACAACCACCTAAATATTCAATGCGATCTGTATAAGGAATATAATTATGCCAAGTTTTAATCTCGGCTATTTTTTCTGCACCACGATGATGATATCCTATATCGGGCACACAATTGACAATTTCTTCTCCATCAAGTTGTAAGATAATTCTAAATGCTCCATGTGCCGAAGGATGGTTAGGACCAAAATTCAGAAACATAAAATCTTTATCTTCAGTCTTAGATTTCATACCCCAATCTTCAGGATTAAAGGTTAGTGCTTCCATTTCTATATCTTCTTTTTTTTTTGTAAGAGTATACCTATCAAATTCAGTTGCACGGGCAGGATAATCTTTTCTTAATGGAAAACCTACCCATTTGGGTGGCATTAAGATTCTAGTTAAATTTGGATGTCCAATAAAAATGATTCCAAACATATCCCAAACTTCACGTTCATACCAATTAGCGTTATAAAATAATTTAGTTAATGAAGATACTTGAAGATTATCATCCGATAATGCAATTTTAATCATAAGGTCTGAATTACGTTCAATAGATAAAAAATGATAAAATATAGAAAAATCCGCTTTTGGTAATTCCTGACGATAAGTACGTAGACGTTCATCTATAGCGTGTAAATCATATAACATTACATAAGGCTTAGGTATGGAACGTAAAAAAGATACTATTTTAAATAGTTGTTCCTTTTTTATCCAAAGTACTGGGAAATTCATATCCGTTGATTGAATAATAAAAGCATTTGATCCAAATCTTTTTTCTAAATCATAAATTATAGGATCATTAGATGGTTCTTTTATTAAATTAATATTTGTCATAAATTGAACAATTGAGATTTATAAATTATTTTGAACCTACTTTATTTTGGCTTATTATTGTATAAATTAGATTGTATCTGGTAAAGGTAAATTAGTTATACTAATACGCTGGTTCCTTTTTTTTTCACGTTCGGACATGATATCCATATAATAAATTTTCTGATCTTGAATTATCCAAGATAAAGGTCGAGATTCATTATCTATAACTTTTTGTAATAACAATAATGCTTGTATATACGCTTCAGGACGAGGAGGGCAACCCGGAATATATACATCCACAGGAAGAAATTTATCTACTCCTTGCACTACCGAATAGATATTGTACATACCTCCAGAGTTTGCACAAGCACCCATAGAGATAACCCATTTGGGTTCTAACATTTGATCATAAAGACGTTGTATAATTGGAGCCATTTTAATAAATGGAGTACCAGCAATCACCATAAAATCTGCTTGTCTAGGTGATGCTCTTAAAACTTCTGATCCAAATCGCGCCACATCATGAGCTGCAGTAAAGCTTGTAACCATTTCAACATAGCAGCAAGAAAGACCGAAGTTATACGGCCAAAGAGAATTCTTCCTTCCCCATTTCACCCACTGTTGAATAAAAGATTCAAGTTTTCCCATATAAATATTATGTTGTATTTGTTCTTCAACGTTGGAATTGGTAGCATGGTTTTTTATATAATTCGAAGGAATTTTTTTTTGAATGTATTTCATTTTAATAGATCACTTCTTTAATTATTTTTATGGATTTGTCTTGATAAAGTACATTGTAAAGCATTAAAACGTAATAAATAAATTAGACTAATTAAAAGTACCAAAATAAAAATTGCTGCTTCAGTAAATCCTAACCATCCGGTTTCTCGGATAGTTATACTCCAAACATATAAATAAAGAGCTTCTACATCAAAAATTACAAATAATATAGCTACTAAAAAAAATCTGGCAGAAAAACGTAATCTTGCACTCCCAACTGAATTAATACCGGATTCAAAAGGAAGATTTTTATTTCTACTGTTAGTAGATTTACCACCTAAAATCCATGATAATAAGAGTATTAAACCACATAAAATTATGCTGATACTACAATAAACCATAAAATTAAAAGAATACATGATATTCATATGATTATTCAAAAGGTTAACAACAATTATTAGTATTAACTATACTATAATATCTTCTTTATTAGAAAGATAATTAGTTAATTCATTTATATGTTGAAGAATTTTAAAAATTTCTTGCCGGAATAATGTGGCAATCATTTGTGTAATTTTCATTACCTGTCTACGCTTACTGTAGATCTATTACAAATAAAACAGGAGCATTCAATATGTTTAATCAACATTCTATTAATAATGATATGAATGATTCAAAAGTTCCTTTGAAATCTCTTTCTTGGAATTCTATATTTGCAGGAGTAATTCTATCTATTATCATCGAAATTTTATTTCTCATATTAGGAAGTGCAGTAGGTGCTATTAATACTCTTAAAATTATTTTTGAAAACCATCATCATATTGGAACCGGTCTAACTTCCTGGGTTATTATTAGTATGCTGGTTGCTATTTCTGTAGGAGCATACATTTCAGGACGTCTAGCTAATAGTGATGGAATTTTTCATGGTATTATTGTGTGGTCAGTAAATACATTAATATATTCGGTTTTTTTATTGTTTATATTTTTTAGTGCAATTAGTAACACAATGAATTTAATTAGTACTGGATTACAAACTATCAGTAATAGTGGTTCTATAATCTCTCATGTCACACAACAACTTACAGATGAAACTATGCCCAATAATCTTTTGGATTCTTTAAAAGAAGAACTCGAGCAACTTTTACATTGGAAATCTACAACTGGTTATTCTGATCCATCTCTTATTAATTGGTTACAAAAACTCATTCAATCTAATCAAAGTACTTTAAGAGATAGTGATCTTGCCTATTTACGAGATCTAATAAAATCACATTCTAAATACTCAGACCCACAAGTAGAACAATTAGTGCAACAAATCCAAAAAATTTTTCAAAAATATCACCAAATAAAATATCAAACGGTTCAAACCCTTAAGGATGTTGCTAAAACCACTATTAAAACCATAGCTAGAATCAGTTGGTTTACATTTTGTTTTCTTCTATTAGAAGGTTTATTAGCTGCTATTATGGGATTAATAGGACACCGACATCGTAAGAATTACATCTAATTTCCATTGACAGTAGTAAGAAGAGTCAGGCATAGATAAATAATGAATCTATCTATGTCTGCCTCCTAGAATATTGACTAGAATTTTTATTACTTTGGTTTATGTTTATAAGTAGAAGGAAAACCGTGCCAACGGAAAAAATTACAATCTTTTTGCATTTTTATTGCAAATTGATCTAATACTCTAATTACAGTTTGATCTAACAAGTCTTGTATAGTTGTTGGACGGTGATAAAATGCTGGAATTGGTGGCATAATAATCGCTCCCATTTTAGCTACCATTGACATTAAGCGTAAATGTCCTAAATGTATAGGAGTTTCTCTAACACCTAAAACTAATCTACGTTTTTCTTTTAATACTACATCAGCTGCACGTGTTAATAAATTATCAGTATAACTGTTTGCAATTCCAGACAGAGTTTTCATAGAACAAGGTAGTATTACCATACCATCTGTTTTAAAAGAACCGGATGAAATTGTGGCTGCAACATTACGTACGTCATGTACAATATCAGCAAGAAATTTTATTTCACTTAATGTATATTCGGTTTCTATAGTTAATGTTTCTCTAGCAGAAAAACTCATAACCAGATGCGTTTCTACTTCTTTAATATTTTGTAAAATCTGTAAGATCCGGATACCATAAATAATCCCACTAGCTCCAGAAATACCTATAATGAGTCGCTTCATAATTAACCTATATTTGATTTGGACTCAACTAATTATTGATAAATAAAGATTGTACTGTACATTAAATTAATTAATGACATTTTCATGAGGAAAATTAATGAAAGAACTTTTTATAAAAATAAACGCTCTAAATGTGGATCGGGTAAATTGAAACAATTTGGATAATCAACTGCTACCAGATATAATCCGCTGGATTTAACTGTATTATACTTGACATTCTTACGATTTTTAGTGGCTAAAATTTCTGCTATCCAATTTTCATTATGTTTACCACATCCTACTTCTATCAAACAACCAACTATATTACGTACCATATGACGTAAAAAAGAATTAGCTTTTATGTTTATTACAACATAAGAACCATATCTAGTTACATTCAAATATATAATTTTTTTCCAAGATGAGTGCGATTGACAATTAGCAGCACGAAAAGAACTATAATCATTATCACCAATTAGATATTGACCGGCTATGTGCATACGTTTTACATCTAGTAGTTGATGATAGTGCATCACTTGGGTATTAAATAGTGCTGGTCTAGAACTAGAATTATCAATTATATAACGATATAAACGAGCAATTGCACTAAAACGTGCGTGAAAATCATTGGGTACATTTTTTACCCAACGCACAGCAATATCATTTGGCAAATATTTATTGACTCCATTGATCCATGCGGATGTATCACGTAAAGCATTAGTTTCAAAATGTGCTACTTGTCCTATACTATGTACTCCGGCGTCAGTACGTCCTGCACAATAGGTTTTTATAGAATGATTTGCTATTTTTGATAATGCTTTCTCTATACTAGCTTGTATACTAGGTACGAATTTTTGAAATTGCCAACCATAATATCGACTTCCATTATATTCAATACCCAATGCTAATTTATTATTATGTAATCTCATATGAAACTTGATTTATTATATAATAAAATATTCAATTTAGTTGATAAGTATTGTACTGCAGATACTTTCTCAATCTTTTTGCAGAATTATTCTGACATAACTGAACAAATAGCTTGACATAAGTAATTTATATTATTCAATCTAATACTAGCTATATTTATTCTTCCAGAATCCACTATATAAATTCCAAAATTTTTCCTCAAACAAGCAACTTGTTGCTTGTTTAAACCACTGTAAGAAAACATACCGTATTGTTTATTAATAAAATTAAAATCTTTTTTAATACCGTGTTGTTGTAAGGTATTAACAAATAGCTGACGCATATCATAAATACGTTTACGCATACTAGATAGTTCTTGATGCCAAAGTAATTTAAGATCTTTATTTTTCAAGATAGTAGTAACTATAGCTGCACCATGAGCTGGAGGATTAGAATAATTCACTCGAATGAGGTTTTTAATTTGACTAAACATTGCATTTACTACATCAGCATTTTTAGCAATAACTGTTAAAGAACCTACGCGTTCATTATATAATCCCATATTTTTAGAATACGAAGTGGCAACAATCATTTCTTGATGATGTTCTACAAAAAGGCGTAATGCTTTTGCATCTTCTTCTAAATTCCTAGCAAATCCTTGATAGGCAAAATCAAATATAGGCATCCAGTGATTCATTTGCGATAAAATGACTAATTGTTTCCACTGTTCAAGTGTAGGATCTATACCCGTTGGATTATGACAACAACCATGAAATAAAACTGCATCTCCCGGTTGTACTTTATTTTTTAAAGTTAACAACAACTTGTCAAAGTCTAGTAAATGTGTTTCTTGATTATACCAAGGGTATTCTTGTACATTTAAACCTGCAGTAAAAAATATATTTTTATGATTAGGCCAAGTAGGATTACTAATCCATATTTTATTAATATTAGTTTTTTTTGCTAAAAAATCGGCTATTATACGCAATGACCCAGTTCCACCCGGAGTCTGTGCAGTTCTAGCACGTTTAGTAGATAAAAGTTCACTTTGTTCACCAAATAATAATATTTGAGTATGAAATGCAAATTCTGAACTTCCTTCAATACTTAAGTAATTTTTGGTTTGTTCTTGGTCTAAAATTAATTGTTCAGCTTTTTTTACACTAGTTAATATTGGTGCTATTGTTTTTTCATCATTATAAACACCAATTCCAAGATTAATTTTCTTAGATCTAGGATCAGCATTAAATTTTTCCGCTAATCCTAAAATAGGATCTTCAGGCGCAACAGGTAGATTTTCAAACATATTTTTTTTAATCCAAACATAAAATTTTTTCCATCACAATAAAATAATTACTTATTTATATCAATAAAAATTGCTTTTTTTTTTTTACCTACTAAAATGAGTGATGATAATTTAAGTAAAAATAGAACGATTGGAAATCTTGTTAGTTATCTTGTAATGTAAAATACCTTATTAACTGGTCAGGTCTGGAAAGAAGCAGCCAAAATAAGTGAGACATGTACTGGGAAGTGACTAGCAAGATTTCATTATGTTAGTTAGGATTTATATTCCACATTATAAAAATGCTACTAATTTTAATAATTAAATTATGAGTTTAATGATTACCGAATTCTGTGTAAATTGTGAGATGTGTGTACCGGAATGTCCAAATAATGCCATTTACTTTGACGATATAAAGAAAAGTTATTCTATTAACCAAGTTAGTTGTACTGAATGTATGGGTTATTATAGAATACCAAACTGTAAAAAAATTTGTCCTATTAGTAAGGCTATTATAAAAATAAAAGTTGTTTAGTTTTCGATAATAACTATTGCACAAGCATAAAATCTTTCGTCCGTTATTGAAAGATGAATATATTTCATCTTTAAATCTTCTGCTAAACAAATAACTTTATTTTTATATTTTAAGTAAGGTTTTCCATATTTATCATTAAATATGGAAAATTGTTTATATGTTATACCATTTCTCATTCCTGTACCAAATGCTTTTACAGCTGCTTCTTTAGCTACAAAACGTTTAGCTAAGAAACGAACTGGATATCGAGATTTTTGATAATAGAATAATTCTTCATTACATAAAATTCGTTGAGCTAATTTATTACCAAATTTATCTACAAGATAAGTAACACGTGTTATATCAATAACATCAATTCCTAAACCAATTATACCCATTACATGATCCTTTAATGACCCAGTGTTTTTAATATTATCTGATCATCTACCCATCTATTTTTTATTTTAATTCCTAAATTAATTGAAACTTGAGTATTCAACATTAATTGTATCTCATATCTAGCTTGTTTGAGAATACTATTTATTCGGTTACTTTTATAGCCAATAATAATATTTTGTTGTGCTTTACGTTCAACTATTATATATCCATTAATATTATAATAACCTTTTTTATTCAAAACTACTTCATCAATAGTAACAGCAACTGAATAAGGTATCTCCTGATTGAGATAATTCATTAATTTTTCTCTAATAATTTCCGCTATCATAAATTGTATCGATTGATTAGTGATCATATGTTTAGGAAATAAATGATTTGATTCAGGTATAAATTTTTTAATAATATTTACTAATATATCTAAGTTATATCCAGTAAATGCTGAAATTGGTAAAATATCTACAAAGTTCATTTTATGACTAATTATATTAATATATGGTAACAATGTGGTTTTATTTTTAATAAGATCAATTTTGTTAATTACTAATAATACTGGGGCGTCATTATTACGAAGTAAAAGATTGAAGATTTTATTATCCTCAGATCTCCAAAAGGTACCAGCTATTACAAAAATGACTAATGCTACATTATTTTTTAGAGAATTTATTAGATTACGGTTCATTAAATGATTCAATGAGTTTTTTTTTCTATGATTCAATCCTGGAGTATCTATATAAACCGTTTGATAACTACCTTTAGTATGTATCCCTATAATACATTGACGAGTAGTTTGTGGCTTATGACAAACAATAGAGATTTTTTTTCCAATAAGATAATTCAGTAAAGTTGATTTACCAACATTTGATCTTCCTACAATAGGAATATAACCACAATGTGGTTTGTACTCTTCTTTTGGCATTATTATAATCATTCAATTCTTAATTTAATTAACATGTTTTTTGCTGCAATTTGCTCGGCTTTACGGCGACTAGTACCTATACCCACAACCGATTCCTTAAGATGGTTTATTTGACAAATTATAGTAAATATATGATCATGAGCTTCTCCTGATACTTTACTGACTAAATAAATTGGTAGTGGCATCTTATGACTTTGTAACCACTCTTGTAAACGGGTTTTAGGATCTTTAGGATTATCATTCGGATTAATATCATTTAATCTATTTTGATACCAAGTTAAGATTAATTTTTCTATAATAAAAATATCACTATCTAAAAATATACTACCAATTATTGCTTCAATTGCATCAGCTAAAATTGATTCTCGATTGGTGCCACCATTTTTAAGTTCGCCTACTCCTAAACGTAAATAACTATTTATACTCAATTCTCGTGCAATTTGCGCTAAAGTATGTTCACGTACTAATGTTGCACGTATCCTACTCATATTACCTTCATTCATATAAGGGAAACGATGATACAGTGCATTTGCAATTACATAATTTAAAATAGAGTCTCCTAAGAATTCTAAACGTTCATTATGTTTACCATTTGAACTTCGACTTCGATGAGTAAGAGCTTGTTGTAATAAGGAATCTTCTTGAAAATAATAACCCATGTTTTTTTGAAGGGTGTTTAGTACAGTAATGTTCATGTTTTCAAAACTTTATTAAGTTAATAAAAATTATATTCTACCAATCCGGTTTAAACGTATACCAATTGGTATTTTGCTATCGGGTTTAATATTCAAACTCATCCAAATTAATATAGCCTTACCAACGATATTTTTTTCGGGCACAAAACCCCAATAACGACTATCAGAGCTATTATCACGATTATCACCCATCATAAAATAATAACCCTCAGGTACTATCCAAGTAGCTAGCGGTTGATTAAACTGTTGATAATATAAATTCACATTATTTAATATATTATATGTTGGTGAAAGTAAAATTCGATGATGAGTATTTGAAATCCTTTCATCTTTTTCAAACAGTCGTATTCCCTCTTTTGACAAATCATCATTAGTTCTTTGATAAAAGTAACTTTCCACCCAATCTGGTTTGACTTTAAATGTTTGAATTAAATTACTTCTTTTCATATTAGAATAAGTAATTGCTACTTTTTTATTATTATATATTGGTTGAATATGGATTTCCTTTTTTATGTAGTCATATGAAATTTTATCTCCTGGAATTCCAATAAGCCGTTTAATATAATTTAATTTAGGATTAAGTGGATATTGAAAAACTACAATATCTCCTCTTTTAGGTTTACTGATTTGTAACCATATCTTTTGAGTAAGAGGATTTTTTAAATCATAAGAAAATTTTTGTACCATAATAAAATCACCTGCCAGTAATGTAGGCATCATAGATCCAGATGAAATCTGAAATGGTTCATATATAAATGATCGAATAATAAATACTAATAATAACATTGGAAAAATAGAAGCCGATGTTTCAAGGGTTTTATAAATTACTAGTTCAAATTGATTTTCAGCAATTAATTCTTGATTGCAAAAGATTCGAATAATCCAAATTATACCAGTTAAAAATGTAAGTATCGTTAATATCAAGGTAAAGGTATTCACCTTAATTTTTCCTTCTTATTTATTTACATGCAAAAGTTCCATAAATATTTCAGGCGGAATTTCAACCTTTCCTAATAATTTCATCCGTTTTTTACCTTGTTTTTGTTTATGTAGTAATTTTTTTTTTCGGCTAATATCACCACCCGAGCATTTTGCCAATACATTTTTCCTAAATGGCTTAATTGTTGAACGTGCAATAATTTTTTTACCAATAGCCGCTTGAAGAATAATATCAAACTGTTGTCGTGGAATTAGTTGTTTCATTTTATCTATTAATTTATGTGCACAATATAATACTTTACTTCTATGAGTTATTATGGAACAAGCATCTAAAATAATCTTATTGATTAAAATGTCTAAACAGACTAAGTCCGAGGTTTGAAACTTCTTGAAACTATAGTCCATGGTTGCATAACCTCTAGAGTTGGATTTTAATCGATCATAAAAATCAGAAGCTATCTCAGATATTGGAATTTCATATATTAATTCTACTTGATCTCTATGATAGATTAAATTAAGAGGAATACCTCTTTTTTCTACACATAGAGAAATAATACTTCCTAAATAAATTTTAGGTACGAAAATTATACATTCGGCTATTGGTTCACGCCAGATAGAAATCTTATGAGCAGAAATTTTTGATGCACTATTAATATAAATAACTTCTCCCTTGGCAGTTTCTAATTCATAGATGACTGTAGGAAAAGTATAAATTAAATCAAGATTATATTCTCTTCGTAATCTTTCTTTAACTATATCCATATGTAAAAATCCAAGGAATCCGCATCTAAAACCAAACCCCAACGCACTAGAAGTTTCCGGTTCATAATATAATGATGAATCATTTATACTAAGTTTTTCTAAGGCATTACGAAAGGCTGAGTAATCTTCAAAATTAACTGGAAATAAACCCGCATATGTTTGAGGTTTTATTTTTTTAAATCCTGGTAGAATGTTTTTAGCTGGTTGAGTAACTGAAGTAATTGTAGCTCCTACTGGTGCACTACTAATATCCTTAAGATTACAAACTAACCAACCTACTTCTCCACATTTTAATATATTAGCTGGTTTTTTTTTAGGAGTAAAAAAACCTAGGTCATCTACATGATAATATTGTTTAGTATTCATAATTTGAATTTTATCGCCTTTATGCAAAATGCCATTCTTAATCCTTATTAATGAAACTACTCCAAGATAATCGTCAAACCAAGAATCAATAATAAGAGCTTGTAATGGATTTTGTAATGAACCTGAAGGAGGAGGTATATCTCTTATTAAACGCTCAATTACTTGAACTACTCCTTCACCGGTTTTCGCAGAACATCGCACAATATTGGTAGCGACTGGAATGTCTAAAAGGTCTTCAATTTGTTGAGCAACTCGATCTGGATTAGCAGTAGATAAATCAATTTTATTAATAATTGGAACTACTTTTAAATTCATTTCAATTGCATTATAAAAGTTAGCGAGGGTTTGAGCTTCAATTCCTTGTCCAGCATCTATAATTAATAAAGCACCCTCACAAGCTGCTAATGAGCGTGATACTTCATAATAAAAATCTACATGACCAGGTGTATCAATTAAATTCAGTAAATAATTAGTTCTATCGACGGAGACATAATTAAGTGTTACACTTCGAGCTTTTATAGTAATACCTCGCTCACGTTCTAATTCCATTGAATCCAGAACTTGTGCGGACATTTCACGATGAGATAATCCACCACACAATTGAATAAATCGGTCCGAAAGAGTTGACTTGCCATGATCTACATGAGCAATAATTGCAACATTTCTGATGTACTTCATGAAAAATGATTTATAAATAAAATGGTTTATTAAACAGATGTATATACATTATATTACTATGATATTTTTACAAACGAAATACCAATTTCCTTTATCAATTGAAGAATTATTTTTCGATTATTCAATTTAGACATAAAATTATGTATATTTAATGCTACCAAAGGACCAATTTTTTTCACCTTCATTAAATTTTTTAAATCTGCATTCATTATAGAATCTATAGATTTAAAATGATCTGCAAGATCAATCGCTGTAGCTTTTCCAACTGTACGAATGCCTAATGCATATATGAAACTAGCCAAGGTAGTTTGTTTAGCATTTCTTAAAGCATTAACTAAATTAATGGCTAATTTTTCTCCTATATTTTCTAATTGTAAAAATTGATCTTTCGTAACAAGAAAAAGATCAACCGAATTAGAAACCTTCTTTTTTTCTATTAGTTGATCAATAATTTTAGAACCTATTCCTTTAATGTTAAGAGCACGACGTGATACGAAGTGTTTTAATGATTCTTTAACTTGAGCCATACAACTTAATCCTCCACTACATCTAATAATACTGTTGAATTTTTCTACTGTAGATTTACAAATAGGACAAACAGATGGAATAATTATTTTACGTGCTTTAGATGTACGTTTTGATTTTACAACATTGACAATTTTTGGAATAACATCACCGGAACGTTGAATTACAACGAAATCATTAATATGTAAATCTAAACGTTTAATTTCCTCATAATTATATAAGGTAGCATTCTTAATTAGAACACCGCTAATTGTTACCGAATCCAAACGTGCTACTGGAGTGAGACTACCAGTACGACCAACTTGCCATTCCACATCAAGTAGACGAGTTAATTTTTGTTGAGCGGGAAATTTTAGTGCTATAGCCCATTTTGGTGCTCTAATTGTAGATCCTAGATTTTTTTGTAGTAATTTAGAATCGACTTTAATTACTATTCCATCAATATCAAAGTGTAATTGTGATCGTATCAATTTAATTTTTCGATAAAAAGATATTACTGTTTCAGGATTTTTGCAAAGACAATTATTATCATAAATAGGTAATCCCCATTTATTTAATTGTTTTAAAGAGTGCCACTGACTCTCAGGGATACTACTACCTCCTTCTAATAATCCTATACCATAAGCATAAAATGAAAGAGGACGTTTTCCAGTTATATTAGCATCTATTTGTCGTAAAGAACCTGCAGCTGCATTACGAGAATTAGTAAATATTTTTTTTCCGGTACGACGAGTATCTGAATTCAATTTTTTGAAACCTAGTTTGCTTATAAATACTTCTCCTCGAATTTCTATCCTAGCTGGTACATTATCGCCTTTTAATTGTTTTGGAATATCATCAATCTTACGTGCATTTTCTGTGATATCTTCTCCTATTATTCCATCACCTCGTGAAATAGCTTTAATAAGTACTCCATCTTCATAAAGTAAATTAATGGCTACTCCATCTATTTTTAGTTCACAACAAAAATGCAGATCTTTTTTTATTCGTTTTAGATAAAAGTCAAGTTTTTTAACAAATTTAAAAAAATCTTTTTCATTCGAGATGTTATCTAATGATAACATTGGAGTTTCATGAGAGACTAAATTAAATGTAAGTAAACATGGCGCGCCTACTAACTGTGTAGGTGAATTGGTTTTTATAAATTCTGGATAGCATTTCTCTAATCTATATAATTCCATTTTTAATTTATCATATTCTGCATCTGGTATTTCTGAATCATTTAGTGAATGGTAATTATATTCATACTGTAATAATAGAGATCTTAACTGATTAATTTTTTGTTCTATCGATTGTTGTTTCATAAAAAAAATAGTTCTTCAATTATCTAAGCGAAAAAAAATAATTATAATTTAATTATCAATATAATAAATCTTATTGTATTTGAAATTCACATCATATAAAATATGTCATGAATTAAATGACTTTGCAAAGTCAAATTTAAGGAAGATGAAGATCTTATAAAATGATTAATTGTTTAATAACTAAATTATAAGTGATATTGTGAATGAATATAAATGTTCTTTCATTACTAGATAACCATTATATTTTGTTATTATTTGTAATTCTTAGCTTAGGTTTATGTTTAGGTAAGCTTCGGATAGGAAGCTTTCAATTAGGTAATTCCATTGGAATTTTATTAATTTCATTATTATTAGGGCAAGAACATTTTTCGGTAAATACTGAAGCTCTGCGTTTAGGATTTACTCTATTTATTTTTTGTGTAGGAATAGAAGCTGGTCCTAATTTTTTTGCTATATTTTTTAGGGATGGAAAAAATTATTTATTAATAACATTTGTCATGATAACCAGTGCGCTCTTAACTACTTTTGCTTTAGGATATTTATTTAATTGGGATAGTGGAATGACAGCTGGTATATTGGCTGGATCTATAACATCTACTCCAGTATTAATGGGAGCAGATGACACTTTACGTCAATCTTTTTCAGATCCACATATCTTACTTTTAGCACAAGAACATTTAAGTTTAGGATATGCACTTACTTATTTAATAGGATTAATAAGTTTAATGTTGGGTGCTCGTTATTTACCAAAATTACAACAACATGATTTATCCACTAGTGCACAACAGATTGCACGAGAAAGAGGATTAGATAAAGAGAGTTTTCGAAAAGTTTGGTTACCAGTAATTCGTGCTTATCGTGTTGGTCCAGAATTAGTTAATTGGACTGGAGGAAAAAATTTACGCGAGCTAGGTCTTTATCTCAAAACTGGATGTTATATTGAACGTATTCGTCGTAATGGAATTATTGCCAATCCTGATGGAGACGCAATCTTACAAATAGGTGATGAAATATCTTTAGTTGGTTATCCTGAAGCACATGCGAGACTTGATCCTAGTTTTAGAAATGGAAAAGAAGTATTTGATCGTGATTTACTAGATATGCGTATTGTAACAGAAGAAATAGTAATTAAAAATGATAATGCTGTAAATAAACGTTTAAGTTCTCTAAAACTAACGGATCATGGTTGTTTTTTAAATCATATCATTCGTAGTCAAATTGAAATGCCACTTGATAAGAGTATTATTTTAAATAAAGGAGATGTATTACAAGTAAGTGGAGAAGAACGTAGAGTTAAAAAGTTAGCAGATCGAATTGGTTTTTTGTCTATACATAGTCAAGCTAGTGATTTATTAGCTTTTTGTTCTTTTTTTGTTATGGGTCTAATTATTGGAATGATTACTATTCAGTTTCATCATTATATATTTAATATTGGTAATGCTGCTGGATTACTATTATCTGGAATTATGCTGGGTTTTTTTCGTGCTAATCATCCGACTTTTGGATATATTCCGTCAGGAGCCTTGACTATGGTAAAAGAATTTTGCTTAATGACTTTTATGGCAGGTGTAGGATTAAATGCTGGCAACAGCTTAACACATAGTGTAGGCGGTCTGGGTTTAGATATAGCACTAGAAATGTTATTTGCTGGTTTACTAGTTAGTTTAATACCAGTTATAATGGGTTTTTTATTTGGAACTTCAATCTTACATATGAATCCTGCACTCCTTTTTGGAGCTCTTATGGGTGCACGTACCTGTGCACCAGCCATGGAAATCATCAATGATGCTTCGCATAGTAATATTCCAGCTTTAGGATATGCGGGAACATATGCTATAGCTAATGTTATACTAACCTTAGTAGGTACTTTAATAATAATGCTTTGGCCTGTATTTTAATTAACATACATTTATGTTGAATAAAATGAATGAATGGGCATTTTTTTTAATTAATGCTAATCATAACTCACCTATTTGGAAAATACGATTGGCCATCTACTTTGCTCAGTATTTAATTGGAATTGTTCCTGTAATTTGGATGGTTTTATGGTATTGGGGTGATGATATACAGAGAACATTAGTTTTTAAATCCATACTTGCTATAATAATAGCTCTCTTTTTTTCCTTCCTGATAAGACGTTTGTTTCCACATCATCGACCTTTTGTTGTTGGTAAGGGACATATATTTATTGAACATTCTAAAAGTTCTTCTAATCCTAGTAATCATGCTAGTATTATTTTTACTTTGGCTCTTTCCTTTTTATTCTGGCATCGATTATGGTCTGCAATAATATTATTTATAATTGGATTAATTATTTCTTGGTCTAGAATTTATTTAAGTTTACATTGGCCTCTGGATATTATTGATTCTGTACTAATAGCAATAACGGGCTGTTTATTATCACAAAAGATATGGAATTTATATGTAATCAATATATTAAAAATAATATCTACCTTTGGTTTTTTTAACTTATCCTATTAGGATGATAGTAAAGGGGGGATAAAAAACTAGTTTGGTTTTTTTTGTAAAAAATCTATGATGTCTAAACAAAGTGACATCACTCCTTTATGAGTTTTTGCCGATATAAGATAATATTTATCTGTCCATTGCAAGGATCTTATTATCTTTTTAATATTTTTTAGATGTTGATTATCTTTACATAAGTCAATTTTATTAAAAACTAACCAACATGGAATCTTTGATAATTTTAAGCTATAATTTTTTAATTCTTGTTTCACAACTAGTGCATTTTTTAATGGATCAAAATCCAATGAAGCTATATCAATTAAATGTAACAAAAGGTGACAACGTTCTAAATGTTTTAAAAATCTGAATCCTAATCCACTGCCATTAGAAGCTCCTTTTATTATTCCCGGAAGATCAGCAATGATAAATTTTTTATTTTCATTAAATTTTGCTACGCTAATAGCTGGTATTAAGGTAGTAAAAGGATAATCAGCAATTTTAGGTTTAGCTGTAGTAATAGCTGTTATGAAAGTAGATTTACCCGCATTGGGCAATCCAACCAAACCTACATCAGCTAATAACATCATTTCTAATTTTAAATGACGTTGTTCTCCTGATGCTCCCATTGTTGTATTAGTATTACAAAAGTGCATGCGATTACTAAACGATTTAAAACCTGTATTTCCTAATCCATGTGATCCCCCTTTTGCAACTAAAATTTTCTGCTTATGTTTAATTAATTCTCCTATAATTTCATGACTTTGTTGATCTAAAACTCGTGTTCCTATTGGAACTTTTATGATCATATCTTTACCATTTTTACCGGTACGATTACGAGTTTGTCCTTTATGGCCATTTTCAGCATGAAATATCCTTTTGAAACGAAAATCAACCAGTGTATTTAAATTCATATCAGCTATTATGTATATATTACCACCATTTCCTCCATTTCCTCCGTCTGGTCCTCCTTTTGGAATATATTTTTCACGAAGAAAACTAATACAACCACTACCACCATCACCAGCTATAACCAATATGAGTGCTTCATCAACAAATTTCATGGCACAAAATTTTTTTATCTATCTTTTCTAATAATATTAATACGTTTCTTATTATTTTTGGTGGTAATTTTTATTATTCCTGATGTTAAAGCAAATAATGTATGATCACGTCCACATCCTACATTATGCCCCGCATGAAATTTTGTTCCTCGTTGCCGGATAATTATACTTCCAGCAGATATGTTTTCTCCACCAAATCGTTTCATTCCAAGGCGTTTAGAGTGAGAATCCCGACCGTTTCTACTAGATCCACCAGCTTTTTTATGTGCCATATTTATCCTTTTCTTTATTTTTAATAAATTATCTCAGTAATTTTAACTTTAGTATACCATTGACGATGTCCTTGTTGCTTCTCATAGTGTTTACGGCGTTTAAATTTAACTATTTTAATTTTTTTTGCACGATCATGAAAAATTACTTCAGCTCTAACTACAACTCCTTTTAATGTAGGAGTACCAATTCTCACCTCATTATCATTAACTAACATAAGTACTTGATCAAATTCAATTTTATTTTGATTCTGGGGTATGGTTTTTAATTTTTCTAAACAAACCATTTGTCCTGGTTTTACTCGATGTTGTTTTCCACCACTTTGGAAAATAGCGTACATAAAACTACTACCTCATTGATTATATCAATTTTTTATTGATCTGTTCTTTGAATTTTAGCACCTAATATTATTTCTCTTCTATCTTTTCATATTCACAATAAATAGCATTTTAATTAGATATTTTTACTTCTCCATTTAACTGACAAGGACCATTTATATAAATTCATAATAAATGGAATTTAAAAAACTTTATTTACTTGTTGAGACCATTCTTGTGGAGTATACGTTTCAATAGAAATAGCATGAATCTCATTATTCGCTATATATTTCATTAAGGGATGATAGATAAATTGTTGTTTTTCTACTCTATTCATATTTTTAAATATATCGCTAATAGCGATAATTCTAAAATGGTTTTTATTACCTTCAATATATAATTTTTTCAAACCTGTTGTTTTTAATAATATATTTTTTATCTCAGTTGCTTCCATAGATTTTTTCTTTCATTAATATAATAGAAAAAAAGTTTTTATGTTAATTGTCTGGATCGGATAAAAATCCATTAACGTTTTGAAAATTGTGGACTACGGCGTGCTTTACGAAATCCAAATTTTTTTCTTTCAACCTTACGAGAATCACGTGTGACAAAACCTGCTTGACGTAAAGAAGGACGAAGAGATTCATCATATGCTATTAAAGCACGAGTTATACCATGACGAATGGCTCCTGCTTGACCTGAAATTCCTCCTCCTTTTACAGTTATAAAAATATTCAATTTACTTACCATATCAACTAATTCTATAGGTTGAAGTATAATCATACGAGCCGTTTCACGAGCAAAATATTGATCTAAAGAACGTTTATTAATAATAATTTCACCATTTCCGCTTTTTATAAAAACTCGTGCTGAAGAAGATTTACGACGGCCAGTGCCATACCATTGATATTCTACCATGAATGATCCTAATTAAATTTAAATATCTAAAATTATTGGGTTGGGTTTTTGGGCAGTATGTAAATGTTTGTTACCAGCGTAAACTTTTAATTTACGAAACATTAGACGTCCAAGTGGCCCTTTGGGTAACATACCTTGAACAGCTTTTTCAATTACTTGTGAGGGATGACTTTTTATAAGATCTTTAAAAGTATTTTTCTTAAGATGACCAATATATCCTGTATGATGATAATAAATTTTTTTTTCATATTTTTTCCCGGTAATAATAACTTTTTCCGCATTAATAACAATTATATAATCACCAATATCTACATGAGGAGTATATTCAACATAATGCTTACCACGCAATCGTATTGCTAAAAAACTTGCTAAACGTCCTAATTTTTTACGAGTAGCATCAATTAAATACCAAGTGGGTGTGACGTTTTTTGATGTGGCCATAAAAGTTTTCATTTTTCATTAATCCTCAAGCTTATTTTTAATAAACTCTTCACCAATTTGAATTTCTTCTTTTAGAGTTCTTATTACTTCATCTAGTGCATTTTTTTCAAAAGAACTTAATGGTTCAATTGGTAAAAATTCTGCAATGCCTTGAGTTCCTAAAATGAAAGGTTGAGCAAAAAATTTTGCATATTTACCATCTCCTTCAATATAAGCACACTCTATAATATTAGAAGCTCCATTTAATGCTTTTAATAAAGAAAATACCCAACGTGAAGCTGCGTATCCCATTGCTAGTGAAGCAGATCCATGACCAACTTTAGCCTTTACCACTTCTGTACCTGCATTTCTAACACGTCTAGTGATATTGATTACTTCTTGTTCAGTAAAACTAATATCAGAGATATGTGATAGTAAAGGTAAAATAGTCCTACTGGAATGTCCACCAATAACTTTCACATCACTAGATAAACATTGTCCTTTAACTTCGGTTATAAAAGCATTAGCACGAATTACATCTAAGGTTGTAATTCCGAAAAGTTTTTTTGGATTATAGCATCCAGATCTTTTTAACACTTCTGCTACAATAGGAAGTATTGTATTTAAGGGATTAGTAATGACCATAATTAGTGATTTAGGACAAATTAAGGCAATTTTTTTACTCAATGTATACACTATACTTGCATTTGCATGAAATAAATCTAAACGATCCATACCTGGTTTGCGTGCAACACCTGCAGTTATAATGACTATATCTGATGTATATAAAGCTGGTTCAATTTGATTGAATCCTTGTACTTGAACTGAATTGGGAATATGACTTAAGTCTAATGCAATACCAAAGATAGCTGGTGAAATATCATATAAATTCAGTACAGATCCCGGAAATAATTTTATTTTAAGAATCAGTGATATTATTTGTCCAATATTTCCAGCTGCACCTATAATTGAAATTTTCATAAAATGTCCTTGAATTATAATAACTTATAATTTAATACAGCTATTTTGATTATTCAATTGCCTTTTTTAATTTTTTCAGGGCATTTTTTTCTAATTGTCGTATTCTTTCTGCTGATACTCCATATTCTGCCGCTAAATCTTGTAAGGTTTTTTTATTATTTTCATCTAGCCAACGTGAACGAATAATATTTCGACTCCGTTCATCTAAAACATTTATTGCATCGTTTAATTTCATAGCCGCATGATTTTCCCAATTATATTCGACAATATTATCAGCAAAGTTTGAGGTTTTATCTTGTAGATATAAAATGGGAGAAGATACCTTTTTCTCGTCATTTGGATTTAGGTCTAATCTCATATCTTGAGCAGCCATACGTGATTCCATTTCACGTACATCTTTACTAGAAACACCTAATTCGCGTGCCACTATATCAACTTCGTTTTGGTTAAACCAACCTAATCGTTGTTTATTTTTACGTAAATTAAAAAATAATTTTCTTTGTGCTTTAGTAGTTGCTACTTTCACAATGCGCCAATTACGTAATACATATTCATGAATTTCAGCTTTGATCCAATGTACTGCAAAAGAAATTAAACGTACTCCTACTTCTGGATTGAAACGTCTAATTGCTTTCATTAATCCAATATTACCTTCTTGAATTAAATCTGATTGTGATAATCCATAACCCGAATAATTGCGTGTGATATATATCACAAACCGCAAATGGGATAAAATTAAAGTTTTAGCAGCATCTAAATCACCTAAATAATGTAATCGTTCTGCTAGTCTCCTTTCTTCTTCTACTGATAATATCGGATAAGAATTAGCTACCCTCAAATAGCAATCTAAACTTCCTATTGGAGCAATTGCTAAACTCTTCATTCGTTGGATCATATATTCCTCATTAGTATATTTTTATAATAAGCAAGTGGGTGGATATGCAGATTTCAAGGTTGTCTAATTTTCCATTTACAGATTCAGCTCATTCTGAAAAGAGAGCTTTTATAAAATTATTACTGCTAAACCCTTGTAAATCTTCAATACCTTCACCAATTCCAATATATCGAATTGGAATTTCAAATGTACTTGCCAAATTTAGAATGATTCCACCTTTAGCTGTTCCATCTAATTTAGTCAAAGTTAGACCAGTAACATGCGTAGCTTCATGAAATAATCTTAATTGATTAATAGAATTTTGTCCGGTGTTAGCGTCAATAACTAACATTACTTCATGAGGAGCACTTTCATCGATTTTTTTTATTATACGAATAATTTTTTTCAACTCTTCCATAAGAAGATAATTATTTGGTAATCTTCCGGCTGTATCAGCAATTAAAACATCTATATTTTTTGCTTTAGCAGATTGAATTGCTTCAAAAATAACTGATGCTGAGTCAGCTCTGATATGTTTAGAGATAACTGGAATCTGGTTAATTTTTCCCCATAGTTTAAGTTGTTCAATAGCACCTACTCGAAAAGTATCAGCAGCAGCTAACATAACCGATTTATTACTTTGATATTGTAATAAGTGCGCTATCTTAGCTATAGTAGTAGTTTTACCCGTACCATTTACTCCTATTATTAATATAATAAATGGTTTGTGATTTTCCAGTTCTAAAGTTAAAGGTTGTTCCACTTTTTTTAAGATTTGAATCATCTTGCTTTTTAGGATACGATGAATAATTTCAATATCATTTGATGATTTACTGTAAGTATGATTGGTTATATTTTTTATAAGTTCATTAACTGTATTAATTCCAACATCTGCCATTAACAAATGATCTTCTATTTTAGATAATAAATCTTCATCAATTTTATTACCTTTGAGAAAATTGATTAAATCTTTTCCTATCTGTTGACTAGTTTTTTTTAACCGATGTTTAAGTCTTAAAAACAAACTTTCTGAATCAATGAAAGATTTATTCTTAGAATTAATAGAAACCTTTCCGTTTGGCCTGTATTCATTATTAGTGAATTTATTTTCTTCTATCCATTTATCTGCTTGTCTTGGTTCTTCATTTTTGGCTGGTTGGTTTTGGGTATCATTATAAATCCCCCCCCGATTAAAAAAACGATTTTTTATCAGCATACTTACTACCATAATTAAAAATATATATTAATATTATTATGAGTATAATCCGAATTATTTTAGTTTACTAAAAAAAATACCAAATGATCAAAAACCTACGAAAAATTAGAATTATTGGCGGTAATTTACGTAACCGTAAAATAATCTTTAGTACAAGATTCTCTCCCCTACGTCCTACTTCCAATAGAATCCGCGAAACTCTTTTTAACTGGTTAACATTTGGATTTAATATAAAAACTGCTCATTGTCTGGATTGTTACGCTGGTACTGGAGCTTTATCTATAGAGGCATTATCACGTCACGCTGTTACCGCAACTTTATTAGAGTTAAATAAGAGTATTGTCACTCAAATACAAAAAAATCTTCTAATATTAGGAATTAAAAATGGGCATGTTATTCATAGTAACACATTAAAATGGTTATCAACATATCAAAAAAAATTTAATCTAATATTTATAGATCCTCCATTTAAGAGTCAATTAATTAATTCTACGATTACATTACTAGAAGAAAATAGTTGGCTAATGGAAGAATCATGGATTTATATAGAGACACATGTAAAAAATTACAATATTAAAACTCCTTATAACTGGCATTTTTATAGAGGCGGAATGGCTGGTAAAGCATATTACTGTTTATATAAACGCCATTCTTAATAATATTAAAGATTAGATCTTTATTTCGGTTTTTTAGGAGGACAAAAAGGGAAAAAAATTACATTATCTTTTCCAGAAGATTGAGTATTATCTTTTAAAACATCTATTCTACTAATAGTTTGTACTGGAATATAACTTCGTATTACATTGGAGAATTCATTTTTTAACTTTTCTACTCCTGGATCTACTAAAAGAGTTGATGGTGTAGTAAAAACAAAATCACCAATTTCTAGAAAACCAAAGAAATTACTATTAGAAATTTCTCGGACATATAATTGATAATTTTTACCATTATTCATAAATTGAATATTATATAGATACAGTATTGGATCAACTTTCATATTGGTATTCTCCTATATAATTACATTATTATAATACTAAGACTAAGTTTTTATAATAAAATCTTCTTTTAGATACTACTAGTATAATTGATTTTTTTTTCATATTTAATAAAAAATCTTTTTTTTCAAGAAATTATTGAAATTGTCAATTTCCTTTTTGAATAAAAAAATAATATGGTATATCTTTAATATATTGATGAATTAAACTATGATTCATAAAATCACAGAAAATCGGAATATCTCTAAGAGCTGTAGTGTCATCAGTAATAAGTAATAATTTTTCATTTACTTGCATATTGCGAATATTCTTACGAAGTATCATTATCGTTTCAGGACAACGTATTCCCAGTGTATTTAATATTCGATGTGAATGAATAATTAATTGTTGTATTTCGGGATTTTTACTAAAACTTTCCATTTTATTTATTAGATTCTCTAAATAATAAGAGACTATTAATATGATGAAAAAATGATAATTATCTCAGTCTAATTTTTACTGAATACCATAAGATTTCAACATTACATCAATTAGAGGTTCGCGTCCTCTAAAACGTTTAAACAATATTAAAGGATCTTCAGACCCCCCCTGTGATAGAATATTTTCTAAAAAAGATTTTCCTAATTCATAATTTAAAATTCCTTGTTCTAAGAACATAGAATATGCATCTGCAGCTAATACGTTAGCCCATAAATAACTATAATATCCAGCAGCATATCCATTTGCAAAAATATGACTAAATGAATGTGAAAAACGATTCCATTCAGGTATTGGTATTACAGAAATTTGTTGTATTTTTTCACGAATTTTTAAGATTTGTTTTTTTGCATTTCCTTTTGGAGAGAATTCGGTATGTAAATATAAATCAAATAAACTTAATTCTAATTGACGAAGAATAAACAATGCAATTTGGTAATTTTTTATTGATAACAATTTATCTAATATTTTTTGAGAAATAGTTTTACCAGTTTTATAATGTCTACAAATTAATAATAATGATTCATTTTCCCAACACCAATTCTCCATAAATTGACTTGGAAACTCAACTGCATCCCATGGTACTCCATTAATACCAGAAACTCCAAATACTTCTATTGTTGTTAATATATGATGTAAAGCATGACCAAACTCATGAAATAATGTAATAACTTCACTATGAGATAAAAGAACATAATTTTTATCATTTGCGGCCGGTCTAAAATTAGTGGTTAAAAAAGCTATCGGATTTTTTAAGATATTATTTGATTGACGTATCTTATATGTGCATACATCCATCCATGCTCCACTAATTTTATTATCACGATTATATAAATCAAAATATATACTACCGTATAACTGATTATTTTCATTCAATACATCAAAAACCATAACATCTGGATGCCAAACATCTATATCGTGGCGTTTTTGAATTTTAATTCCATAAATCTTATTTACTATAGAAAACATGCCTTTTAAGACGGATTTTATTGGAAAATAAGAACGAAGATCTTCATCTTGAATATCATACAGATACTTTTTCTGTTTTTCACTATAATAAGCCATATCCCATGCATGTAATTCGGAAATATTATAGTGATTCTTGACAAATTGTTTTAACTGCATTAGTTCTTTTTCAGCTTGCGGTCTAACTTTATTTACTAATTGATTTAAAAATAATATTACTTGTTCAGGATTGTCTGCCATTTTACTAGCTAAAGATAAATCAGCATATGAATGAAAACCTAACAATTGTGCTAATTCATATCTAAGATTTAGTTCTTCTTCAATAACTTCACTATTATCCCATTTACTTAAATTATGTTCAACATCAGAAGCTCGTGTATTATACGCATAATATATTTGCTGACGAATGAATGGATTATCACAATAAGTAATTATTGAACTATAAGTAGGAGTATCTATAGTCAGTAACCATCCCTGCAAATTTTTTTTTTCGGCTTTTTTAAATGTGGAATCTAAAATTTTTTTTGGAATTCCTGAAAGTTCATTTTGATTAGTAATAAGTTGATTCCAATCTTTAGTAGCATCTAAAATATTATTACTATACTTACAACTTAGCTCTGATAGACGTACTACTATTTCACGATAACGACATTTCTTACTTTTTGATAATTTTATCCCCGATAGTACATAATCCCGTAAGGTATTATCGATAGTTTTTTGTTGTGCTTTATTTAAAATAGCATAATTATGAGACTGTTTAATTTTATTCCATCCATCATATAATTTTTTATGCTGTCCTATCCATGTATTAAATTTTACTACAAGAGAAAGAGATTTTTCATAATTTTTTCTAAAATTTAGATCATTTTTAACTGCGTTTAAATGACGTATAATAGATAAAATACCATTGAAATTCGATGATAATTCTTCTAAAGGTTGACAGAAATTTTTCCAATTATAAGGTGTTTGATTATTATTAATAATTTTCTCTATAACTGTTTTATACTGATCTATATAGGTTTGTATAGCAGGAACTATATGTTCAGATTTAATTATAGAGAATGGAGGAAATGTAAAAGATTTTAATAATGGATTATTACACATGTAATATTATCCTCCTTAATATAAAATTGAATAATGGTTATTTATGTAGATAAGAAAACCATATAACTTATCAAAGTTGTTATACAATTTTTTTAGTATAAAATCTACTATCTCTAAAGAGATATGAAAAATAATTTGGAAACAATAAATGAACAGCAAAATAATATTTTGTAAATATCTTCAACGTCAAGCTGAAGCCCAGGATAAACAATTTTATCCTGGATTTTTAGGTAAGATTATTTATAATCACATTTCTAAAGAAGCATGGTTACACTGGTTAGAAAAACAAACTATCATAATAAATGAAATGAAATTAAATTTGTTAAAAGCTTCCGATCGTAATTTTCTTGAACAAGAAATGATCAATTTTTTATTTAAAGGAAAAATTCCTAATGCATAACTAAAAAATTGTGTAATAATCTTAGAGATTTATGGGTATTTACTAAAAAATTAGTTGGTATCCTTATCATGCATGCAAAATTGAACTTCAATAAGTTGAAATCAATAAATACCTAATAAGGTATGGTCTATTTTAATTGATTGTAATGATTTTTAAGTAAGGCATGCCATTCTTGAATTGATAAGACATTTTTTGTAGGATCTTCTTGTAAAGCTAACACAGTAGCAATAACATTATTATTTAAGGTAGGATCATTAATGATCTTATCCAACGATCTGATTTTACCTTGAAATTCTGGTTGAAGTAGTAATTGTTTTGCTACATCTAATGTTTTTACTTTATTTGTTTTAGTATTAAGATAATTATAATTATTATTTGAATTACTATTACCTATACCTAAGATTGCTTTTGCAAAAGCTTCAGGAAAAGTTTTAGCTATCCCCATCACTTCTCCAGTAGAATGCATTTCTGGTCCTAATACCGGATGTGATCCTGAAAATTTTTTGAAAGGCAATACAACTTCTTTAACTGAAAAATAGGGAGGAATAATTTCCTTTGTAAATCCTTGTTCTAACAGACTTTTTCCTATCATTACTAATGAAGCAATTTTTGCTAATGGGATTCCGGTTGCTTTCGAAACAAAAGGTACTGTACGAGATGCCCGAGGATTCACTTCTATTAAATAAATGATCTTATTTTTAATGGCAAATTGCACATTAATTAATCCCTTAATAGAAAATTCCAGTGCAATTTTTATTACTTGATCACGTATTTGATTTTGTATTACATGATTAAGTGTATAAGGTGGTAATGAACACGCAGAATCTCCAGAATGAACTCCTGCCTCTTCAATATGTTCCATAATTCCTCCAATTAAAACATCTTTCCCATCACAAATTGCATCCACATCAACTTCTATGGCATTATCTAAAAATTTCTCTAGTAATACAGGAGCATTACTAGAAACACTAATTGCACTGTTAAAATAATGTTTTAAATCAACTTCTTCATAGATGATTTCCATTGCTCTACCACCTAATACATAAGAAGGGCGAACTATTAATGGATAACCAATCTCTTGAGATTTTATTACAGCCTGTTCAAGTGTATAAACTGTAACATTTTCTGGTTGTTTTAATCCTAATTTAGTTATCGTTTGTTGGAAAAGTGCTCGATTTTCAGCACGATCAATAGAATCAGGACTTGTGCCTATTATCGGTACTCCTTCTAAATATAAATCACGTGCTAGTTTTAAAGGAGTTTGACCACCATATTGAACAATAATACCTTTAGGTTTCTCTATTCTTACTACTTGCAATACATCTTCTAATGTAATAGATTCAAAATATAGTCGATCCGATATATCATAATCAGTTGATACAGTTTCTGGATTACAATTAATCATGATTATTTCAAATCCATTTTCACGTAAAGCCATTGCTGCATGTACACAACAATAATCAAATTCAATTCCTTGACCAATACGATTTGGACCTCCTCCTAATATTATAATCTTGTTAGGATTAGATTGTGGATTTGCTTCACATTCATCTTCATATGTAGAGTATAAATAATTACTATTACTAGGAAACTCTGCTGAACAAGTATCAACTCGTTTATAAACGGGATGAATATCATAGTATTGACGTAATCTACGGATTTTTTGTTCCGAACTACCAACTAAATCCGCTATTCGAACATCTGAAAATCCTTTTTTTTTTAAATGACGCAAAACAGATGATTGTAATCCATTTAATCCTTGTTTTAAAATTTGTTTTTCTATCAAAACTAGTTCTTCTATTTGAACTAAAAACCAACAATCAATTCCAGTTAAATTAAATACCTCAGTAACGGAAAATCCCATACGAAATGCATCAGCTATATAAAAAAAACGGTCAGCGCCAGGAGATTTCAATTCTTTACGAATTCGTAATACAGCATTCGGTTCTTTAAGATCAATTTTTGGATTGAAACCATAAACTCCTATTTCGAGTCCACGTAAGGCTTTTTGTATTGATTCCTGAAAATTTCTACCTATAGACATTACTTCACCAACCGATTTCATTTGTGTACTCAATCGATCATTGGATCCAACAAATTTTTCGAAATCAAATCTTGGAATCTTAGTTACAACATAATCTAAAGTTGGTTCAAATGATGCAGGTATTACTCCCCCTATATCAAATTCATCAAGAGTATAGCCTACAGCAAGCTTAGCAGCTAATTTAGCAATAGGGAATCCAGTAGCTTTTGAAGCCAATGCAGAAGATCTAGAGACACGTGGATTCATTTCTATAACAATTATACGACCATTTTTAGGGTGTATTGCGAATTGAACATTAGCACCCCCGTTTTTCATCTTCATTTTGATTAAAATTAATGAAGAATCATTACGTAGAATTTGAGATTCTTTATCAGTTAAAGTTTGTGTAGGTGACATAATATAAGAATCACCTGTATGTATTCCTATCGGATCAATATTTTCCAGAGTACAAATAACCACAAAATTATTTTTTTCATCTCGTATAACTTCTAGTTCATATTCTTTCCATCCCATCAAAGATTCATCAATTATAATTTCATTAATTGGAGATAAATCTAGAGCATATTTACAATATTTTGTAAATTCTTTCATATTATATGCAATATTCGATCCTGAACCACCCATTGTAAAAGATGAACGAATAATGCAGGGAAATCCAAGGGTTTTAACGGCACGTAATGCGTCACTTATATTATAAGCTATATAAGATCGTGCAGTTTCTAATCCAATCTCTTTCATGGCTTTTTTAAAAAGCTTACGATCTTCAGCGGTCTTAATAGTTTCAATACTTGCACCGATCATAATTAAACCAAATTTTTTTAATACACCATAACGATCTAAATCCAGGGCGCAATTAAGAGCGGTTTGTCCTCCCAAAGTAGGTAGTAAAGCATCTGGACGTTCTTTTTCTATAATTTTAGTTACTATTTTCCAATGAATAGGTTCAATATATGTAGCATCGGCTATACAAGGATCCGTCATAATAGTTGCCGGATTAGAATTAATTAAAATAACACGATAAGATTCTTCGCGCAGTGCTTTACAAGCTTGAACACCTGAATAATCGAATTCACATGCTTGTCCTATAGTGATAGGACCTGCTCCAATAATCAGGATGCTATGAATATCGGTACGTTTAGGCATTTGTTTGCTCCTGATTTTCTATTATTTTCGCCAATTTAAACGATGAGTAACTAAAAGGTAAATAAATTTATCAAATAAACTACTTGCATCATGTGGTCCCGGACTCGCTTCAGGATGTCCTTGAAAGCTAAATACTGGTTTATCAGTTAATTTTAATCCCTGAATTGTTCCGTCAAATAAAGATCTATGTGTTATACGTAAATTAGTAGGTAAAGTCTTTTCGTCTACAGTAAATCCATGATTTTGAGTAGTAATGAGTATTTTATTATTTTCAAGATCTTTAACTGGATGATTACACCCATGATGACCAAATTTCATTTTAATAGTTTTAGCACCATTTGCTAAAGCTAATAACTGATGACCTAAGCAAATACCGAAGATAGGTATATTAATCTTTATAAAAAATCTGATAGCTTCGATAGCATAATCACAGTAATTTGGATTACCGGGACCATTAGAAAGAAATATTCCATCAGGTTTTAATGAGAGAGTAATTTTTACTGGTGTACAGGCGGGTACTACTGTCACTTGGCAACCTCTATCTACTAATAATCGTAATATATTGCGTTTGATGCCATAATCATATACTACTACATGGAAGGAAATTGGTTTTCTGATTTTTTTTGAAAAATAGCGATTTAATACTACAGTTCCTTCATTCCAAGTATATATTCTTTCTGTAGATACAGCTTTTGCCAAATCTATCCCTTGTATGTTATGATTTTTAGCTTTTTGCACAGCTTGATATAGATTGGGATTAGGTCCTGTAATAATACACCCATTTTGAAATCCTGTACTTCTTATTAATCGAGTTAATTTGCGAGTATCAATGTCTGCAATGGCAACAATTCCATATCTTTTTAAATAATGTGATAAAGTTTCTTCATTACGGTAGTTACTAGCAATTATTGATAATTCACGAACAATTAACCCGTTAACATATATTCTAGAAGATTCTTCATCAAATGCATTGGTACCTACATTCCCAATATGAGGATAAGTTAAAGAAACAATTTGTTTATAATAGGAAGGATCTGTTAAGATTTCTTGATAACCCGTCATTGACGTATTGAAAACTACTTCTCCAACGGTTATGCCATCTGCACCTACAGAGATTCCATGAAATTGGGTTCCGTCTTCTAAAACGAACATGGCTGGTTTCATTGATTTTTCAAAGAAGTTCATATTTATGAAATACCCTGCAAAAATAAACAAGCACTAAAAATATATTTTTTTCTATTTTATAAAAATTGTCACTTTATTCTATTTTAAATAGGTTCAATATTGAATCTTAAATCAACAACATTTTTCCTTATTATCATAAACCTGAAAAAATTAACT
This sequence comes from Candidatus Dasytiphilus stammeri, assembly GCA_041942055.1. GTDB lineage: Bacteria > Pseudomonadota > Gammaproteobacteria > Enterobacterales > Enterobacteriaceae > Dasytiphilus > Dasytiphilus stammeri_E. The sequence goes on along the minus strand of CP145874.1, from coordinate 227,850 downwards.
GAAATTCATTATATCTAACTAAGTTAGTTTAACTATTTATTTACATAATTTTATTGTAATTCTTGCGGTAATTTAAATTCTGTATTTTCCTGAAAACCCTCTAATTCTCTAATATTAGAGATATTAAAATTATTTTTCAAATATTCGATCACTTCTGTTACTAAAAACTCTGGTGCTGATGCGCCAGCGGTAATTCCAATGCAATTAGTATTTTGTATCCATTTATTATTTATATCTTTAAAAGAGTCAATTAAATATGCTTTTTTACCCATTTCTAGGACTACTTCTACTAAACGATTAGAATTAGAAGAATTACGGGAACCAACTACTAATACTAGATCGGATTGTTGGGCTAGTTCATGGGCTGCATTTTGCCTATTAGTAGTAGCATAACAAATATCAGTTTTTTTAGGACCAACAATTTTTGGAAATCGATGTTTTAAAGTTTGTATGATATTAGCAGTTTCACCTACTGATAAAGTAGTTTGGGTCATAAAATATAAATTATTTTCGTTCTTAATGTGTAATTTATATACATCTTCTGAAGATTCAATCAAATATATACCACCAGTAATATTATTATATTGACCTAATGTACCTTCAACTTCAGGGTGACCAGCATGACCAATAAGAATAGATTCAATTCCTCTTCTACTAGCACGTGCTACTTCCATATGTACCTTAGTTACTAAGGGACAAGTTGCATCTAATATAAATAGTCCTCGTTTTTTTGCTTGGATACGTAAGGTTTGAGATACTCCATGAGCTGAAAATATAAGAACTGCTCCCTGAGGAACATCCGATAATTTTTCTACAAATATTACTCCATATTCATGTAATTCTTTCACTACATAACTGTTATGTACTACTTGATGGTATACATATACTGGACTACCCCATTTTTTTATAGCATTTTTAACTATGTTAATAGCACGAACTACACCAGCGCAAAAACCCCGGGGATTAGCTAATAAAATCCGCATTTTATTTTTCCTATCTATTATTTGCATTCATTAAATAATTTATGGAGATATTTTCATCTATATTTATTAATTAATAAGAGTTTTTTATTAAAATTATTATGATACCAAGACAAATTGCAATATCTGCAAAATTAAAGGTGGGTAAATGCCAGTGATTGAGACTGAAATCTATAAAATCTATCACAAAACCATGTAATATTCGATCTAAACAATTCCCTAATGAACCACCAATAATAAGTGCCCATGCAGAATTTTGACTGTTTTGCATATAAATAAAAATGCAGCTTGATATCAAAATGATCTGAATAATAATCAATAACCAAAAATTCCATCCGTGTTTACTTGTAAAAAAATTCAAGGCAACACCATAATTTTGAGTATAAACAATATTTAAAAAAGGAGTTAATGAAACTACTTGTCTTAAATTAAACGATCTAATTATCCATTGTTTGCTAATAAAATCTAACATTCCTACAATAATTATTAACCCTCGCCAAGAGAAATTATAATTTAACTTCATACAAAATGACGTATTTCACCTTTTCCGATTATATTAGTTACACAACGACCACAAAGTTCGGGAAATTGTTTATTTTGACCAATATCAGTAGTATAGTTCCAACAGCGTAAACATTTGGTTCCTGACGCTTTATATAAAACTAACTTGAATTGGGATATAGATTGACTATGAATAGAACTGATAGGTGCTAATTTATAATCCCTTACTTCAGCGCTAGAAGTTAACAAAAAAAATTTTAATTCAGAACCTAAGGTTTTTAATTTTTCAGCTATTGAACCAGTAGTATAAATTACAATTCCTACTGATAATGATTCTCTTATTTTTTTTTCTCTACGAGTTTTTTCTAGAGCTTTATTTATGTCATAACGTACAGTTACTAATTCGTCCCAAAAATCCTTATTTATTAAAGAATTTTTATCTAAATCCATTACCAAATCAAACCATTCTTCGGTGAAAACATACTTAGAACGATTTCCAGGAAGATAATTCCATATTTCATCTGCAGTAAAAGATAAAATGGGAGCTAACCATCTTACCATAGCTTCAGCTATATAAAAAATAGCCGTCTGACAACTTCTACGTGCTAAACTATTTTTTTTGGTTGTATAGAGACGATCTTTAACTATATCTAGATAAAAAGAACCTAATTCTATAGAACAGAACTGCATCATATTATGAACAACTGAATGAAACTCATATTGTTTATAAGCATTAATAATATGCTGCTGTGTTGATTTCGCTATTTGTAAAATCCAACGATCTAATCTGATCATGTCTTGATAAGGAATTATTTCATTTTTAGGTTGAAAATCTTTCAGATTAGCAAGTAAAAAACGAACTGTATTACGAATCCGACGATAGTTATCTGTAGAACGATTGATAATTTCTTCAGATACAGTAATGTCTTTTGAATAATCAGTAGAAGCAACCCATAAACGCATAATATCAGCACCCCATTTTTTTATCATAATCTGAGGACTTATTATATTGCCCACCGATTTAGACATTTTTTTTCTATTACTATCTACAGTAAAACCATGTGTAATAATTTGTTTACAAGGAATATCATTGTTTATTGTCATTGCAATCATTAAAGATGACATGAACCATCCTCGATATTGATCAGAGCCTTCTAAATATAGATCAGAAATTTTAAAATTTAATTCGGGTCTTTGATTGATTAGGATATGAGTGGATCCTGAATCAAACCAAACATCCAAAGTGTCTAAATTTTTTTTATATTTTTCAACTTCGTATTTAGGTAAAATATCTGTTGGTAATAAATCCCACCAGGCTTGAATTCCTCTTTGTTCTACAAGAACAGCTACTTTTTCTATTATAGCTAATGTATTGGGATGTAAATTTCCATTTTCTTTATGTATAAACAGAGGAATTGGTACTCCCCATGTTCGTTGACGAGATATGCACCAATCTGGTCGGTTGGCTATCATTGCTTTAAGACGTGCTTTTCCCCATGATGGAATCCATTGGATTTTATTCAGATTATCAAGTGATTTTTCACGTAATCGTTTATGTTCCATATTAATAAACCATTGTTCAGTAGCTCTAAAAATAATAGGGCTTTTATGTCTCCAACAATGAGGATAACTATGTTGTATATTTTGAATATGTAAAAAAATGCCCTTGTTTTTTAATATGTTAATTATAATTTCATTAGCTTTAAATATTGATACTCCATCTAATTTAGGATGAGTATTGGTTCTATAACAACCATTTGCTTTAATCAAATTTATTGGTGAAATATTATACTTTTTACAAACCATATAATCATCAATTCCATGACTAGGTGCCATATGAACAATCCCCGTTCCCATATCTAATGTAACATGATTACTTAATAAAACTGGAACTGTAAGGTTAAAAAATGGATGATATAAACGTATGAACTCTAGTTCAGAACCTAAGGTTTCTCCTAACACATCCCAATGAGTTATCTTAAAACGATCCATAACTTTATTACTTAAAGATTTTGCTATAATTATTAATCTCTCTTCGGTATTGGTAATTTTGATCAGTTGATAAGAAGCTTGTGCATCAACTGAAATCGCTTGATTTGCTGGTAATGTCCATGGAGTAGTAGTCCAAACTATTAGTGCGATCTTATTATTGTTAAGATTTAAGTTTGGAATTCCAAATTTAGTTAGTATGTTTTCTATATCGACACAATAAAAAGCTACATCAATAGCTTGAGAAATAACATTGTTATGTATCACTTCAGCATCAGATAGTGCTGAACCACAATCCATACACCATGGTACTGGTTTAGTTCCTTTAACCAAATATCCATTGGCAATAATTTTTCCTAAAATTCGTATTATTTCCGCTTCATTCTTAAAATCCATAGTTAAGTAGGGATTTTCCCAATCTGCAATAACACCCATACGTATAAAATCTTGTTTTTGATTAGATATTTGTTTAGCAGCATAATTACGACATACTTTTCGAAATTCCGCTATACTCACATTATTTCCGGGTTTTCCTATTGATTTTTCTACATTTAATTCAATAGGTAATCCATGACAATCCCATCCTGGAATATATGGACAATCAAATCCTTCAAGAGTTTTAGATTTAATAATAATATCTTTAATAATTTTATTAACTGCATGACCAATATGTAAAGCGCCATTAGCGTATGGAGGACCATCATGAAGAAAGAATATTTCTTTACCTTTTTTGGCTTTTCTAATTAAACAATACAATTGATCATTATACCAACGTTGTAGTCTTTGAGGTTCTTTATTAGCTAAATCACCACGCATTGGAAAATCAGTTTCTGGTAGATATAAAGTGGATTTATAGTCATTCATTATTTTTCTATCTCATCAGATATTGGTGATTTATAAAGAGAAAAAATTCTCTTTAATTATATTTATTTAAATTTTTTTAATTAAAAATTACTAACTCAAATATGTGTTTTTTTGCTATTATATCAAACATTAAAATGATAGAGCAAAAGCTCTCTCTATAATAATTAAATTAGGAAGGAGGATAAGTTGGCTAAAATTAAATCAGCTCAGAAACGTATACAAAGTTCTGAACTACGTAGAAAAATTAATAATAGTAAACGTTCCATGTTGCGTACTTTTATTAAGAAAGTCTATACAACTGTTAGAAGTGGTGATAAGAAAGCTGCTTCAATAGCCTTCTCTATTATGCAATCTGCTTTAGATCGTCAATCTAAAAAAGGATTAATACATAAAAATAAAGCTGCTAGACACAAATCTAATTTAATCAAACAACTTAAAAATATGAATTAAATTCAATTTTTATTTAGTCAAATCATCAAAGAATTTTTTTACACCATCAAAAAAACTCTTGGATTTTGGACTATTATCTTTTCCTAAAGATGTACTAAAGGTATTTCCTAATTCACGTAAGAGATTTTTTTGATGTTCATTAAGATTGACTGGAGTTTCTACAATAACTCTACATAATAAATCTCCTGGATAATTACTTCGTACTGATTTAACTCCCTTACCGCGCATGCGAAATAATTTGCCAGTTTGTGTTTCTGCTGGAATTTTTAACTTAATTTTACCACTTAAAGAAGGTACTTCAATTTCTCCACCAAGCGCAGCTACTACAAAATTAATTGGAATTTCACAATATAAATTGTTATTTTCTCTTTCAAAGATTGGATGTTTTTTGATTTCTATTTGTACATACAAATTTCCTGAAGGAGCACCATGCTCACCAGCTTCTCCTTCTCCTGAAAGTTTAATACGATCACCATGATTGATACCAGCAGGTATTTTAACGGAGAGATTTTTATCTTGTTCTCTTCTTCCTGTACCCCTGCACATCACACACGGATCTTGAATGATATTTCCTTTTCCATGACAATATGGACATGTCTGTTGTACAGTAAAAAAGCCTTGACGTAATTGTATATGACCAACACCATGACAAGTTTGACATTTAACTGGTGATTTTCCAAAGGTAGCACCACTACCATGACAAGATTTACATAATGAAAGTGTACGAATCCTAATTTCTTTAGTAACTCCACGTACCGCTTCTTCTAACGATAATAATAAATTATAACTTAAATCTGATCCATGAGCCGGTTGGTTTTTACGTCGACTACCTCCAAAAATATCACCAAAAACGTCTCCAAAAATATCACTAAAATCAGCATTAGAAGTACTAAATCCCTCGTCGTTGCCTGCTTGTTCAAAAGCAGTATGACCATACTGGTCATAAGCTGCTTTCTTCTGTGGATCGGTTAAAATTTCATAAGCTTTCTTAATTTCTTTAAATTTAGACTCAGCTTGTTTATTACCAGGATTACGATCTGGATGATATTTCATAGCTAAACGTTTATATGCTTTTTTTATCTCGCGTTCATCAGCGGATTTAGAAACTCCTAGAATCTCATAATAATCAATATTCACCATTTCAATCGACCCACTCCATTTTGCTTTACACTCACTTTTTTAAAGTAGCAATGAGATATTATTTCTTCTTATCGTCTTTCACCTCTTCATATTCAGCATCTACTACATCGGTTTCTTTTTGGTTGTTCTGCTGAACGGTAGCATTTTCACTGCTTTCTTGGTTTATTTGTGATTTATACACTTCCAAAATTTTTTCTGATACTTGTATTAAATCTTGTATTTTAGCATTAATATCATTTTTATCTTCGGTTTTTAACGCTTGATTTAATTTTTCCATTGCTCTTTCAATATTATTTTTATCTTCAACAGATAATTTATTTTTAACTTCATTGAGTTGTTTACGTGTACTATGTAATAAATGATCGGCTTGATTACGTAATTGAACTAGTTCTTCAAATTTACGATCAGATTCGGCATTTAGTTCGGCATCATGTACCATTTTTTTGATTTCGTCTTCACTTAATCCTGATGAAGCTTTAATAGTAATTTTTTGTTCTTTACCACTTTTTTTATCTTTTGCCGATACGTGTAAAATTCCATCCGCATCAATATCAAAAGTTACCTCAATTTGAGGTATACCACGAGGTGCAGGATCTATACCATCTAAATTAAATTGACCTAATGATTTATTATCAGCAGCGCGTTTACGTTCTCCTTGTAAAACATGAATGGTTACTGCAGATTGATTATCCTCTGCGGTTGAAAAAACTTGACTATGCTTTGTAGGGATAGTGGTATTTTTTTTAATGAGTGCCGTCATAACTCCTCCCATTGTTTCAATACCTAAGGATAAGGGCGTTACATCTAGCAATAATACATCTTTTACATCTCCCGCTAAAACTCCTCCTTGAACTGCTGCTCCAACAGCAACTGCTTCATCTGGATTAACATCCTTACGGGGTTCTTTACCAAAGAAAGATGCTACTTTGGCTTGAACCATTGGCATGCGAGTTTGTCCACCTACCAGGATTACATCATTTATATTAGATCTTGATAATCCAGCATCTTGTAGTGCAATTTTTAACGGTTCAATAGAACGATTAACTAAATCTTCTACTAGTGACTCTAGTTTGGCACGAGTTACTTTAATATTTAAATGTTTAGGACCACTTGCATCTGCTGTTATATAAGGCAAATTTACATCCGTTTGTTGTGCCGATGATAGTTCGATTTTAGCTTTTTCTGCGGCTTCTTTTAATCGTTGCATAGCTAAAGGATCATTACGTAAATCCATGCCTTGCTCTTTTTTAAACTCAGTTACTAAATAATTAATTAGACGATTATCAAAATCTTCTCCACCTAAATGAGTATCACCATTAGTAGCTAAAACCTCAAAGGTTTTTTCTCCATCCACTTCATCTATTTCAATAATAGAAATATCAAAAGTACCCCCACCTAAATCATAGACAGCTATAATACGATTTCCTTGAGTTTTATCAAGACCATATGCTAATGCAGCTGCCGTTGGTTCATTAATTATGCGTTTAACATCTAAACCTGCAATGCGACCGGCATCTTTAGTAGCTTGACGTTGAGCATCATTAAAGTATGCTGGGACTGTGATAACAGCTTCATTTACTGGTTCTCCTAGATAATCTTCAGCGGTTTTCTTCATCTTTTTTAAAACTTCAGCTGATATTTGTGGTGGTGCCATTTTTTTTCCTTTTACTTCTAGCCAAGCATCCCCATTTTCAGCAGCTATGATCTTATAAGGCATAAGATTTACGTCACGTTGAACTTCCTCATCTTTAAACCGACGGCCAATTAGGCGTTTGATGGCAAAAAGAGTATTCTGTGGATTGGTCACCGCTTGGCGCTTAGCTGGTTGTCCTACTAAAGTTTCTTCATCCTGTGTAAAAGCAATAATTGAAGGAGTAGTTCGATCACCTTCAGCATTTTCTAATACTTTAGGTTTATCACCATCCATAACAGCAACACAAGAGTTGGTAGTGCCTAAATCAATACCAATAATTTTACCCATCGAAACGTCTCCATAATATTATTCTTGAATTTGGTTAGCATTTTTATAGTAAATTCTTCTTTACATGTAAATTCCTTCTGCAAAAAAGTACCCATCCGGTTTAATTGTATTAGTTCATTAATTCAGATAAGATTAGCTTTAAGTGGGGTTTTTTTTCATATCATCAAGGGGTAAATAAAAATTTTTTAATAAGTAGTACTACTAACCTAATCTTCAAAATAATCTTTGAATTAAGGATAAATAAAAAAAATGACTGAATATCTTTTTACTTCTGAATCAGTTTCAGAAGGACATCCGGATAAAATTGCCGATCAGATATCTGATGCTATATTAGATTCTCTATTAGAGAAAGATTTAAATGCACGTGTTGCATGTGAAACTTTCATTAAAACAGGTATGGTTTTAGTTGGTGGAGAAATTAGCACTACTGCATGGATTGATATAGAAAATATAGTACGTAACACAATTAAAAATATTGGATATATACATTCCAATATGGGTTTTGATGCAAATTCATGTGCAGTTCTCAATACTCTTGGTAAACAATCTACAGATATTCAAACCGGAATTGATCGACCTATTTTATTAGAACAAGGAGCTGGTGATCAAGGATTAATGTTTGGATATGCAACTAATGAGACTGAAGTATTTATGCCAGCTCCATTAATGTATGCACATAGGTTAATGAAACGTCAATCTGAAGTACGTAAAAAATCTATACTTCCATGGTTAAGACCGGATGCTAAAACTCAAGTTACATTTAGGTATAATTGTGGAAAAATTATTGGATTAGATACTATTGTATTATCAACGCAACATAGTGAAGAAATTACAGCTAATCAACTACGAGAAGCTGTTATGGAAGAAATTATTAAACCAGTATTACCTTCAAAGTGGTTAAATAAATATACTAAATATTTTATTAATCCTACTGGTAGATTTGTCATTGGTGGACCTATGGGTGACTGTGGTTTAACTGGGCGAAAAATTATTGTAGATACTTATGGAGGAATGGCACGTCATGGAGGTGGTGCTTTTTCAGGAAAGGATCCTTCTAAGGTTGATAGATCTGCCTCTTACGCAGCTCGTTATGTTGCAAAAAATATTGTTGCTGCTGGACTAGCTGATCGATGTGAAATTCAACTATCATATGCAATAGGAATTGCAGAACCAACATCTATTATGGTTGAAACTTTTGGAACTGGCAAAACCACTCATAAGCAATTAACATCATTAATCCGACAGTTTTTTGATCTTCGTCCTTATGGAATAATTCGTATGTTGGATTTACTACATCCTATATATCAAGAAACAGCTACTTATGGACATTTTGGAAGATCTCACTTCCCTTGGGAGAAAATAGATAAAGTTAGTATATTAAGAGAAGCCACTAATATCTAGAAAAAGTACACGTTCCTTATATAAAATCAATTGTGAATCATCTATTTATTTACAACACTGATAACCAGTCATTGACTGTAGTGAACGAAAGGTTGTTATCCAAAAAAAAACCGCATAATTAGTGTAATGATTTATTTTATATTTTATGAACGTTGTGTAGTAAACTTACTAAGTAAAGTAAAAATTATATTAAAAATATCGTTAGAGCTGCATGTAAAAAAAATTGTATTGATAAAAAATATAAGAGATCATAAAAAATAATTTAGGATGGATATTGAGGTAATTTTCGTTCAGGAAATAATATGATGAAATTAGGTATAATAATGGATCCCGTTGAAACATTAGATATTAATAAAGACACTAGTCTAGCTATTATATTAGAAGCTCAAAAACGTAATTATGAAATATTCTACATGGAAATAAAAGATTTATATTTGTCTAATGAAGTAGCATACGCACGTACTAAAACCTTACGTATTGAAAAAGAAAAAAATCCTTGGTATTTATTAGGAAATGAACTAGTTATTAAACTAGATGAATTAAATGTGATTTTAATGAGAAAAGATCCTCCTCTTAATATAGACTTTATATATTCTACCTATATTTTAGAACGTGCTGAAAAAAAAGGTACTCTTATCATAAATAAACCAAAAAGTTTACGTGATTACAATGAAAAAATGTTCATTACTTACTTTCCTAAAATCATTCCGGATTCTTTAATCACTAAAAATATACAACAAATATATAATTTTTTGCATAAACATGGTGATATTATCTTGAAACCATTGGATAATATGGGTGGCTCTTCAATTTTTAGAATTAAAAAACATGATCCAAATATTTTTGTCATCATTGAAACTCTTACAAATTATGGAAAACGTTTTTGTATGGCACAAGTTTTTATTCCCGAGATTAATGAAGGAGATAAACGTGTATTCGTAATAGATGGAGAAATTATTCCTTACTGTTTGGCAAGAATACCAAGATTAGGAGAGACACGTGGTAATTTAGCAGTTGGCGGTCATGCAAAAGTTCAATCTTTGTCTGTCAAAGATAGGGAAATTGCTCAACTAATCAGTCCTTTTCTTCAAGAGAGAGGATTATTATTTGTAGGTTTAGATATTATCGGTGATAAATTAACTGAAATAAATATTACAAGTCCAACTTGCGTACAAGAAATTGAAAAAGAAAAACCCATTGGTATTACTTCGATATTAATGAATATGATAGAAAAACATCTAAATTAATTGAAAAAAATCTATATTTATGTCAAAAATATTATTAGGTTTGGATTTTGGAACTCGATATATTGGTGTTGCAGTCGGTCAAACCTTAACTAAAACAGCTAGTCCCTTATTACCCTCAATTAAAGTAAATAAAGGTATACCTGATTGGATGAAAATAAAAAAAATCATCTCAGAATGGTGTCCCAATAAAATTATTATTGGATTACCCATTAATATGGATGGTTCAGAACAATTATTAACTATACAAACACGATTTTTTGCAAAAAATCTCTATAATTTATTTACTATTCCAGTTGATTTATATGATGAACGTTTGACTACAGTTGAAGCTAAAAATCAATTATTCATTCATCGTGGTTATCGAGGGTTAAAGAAAAGCAACATAGATTCACTTGCTGCTGTTCTAATTTTAGAAAGTTGTTTATTACAACTATAATCGAATTAATTTAATAAAAATCAATTAATCAAAAATTTTGTTATTCTTAATCTAACTAAGATTTGAGATTGATTATTTAAATTGAATACGTTGAAATAATCAACGTAGTTGTTGGTTACAATTAATATATTTATTGTAAGTAATTATCAGAATAATTATTTGATACAAGTTGTAAAAATCAAGAATAATAATTCTTACAAGAATATAGATCCGATAACAATGATTTGATAAAAAAATCTGATATAAGAATTATTAATAATTGAAAATCTTTTAGTGAATTTAAAGGACATATAAAAAGTATAAATTAAATGTAATGCCTAGACTATATACTTAGTATATAATAACGTTTGATTATTAATAATTTTATAAAAATTTAATGGAAAAAAATTTTTTTTCACGTAAAGATCTAGCGAATGTTATTCGTATATTAACTATAGATGCTATACAAAGAGCACAGTCAGGTCATCCAGGAATGCCAATGGGAATGGCAGATATTGCTGAAGTGTTATGGCGTGATCATCTAAATCACAATCCTAGTAATCCAGGATGGATCAATCGGGATCGTTTTATATTATCCAATGGTCATGGATCATTATTACTTTATAGCCTTTTACATCTAACGGGATATGATGTATCCATAAATGACCTCAAGAATTTCCGACAATTAAACTCAAAAACACCCGGTCATCCTGAAGTTACTCATACACCTGGTGTAGAAACTACTACTGGTCCTCTTGGTCAAGGACTAGCTAATGCAGTAGGAATGGCTATAGCAGAACGTACTTTATCATCACAATTTAACCAATCTCAACATATTATAATTGATCATTATACTTATGTTTTTATAGGAGATGGTTGTATCATGGAAGGCATATCACACGAGGTATGTTCACTGGCAGGTACTTTAAAATTAGGCAAATTAATTACATTTTATGATAAAAATAATATTTCCATTGATGGAAAGACAGATAAATGGTTAACTGATGATACAGCAAAACGTTTTGAATCTTACGGCTGGCATGTTATCCAAGATATAGATGGTCACAATGCTGAATCTATTAATAGAGCTATAAAAGAAGCCAAACAACATCTATTTAAACCATCTCTTTTGATATGTAAAACTATTATTGGTTTTGGTTCTCCAAATAAGTCAGATACATCTGAAATCCATGGGACTCCACTAGGAGAAGAGGAAATAAGAGCAACCCGTAAAAACTTAGGTTGGAATTATTTACCATTTGTAATTCCTAAAGAAATTTACTTACAATGGGATGCAAGAGAATTAGGAAAACAAAAAGAATACAATTGGAATAATAAATTTATAGAATATAAACGTGCCTTTCCTAAATTAGCCAATGAATTGATACGTAGACAATATAAAATATTACCGAGTAATCTTGATATGGAAGTAAAATTATTGATAAAATATTTGCAAAAACATCCTTCAAACATAGCTACTCGTAAAGCATCACAAAATTCCTTAGAATTTTTTGGGAAGAGATTACCTGAACTTTTTGGAGGGTCAGCAGACTTAACACCTAGTAATTTTACCAGTTGGTCAGGTTATAAATGTATTTACAATAATCCTAAAGGAAATTATATCCATTATGGAGTACGAGAATTTGGTATGACTGCTATTGCTAATGGAATAGCTTTATATGGAAAATTTTTACCTTATACCGCTACATTTTTAATATTTTCAGAATATGCTCGTAATGCTATACGAATGGCAGCATTAATGAAAATCCATCAAATTTTTATTTATACTCATGACTCTATTGGAGTAGGTGAAGATGGACCTACTCATCAGCCTGTAGAACAATTAGCTATTTTACGTTTAACACCCAATCTGAGTACATGGCGTCCTTGTGATTCAGTAGAAACTACAATAGCATGGAAACATGCAATTGATCGTAATCATGGTCCTACAGCTTTGATATTATCTCGTCAAGTTCTAAAACAAGAAGATCGCTCTGACGAGCAATTAAATAATATTGCGCGTGGCGCATATATCTTAAAAAGTTCCATTAAAGAACCGCAAGTTATTATTATTGCAACCGGTTCAGAAGTAGAATTGGCTACTATGGCTTATGAACAATTAACTTCTGAAGGATATCTAGTGCGTGTAGTTTCAATGCCTTGTACAGATGTATTTGATCAACAGGATCTGGAATATCGTGAAAGTGTATTACCTACCAAAATAAAGGCACGTATTGCAATTGAAGCTGGAATTGCTGATTTTTGGCATAAATATGTTGGTAGTAATGGAACTATCATAGGTATGCATAGTTTTGGAAAATCTGGTACAGCGAAAGAACTTTTTCATCAGTTTGGTTTTAATGTTGAAAATATTATTAGTGAAATTAAAAAAATTTTAATATAGAAAAAATCCGTGTGGTTGGAGAGTTTTTATTATAAGTTATTATTAATATTTCGAATGGTTTGATTAATTTCGTAGTCTTCTTCTTGAATAAGATCCACGTTATTAACGTGTTAATTATGTCAGTTTCATAAGAGTAAATATCTTTTGATAAAAATAATCTATCACTGGAATCATAAACAAATTTTTTATAAGTGCTAATTTTCCATAAAATACAAATGTATTAGAGGATAGATACATTATGTCGATAATTAAGATGACTGATTTAGACCTAACAGATAAAAGAGTTCTTATTAGAGTAGATTTAAATGTTCCAATGAAAAATGGGCTTGTAATATCTGAAGCGCGTATTCGTGCAATTTTACCTACAATTGATTTAGCTAGAAAAAAAGGTGCATTTATTATGATTATTTCTCATTTTGGAAGACCTATAGAAGGTGAATATAATGCAGATTTTTCTCTTTTACCTGTAACAAAGGTATTGAAAAAGTACATTAATTCTATTCGTTTTGAAAGAAATTATCTTGAAGGAATAAGTCTTACAAAAAATGAAGTAGTTATACTAGAAAATGTTAGATTTAATAAAGGAGAAAAAAAAAACGATGAAAAACTAGCTAAAAAATATGCTGCGTTATGCGATATTTTTGTAATGGATGCCTTTGCTACATGTCATCGTAGTCATGCTTCAACGTATGGAGTAAGTAAATTTGCTCCGGTTGCTTGTGCAGGACCACTTTTAGTTGCCGAGTTAAACTCTTTAAGTAAAGCTATAAACAATCCCCAAAGACCTATGATTGCAGTCTTAGGAGGTTCGAAAGTATCTACAAAATTTGATATATTAACGTCTCTTGCTAAAGTAGCAGATAAAGTAATTGTAGGAGGTGGAATAGCTAATACTTTTGTAGCAATTGATAATAAAATTGGTCAATCTCTTTATGAACCTGATTTTGTCGCAGCAGCCAAAATTCTTCGAGATACTTATAATATTGCTATGCCTATAGATGTTCGTGTTGGTAAAGAATTTACTGAAACTGCTAAAGCAATTGTAAAGAAGGTTTCAGATATAGAAGATGATGAAGAAATTATGGACTTTGGTGATAGTACAGCAAAATTAATGGCAAATTTACTTAAAGAAGCTAAAACTGTGCTTTGGAATGGACCAGTTGGTGTTTTTGAATTTCCTAATTTTAGAAAAGGAACTGAAACTATTGCAAAAGCCATTGTAAATAGTAAGATATTTTCTATTGTTGGAGGAGGTGATACTATTGCTGCTCTAGAACTTTTTGGTTTAAAAAATCAAATTTCATATTTATCTACGGGTGGAGCTGCTTTTTTAGCTTTTGTGGAAGGTAAAGAATTACCATCTTTAGTGATACTAAAAGAACGTGCACAACATTCTGGTAATCTTAGAAGAGATAGGATGTCTTAGAATATGTCTAAAATTTTGGATTGGGTAAAACCTGGAGTCATTACAGGCAAAAAAATACAACTTATATTTAACTTAGCCAAAAAAAATCATTTTGCTTTGCCAGCAGTTAATTGTATTGGAACTGATTCTATTAATGCTGTTCTTGAAACAGCTGCACAAGTTAAAGCTCCAGTAATAATTCAATTTTCTTATAGTGGTGCTTCTTTTATTGCAGGTAAAGGTTTTGATAAATGTCAAAATAATCAATCACATCAAGCAGCAATTTTAGGTTCAATATCAGGTGCAAAACATGTGCATCAAATGGCTAAATATTATGGAGTTCCGGTGATATTACATACAGATCACTGCTCAAAAAATATTTTACCATGGTTGGATGGTTTATTAAAAGTAGGAAAAGAACACTTATCATCTACGGGTAAAACTCTATTTTCTTCTCATATGCTTGATCTTTCTCAAGAACCTCTGGAAGACAATATTTCAATTAGTTGTTATTATTTATCTATTATGTCTAAAATAGGTATGAGTATTGAAGTAGAATTAGGTTGTACTGGGGGTGAAGAAGATGGAATAAATAATATGCATTTAGAAAATACTTTATTATATACCCAACCAGAAGATGTGAATTATTGCTACGAAAAACTTAGTTCTATTAGTTCACAATTTACTATAGCAGCTTCTTTTGGTAATGTACATGGAGTTTATAAACCGGGAAATATCAAGCTAATGCCAATAATCCTGAAAAATTCTCAAAACTTTGTAAGTAAAAAACATATTTTACCTCATAATCCCTTAGATTTCGTTTTTCATGGAGGGTCTGGTTCTACACTTGAAGAAATTCAAGAATCTATAAATTATGGTGTCGTTAAAATCAATCTGGATACAGATATACAATGGGCTACTTGGAATGGAGTGTTAAAATATTACCAAGATAATAGCGCCTTTTTACATAGTCAATTGGGTAATCCGGAAGGAATTGATAAACCCAATAAAAAATTTTATGATCCCCGAAATTGGTTACGTGCAGGTCAATTAAGTATGTGTCAACGTTTAGAACAAACTTTTTTACAACTAAATGCTGTGAATTTATTTTAATTATACTTTAGCTTATTTATTATTCATAAACTTTTATGTATAAAATTATATGGAAATTACTAATGATGTAATAAATATTATACAAAATGCATGTAATTGGATGATACAGAATCATTCATTATTATTAAGTTATATAAAAAATATAATATCTGCTATAGCAATTATATGTATTGGAATGAGTCTTGCCAATTATATTGCAAAAAATATTAATAAAATTTTTTTAGCTAGACATTTAGATATTACTGTAGCAGACTTTTTGTCTATGCTATTACGATATAGCATTATAACTTTTGCAGTTACTGCAGCACTGAATCGTGTTGGGGTACAAACCGCATCTATTATTACCGTTTTAGGTGCAGCCGGTTTGGCTGTAGGTTTAGCATTACAAGGATCTCTTTCAAATTTGGCGGCAGGAGTATTACTTGTAATATTTAGACCCTTACGTGTAGGTGAATACGTTGATCTAGGTGGTATCACAGGTATAGTACAACAAATACAGATTTTTTCCACTACATTACTTTCAGCTGATGGAAAAACAATAGTTATCCCTAATGGTAAAGTGATTGCAGGCAATATTATTAATTATTCTCGTGAACCTATACGTCGTAACGAGATCATACTCAAAGTGGCTCCTAATACAAATCTTAATAGTTTGAAAAAAATTTTATATGAGATAATGTTAGCAGATGAACGTGTTATAAAAGAACGAGAAATCACTATAAAATTACATGAAATAGGAGTATCTTCTTTAAATTTGATAGTTCGATGGTGGAGTAAAGGTAATGATTTACAAAATGTGTACTGGGATTTACTAGAGCATTTTCAAGAAGCTCTTAATAAATTTTATAAATAACCTTGGATATTTTATGAATAATGAGGACTTAAAAAAACATGCTGCGAGAGCCGCTCTACAATATATAGAGCATGATACAATTATTGGCGTAGGATCTGGAACTACTGTAAATAATTTTATTGAGGTTTTAGAAACCATTAAATCTAAAATAATCGGAGCAGTATCTAGCTCACAAGAGACCTCGTTAAAATTAAAAAGATGTGGAATTCCAGTGATTAATTCTAACCATATAGACTCATTATCTTTATATATAGATAGTGCAGATGAAATTAATGATCAATTACAAATGATTAAAGGAAAAGGAGGTGCTCTAACGCAAGAAAAAGTGATTGCTGCAATGTCAAAGTATTTTATTTGTATTGCTGATGAATCAAAATATGTAAGAGTATTAGGTAAAAATTCTCCTATACCATTAGAAGTCATACCTATGGCAAGAGCATACGTTGCTCGTCAAATAGTAAAATTTGGTGCTTTACCAAAATATAGAAGTGGTGTAATAACAGAAAATGGTAATGTGATTATTGATATATATCATACATCTATAATTGAACCCATCGAAATAGAAAAAAAACTTAGTATGATTGTAGGGGTAGTAACTGTAGGATTATTTACTATTCGTAGTGCAGATATAGCTTTAATTGCAACTAATTCCGGTATTACAACCTTAAAAAAACCATAATTATAAATTAAAATAATAATCCTCTTATTCATAAGATATTGGACGAATATACAATTCACTTTCATCATCACCAACCATACGAAATTTGCTCTGATATGAAAGCTCTTTGCTTATAATTGCTTGGATCCAAATCTCATTATTTCTCATACGACAAATAGCTAGTATATGAGCGGAATATGTATAATTTTTATTACTATTTAATTGGATGATATTTATACATGTAGTATTAGGAATTTTATTTAATTTTCCGATTAACCAATAAAGAGCATATTTATTAATTCCACGAAATTTAGCACATGATATTATTTCTTGTCCTAAATAACATCCTTTATTAAAATTGATAGCTCCAATAAGATCCATATTAGCAGCTTGGGGAAGAAATTTACAACAATTCATTTCATCAATAATAGGATTTCCAGCTTCTATATCTAATGACATCCATTGTCTACTATTATTGATTTTGCAATATTTAGATAATTGTGCTTGTAATTCTTTTATAATCCTTATATTACTTATAATAATAAAACGTTCTGAGGGATGATTTAACCATAATACAACCATATTTTTAGAATGTATAACAGGACATTCTCTAGAAGGAACTTTTAAAAAATTTGATAATACTGCACGTGCTTGATATCCAGCTATACCTATTAAAATTTCACTATTAGTAGATATAATTATCTTGGAAAAAATTGCATATTTTTTTAAGGCCTCAATTTGTATTAATTGTATAGATCGTCGTATTATCCAGGCTAAACCTCCATGATAATGGAATAAAATTAAATTACTCCACATTTTACCTTTAGCATTACAATGAGCTGTTTGACAATGTTGGTTTAATTTTAATTTAGTTATATCAAAGGTTATTTGTTGTTGAATATAACTAAAAGTATCAGCGCCTGTCATTTTTACCATACACCATTCTTCTAATGAAATTAGTGTTAAAGGTAATAAGTCTGATTCAAGTGGAGCGACAGAAGGAAAAACTAACTCATTCATAAGTAAATTGATCCTTTTTTTTTAAAGTATAGATTATAACTTCAATGATTGATAATTTCTCAGATTTTTATGATCATGAAAGATTGTTTTATTAAGGAAATAATTTTATAGTTATTTGTAACTTATCTTATATTAAATATATACAATTTATCTCTTATGTTAGATCTTCATTTTTTTAAAGATAGAATTAACCATCTAATAACCAGAGTTAATCTCCTAAAGAAAAATAAAAACTATAATTATTATAAAATAAAGTTGATCAATATAAATAAAGCATTAGAAACCACCTCGATCTGGAAAAATATTAACTATGCACAATCTTTAACTAAAGAACGTGCTGTTATAGAAAATCTAATATTGAATTTAGATGAATTAAATCTTGAAATAATCAATCTGTCTAATTTGCTAGATATTGTAGAAGATAAAGATGATGATATCTTAAAGGACATTATCTGTGAGATGAATATAATAGAAGAAAAAATAGTACAATTAGAATTTAACAATATGTTTTGTAAACCAAACGATTATGCTAATTGTTATATTGATATTCAAGCAGGTTCAGGAGGAATAGAAGCTCAAGATTGGGCCAACATATTAATGCGTATGTATTTAAGATGGGCTGAAAATAAAGGATTTACAACCGAAATAATTTCTGAATCTCTAGGAGATATAGCTGGAATTAAATCATGTACTGTACGAGTTTTAGGTAAGTATGCTTTTGGTTGGTTACGAACTGAAACTGGAATTCATCGTCTAGTACGTAAAAGTCCATTTGATTCTACCGGAAAAAGACATACTTCGTTTAGTTCAGTTTTTGTATATCCTGAAGTACAGGATAACATTCAAATTAACATTAATACGAGTGATTTAAGAATTGACGTTTATCGGGCATCTGGAGCAGGTGGACAGCATGTTAATCGTACCGAATCTGCAGTACGCATTACTCATTTGCCTACTGGAGTTGTTACTCAATGTCAAAATGGACGTTCACAACATCGAAATAAAGATCAAGCATTAAAACAAATGAAAGCCAAATTATATGAACTTGCAATAAAAAAGAAAAATACTGAAAAAAAAGAGATTGAAGAAAATAAATCCGATATTGGATGGGGAAGACAAATACGTTCTTATATACTTGATAATTCACGCATTAAAGATTTACGTACTGGAGTAGAAAGCCATGATATACAGGATATTTTAAATGGTAAGTTAGATATATTTATTAAGGCAAGTTTAAATGCAGGATTTTAAAATAAGGATTAAGAATGTCTAGATCAAATTCTTTCGATATAGAAAATAATCTCTTTACAAAGATGAAAAACGAACGTGAAATCAGACAAAACAAATTAACTGAATTACGTCAACATGGAATTGCATATCCAGATGATTTTAGAAGAAATTATACTTCTAATCAATTACATGTAAAATTTGATGATAAAAATAATAATGAATTAGAAAAATTAAATAAGATTATTAGGGTCGCAGGTCGTATACTAGCCCGTCGTATTATGGGTAAATCAGTTTTCATAACTTTACAAGACATAGGAGGTACAATTCAATTGTATGCCAATAATATAAAAAAGTGTCATTTTAAAAAATTTGACTTAGGAGATATTATTGGTGTGCATGGGAAATTATTTAAAACTAAAACCAATGAACTTACCTTATATTGTAGTGAACTTCGTTTATTAACTAAAGCACTCCGTCCATTACCAGAAAAATTTCATAAACTTGTAGATAAAGAAATACGTTATCGTCAACGATATTTAGATTTAATTGTTAATAATCAATCACGTAATACTTTTATCTTACGTTCTCAAGTGATATCAAAAATTCGTAAGTTCATGATCGAACAAAATTTTTTAGAAGTAGAAACTCCGATGATGCAACCTATACCAGGAGGTGGAAATGCTAAACCTTTTATTACACATCACAATGCATTAAATTTAAATTTATATTTACGTATAGCTCCTGAACTTTATCTTAAACGTTTAGTAGTAGGTGGTTTTGAAAAAATATTCGAAATTAATAGAAATTTTAGAAATGAAGGATTATCGCCACAACATAATCCTGAATTCACTATGATGGAATTATATATAGCATATGCTGATTATAAAGATCTAATGGTTTTTACAGAAAAACTATTAAATAGTTTAATAATAGATCTTTTCAACTCTCCATTTGTTAAATATGGAGAATATACTTTTGATTTTCACAAACCATTTTTAAAAATGACTATGAAAGAAGCTATTTGTAAATATATATCTGAATTTAGTATTGATATTCAGGATTTAGAAGATCCTAATCAAACTATTTCTTATGCCAAGTCATTAGGGGTTAAAATTGAAAATCATTGGGGACATGGACGTATTCTAAATGAAATATTTGAAAAAAAAGTTGAAGATCACTTGATCTATCCAACTTTTATTACAGAATATCCTATAGAAATATCACCATTAGCACGCCGTAATGAAATTAATCCTTTTATTGCAGATAGATTTGAATTATTTATTAATGGTTATGAAATAGGAAATGGTTTTTCAGAATTAAATGATGCAGAGGAACAAAGTAAACGATTTTTACAACAACATGATTATCAAGATGAAAATATCTATCATCATGAATATGATGCAGATTATTTAATTGCGTTAGAACATGGTTTACCACCAACAGCAGGATTAGGAATTGGTATTGATCGTTTAATAATGATACTTACTAACAATACTAATATTCGTGATGTAATTTTCTTTCCAATCTTACGAAATCCAAAATAATATTATTTATGTATCTATATTAATAGCTTTCATAGCATTTGTTTCTATAAACCTTCTACGAGATTCTACTGCATCTCCCATTAACGTAGAAAATAATTTATTTGCACCTATGGCATCTTTTATTGTAACACGTAGTAAGCGACGATTCATAGGATTCATGGTTGTATCCCATAATTGTCTTGGGTTCATTTCTCCTAATCCTTTATAACGTTGAATAGCTAAACCTCGTCGTGATTCTTTCATTAACCAATGAAAGGCTTCATCAAAATTAGTAATAGATTTTTTTTGATCACCAAGTATTACCAAACCTTTTATTTTAATTAATTCACGTACTTTTTCTCCCAAAGAACAAATTTTTTTATATTCATTACTATAAATAAATTCTTGATTTATAATAAAATTAACCTTTTTTCCATATAAACATGCCTGTAAAAATATTTCATACGATTCATAGTGTTTATTGATTTTTCCGCTATATAAAATACCATAAGGTGCTTTTCTATTCAGTATTTCAATGAGTCCATACATCCAATCTTCTAATTTATGTTTATCATATAATAATGTATTTAAGGTTGGATAATAAATTAAGGTGTTCAGTAAAATTATAGGAAAATTCTGTTTTAATGAACTAATCAATTTTTGAAGATTAATATATTCTATAATTAATTTTTTTAATTCGTTACCTTTGATGGATGATATTCCAATTTCATCAGTATGTAATACTGCTTCATTGATAACATGATTGATTTGATACTGTTCTAAAGATAAATCATCTTTTAGATATTGTTCGGTTTTTCCTTTTTTTACTCTGTAAAGAGGAGGTTGGGCAATATAAAGATGACCACGTTCAATTAATTCTGGTAGTTGTCTATAAAAAAATGTTAGTAATAAGGTTCTGATATGTGCTCCATCAACATCAGCATCAGTCATAATAATAATTCTATCATATCGTAATTTACTCAGATCATAGTCTTCTGTGCCTATTCCACATCCTAATACTGTAATTAATGAAATTATCTCTTGAGAAGTAAGCATTTTTTCAAATTTAACTTTTTCTACATTAATAATTTTACCTTTTAAAGGTAAAATAGCTTGATATAATCGATTACGTCCCTGTTTTGCAGATCCTCCAGCTGAATCGCCTTCTACTAAATAAAGTTCGGATTTTTTTGGATTACGTTCTTGACAATCCGCCAATTTTCCTGGAAGACCAACTGAATCAACTATTACTTTTTTCCTTGTCATCTCACGTACACGTTTTGCAGCTTCTCGTACACGTGCGCTTTCTAACACTTTATTGACTATAATTTTTGCATCATGAGGATTTTCTAGAAGAAAATCATAAAAATGTTCATAAGTTAAAGACTCTACAATGGATTTTACTTCAGAAGAAACTAACTTTTCTTTAGTTTGTGAAGAAAATTTAGGTTCTGGAAGCCTAACTGAAACAATAGCTACTAAACCTT
Organism: Candidatus Dasytiphilus stammeri; assembly: GCA_041942055.1. GTDB lineage: Bacteria > Pseudomonadota > Gammaproteobacteria > Enterobacterales > Enterobacteriaceae > Dasytiphilus > Dasytiphilus stammeri_E. Next base: position 205,189 of record CP145874.1, on the reverse strand, counting down.
CTCTAATATCATCACCTATAACACATATTTTATTTTTTTTGAGATATCCTTCTTTATCTATATAAGCATGTAATGTACGAGTCATAGCAGTACGAAATCCTGCTAGATGAGTACCTCCATCTGGTTGAGGAATATTATTAGTAAAACAAAAAATTTTTTCTTTAAAGCTGTTGTTCCATTGTAATGATATTTCAACATGAATACGATTTTTATCAGAATAAAAATAAAAAATTTTTGGATGAATAGCCTTTTTATGCTTATTCAAATATTCAATGAAGGCAATAATTCCACCATTATAATGATAATGAGAAACTTTTTTAGTTCTTTGATCTTCAAGATAAATATGAATATTTGAACTTAAAAATGATAATTCACGTAATCTTTTCTCTAACCAATCATAGTTAAAACTAATAACATTACTGAATGTTTCGTAACTAGGCCAAAAATGTACTCTGGTACCAGTCTTTAGAGTATTACCAACCACTTTGATTGGTGTTTGAGGCTGACCATGTAAATAAACTTGATGGAAAATTTTTCCTTCACGATAAATAGTTAATTCTAATTTAGCTGATAATGCATTTACAACTGAAATTCCAACTCCATGAAGTCCTCCAGATTCTTGGTAAGAATTATCATCAAATTTTCCTCCAGCATGTAATACAGTCATAATCACTTCTGCTGCCGACACTCCTTCTTCCTTATGAATATCAGTAGGTATTCCTCTACCATCATCTTGTATTGAAATGGAATTATCTGAATATATAATTACTCTAATTTCTTGACAATAACCAGCTAATGCTTCATCAATAGCATTATCTACTACTTCAAATACCATATGATGTAAACCTGTACCATCCTCAGTATTACCAATATACATACCAGGACGTTTCCGTACTGCTTCTAGTCCTTTAAGAACTTTTATACAGGAAGAGTTATAAACATTTGTCATCAAAATATTTACCTTTCGTTTTGATATTTTCAATAATTAAGATCTAAATCTTAATTAGAACTTAATGGGCATTATTACATAAACAGCAGAATCACTGGCAATGTCATTAATTTGAATACTAGATATTGAGTTTAACAGTGACAATTTGATTGTATCACATTTTAAAACATATAAAACTTCAAGTATATAATTGACATTCAAATTGATCTGTATATCAGCACCTTCATAAGAAATGGGCAATATTTCTTCAGCTTCTTCATGGGATAAATTACTAGTAGTGATTTTTAACTCATGTTTTTTAATATGAAGATGAACTTCATTTAATTTAGGGTTACATAAAATGGACATCCTTGAAAAAGATTGTTTTAAGATTTCACGATTCATGATGATAATTTTATCATAAGTTTTATGTAATACGTGGCTATAATTTGGAAATTTTCCATCAATTAACCTTGAAGTAAAAATATAATCCTTTAAATGTATTCGAATATTATTATTTCCAATTTGGATTTTAAGTAAAGAATCCTCTTCTTTCAGGAAACGTAATAATTCTATAATATATTTACGTGGTAAAATAACTGAATAGGTAGGTATCATTTCAATTATTTCCATTCTACAAATTGCTATTCGGTGTCCATCTGTAGCTACACAAGATAATAAATTTTCTTGAGTCTCCAATAATAAACCATTTAGATAATACCTAACATCTTGATATGACATAGAAAAATGAGTAGCTTCCAGAAGATGTTTCATTACATTAGCTGGGATAGAAAATTCTCTCGGGTTTTTCCAGTTCTCTAAATTTGGAAAACTACTTACTGGTAATGTAGAAAGATAAAATTTACTGTGTCCTGAATATATAATAATTCTACTCTTTATTAAGGAAATATTTATATTAGCTTTTTCTGGTAAATATTGACAAATATCTAATAGCTTTTTAGCTGAAACCGTGCTACATCCAGTTGTATGTTGTTCGGTTAAAATAATATCTGTAGAAATTTCCATTTCCAAATTGGTTACAGTTAACAATAATTTATTGTAAGTGATTTTCATAAGAACATTATTGACAATAGGTAACAGGGGCTTCTTGCTAATAATTCTACTTATCTTTTTTAATTTTTTAAATAAAATTTCGCGTTGAATAATGAATTGCATGTGAATGGTAATGAGTTATAAATAATAATGTCTATTGAAAATAAATAATATACTTATTTTATAATAGATAAATACCTTTTTAAAACCTAATTAACCAAATTGACTACAATTCTAATAATTGTTAGAATAGTCATTATAATTTTTTATCAAATATGGTTATTATATCTATAATGAAACGTACTTTTCAACCATCTGTACTAAAACGAAATCGTTCTCACGGATTTAGAAGTAGAATGAAAACTAAAAATGGTCGTCATATTTTGGCACGAAGACGTGCTAAAGGACGTACTCGTCTAACTGTATCCAATTGATTTGGATTCAATTAGAATAGTGAATTCTTATCATTTTCCAAGAAAATTACGTTTGTTAAAGTCAAAAGAATTTCACTTAGTTCTGCGACAATCTATAAAGATAAATAAATCACATATTATTATGTTATATTATCCTAATTGTTATAAATATGCTCGTCTTGGATTTATTATTAGTAAACATAATGTTAAATATTCGTATCAACGCAATAGGATAAAAAGATTAATTCGTGAAAGTTTTCGTTTAACTCAAAATAAATTACCATCAATGGATTTCATTATAATAATCAAAAAAACCATATCTTTAATGAAAAATAAAATCATAATGGAAAAAATTCAACAATTATGGAATTATTATCTTTTAGCGTCAAAAAATCCTTAATCACTATTATTTACAGTTATCCAAAAATTTTTCTTAGTGTGTTTATAAGTCCACGATGTCGTTTTAGACCTACTTGCTCTCAGTATAGTAGTATTCTAGTAGCTATCAGTACATTTGGTCTCATACAAAGAAATGTTTTAACTATCAAATGCATAGTTCATCAATGTCATCCTTTAAATTTCAGCAGCTTTGATATGATCCACCAGTACCAAATAAAAAATAATAACTACTAGAGAAGATTAATGATGGATTTACAACGTAATCTAATATTAATTAGTTTTATATTTGTATCTTATATAATATGGCAAACTTGGCAGAATGATCATTATTCAACACAATTACAACCCAAATCAAATAAGATTAATACCGAAACTTTTGTACCAAACCAAAATTTTCCTTTTAAAACCAAAGGAAAACTTATATCGGTAAAAACTGATGTATTATCTTTACGCATCAATACTTATGGAGGAGATATTATTAAAGCTCAATTATTATCTTATCCAGAAATCTTAAATACTCAGCACCCTTTTAAATTACTTCAAACCACCCCTACTTTTATTTCTCAAGCACAAAGTGGATTATTAGTTTTAAATAATTCTTCAAGAAAAATTGAAAAATCACCTCTGTATCATGTAAAAAATGATACATATATAATGAAAAAATCACAAGATACTTTACAAATTCCTTTGTATTGGAAGGATAATAATGGTCTTATTTATACCAAAATATTTTCTTTTAAAAGAAATCAATATTCTATTGATGTAAAGTACTATATTACTAATACAAGTTTATATCCCATGCAAGTATCTATATTTGGACGTTTAAAACAATCAACCAGCAGTATGCCTCCTCCTACTACTAATGATAAGAAAAATTCTTATTTAAATTCAGAAAATCACCGTTGTGTAGCATATTCTACTATGTACCATAAATTTAAAAAATATAAATTCAGTAAAATTAATAATAATAATAATCTTAAAATTAGTACATTTAATGGTTGGATAGCAATGTTACAACATTATTTTGTAACTGCTTGGATTCCTCATAGCAACGGTATCAATAGATTTTATACTAAGAGTGATACACCTGGAATAGTTTCAGTTGGTTATGAATCAACTCCAATAAAGATCTATCCCGGAGAAACTAAAAATCTGTCCGCAACCTTATGGATTGGTCCTAAAATTCAGGACAAGATGGCTATAGCCGCACCATATTTAGATCTTACAGTAGATTATGGATGGTTGTGGTTTATTTCTCAACCCTTGTTTAAATTACTAAAAGCGATACAAAATAAAATAGGTAATTGGGGTTTTTCTATAATATTAATTACCCTTATAGTTAGGACAATTATGTATCCTTTAACAAAAGCACAATTTACTTCAGTAGTAAAAATGCGATCATTACAACCAAAAATACAGGAAATTCGTGATCGTGTAGGAAATAATAAACAAAGAATGAGCCAGGAAATAATGAATTTATATAAATCAGAAAAGGTTAATCCTCTAGGAGGGTGTTTTTCCTTAATAATTCAAATGCCAATTTTTTTAGCTCTTTACTATATGTTAATTAATGCTGTTGAGTTAAGACATGCTCCTTTTATATTATGGATTAATGATTTATCAGCTAAAGATCCATATTATGTTCTACCTATTATAATGGGAATTACTATGTTAATAATTCAAAAGATGTCTCCATCATCCGCTACTATAACGGATCCAATGCAACATAAAATTATGGCATATATGCCAATAATATTTACATTATTCTTCTTATGGTTTCCATCTGGCTTAGTTCTGTATTATATTGTAAGTAATTTAGTGACTATCATCCAACAACAATTAATTTATCATAATTTAAAAAAACAAGGATTATATAAATAATTGTTAAATCCATTAAATGAAAATTATCATGAATTGTGAAATCAAAAAATATCCTTCAGATACTATTGTTGCTCAGGCTACTCCTCCTGGTTATGGAGGAATAAGTGTAATACGTATTTCTGGTGATAATACTATGAAAGTCGCACAACAAGTATTAGGTCAATTACCATCTCCCAGATATGCTCATTATTTATCTTTTTATGATGAAAAAGGTCGTATTATTGATAAAGGAATTACATTATGGTTTCCTGCTCCTAATTCTTTTACAGGTGAAAATGTATTAGAGTTACATAGTCATGGAAGCCCTATAGTCATAGATATGCTATTAAAAATAATCTCGAAAATTCCTGAAGTTCGTATTGCTAAACCTGGAGAATTTACCGAACGGGCATTTCTTAATAATAAAATTGATTTAGTGCAAGCTGAAGCCATTGCGGATTTAATAAATGCTACTTCTGAACAAGCAGCGCGTTCAGCATTTAATTCTTTACAAGGTGTCTTTTCGGATAAAATTAGCTTATTAGCAAATAAGCTAACTAATTTGCAGATTTATTTAGAATCGGCTATTAATTTTCCTAATGAATATGATATAGATTATTTATCTAAAGATGAAATTGAAAATAATCTTAATGAGATTATTAAATCAATTAATGATGTAAATATGATTTCTTATCAAGGAACATTATTACGAGAAGGACGTAAAGTAGTAATTATTGGCGCTCCTAATGTAGGTAAGTCAACTCTTTTTAATAATCTAGTGGGGAAACCAAGTGCGATAGTTACAGATTATGCTGGAACTACCAGAGATATGTTACATGAGTATATTAATATTGAAGGTATACCATTACATATTATTGACACTGCCGGTTTACATAAAACTAATAATTACGTAGAAAAAATTGGTATACAACGTGCTATAGAAGAAATAAAAATTGCTGATCATATAATGTTAGTAACAAATAATGAATCACTTGATCTTACTGCAGATTTATCTCTTATCTTTCCAGATTTTTTTGATAAGATTCCTCAATCAGTTCCATTAACTATAATAAATAATGTAATTGATTTGACTAAATACTCTTCATCTAAATTAATACGATTACCTGATCGTGTAATTATTACTATTTCTGCTAAAACCGGTCAAGGAATAGAATTATTATGTGATCATTTAAAAAACTCTCTCGTAATTTTTAATACTAACGAAGGTACTTTTATGGCAAGACAACGTCATTTGCAAGCGTTATCACGAGCTATATTACATTTAGAACAAGGAAAAAAAGAATTTCTTAAAAATTATTGTTATTCTTATGAGTTACTGGCCGAAGAATTACGCTTAACTCAAAAAGCTCTTAGTAATTTAATTGGAGATTCTTCTTCACAGGATTTATTAGAAAAAATATTTTCAAAATTTTGTATTGGAAAATAATATGATATAAATATATATTATAAAATAACTATTTTGAGTATTACTATGTTTAAAGATGATGAGTATTCAAAAATTAATTTTGAATCTTCTTTAAAAGAACTAGAAAAAATAGTAAACTATTTAGAAAATGGAGAATTATCTTTAGAAGAAGCTCTGAATGCTTTTGAAAAAGGAGTATATTTGGCTCAATTAAGTAAGAAAAAATTACAGCAAGCAGAGCAACGTATTCAAATTTTACTAAAATCAGAAAATAATTATGAATTATCTTCTTTTGTAAAATCGGATAAAAATCCTTTGGATAGTGAATAAAAAAAATGAATTTTTATAAATTACTGGAAGGATATCAAAAACGTGTTAATGTTGCATTAAATTTTTTTATGAAAAAATTACCGTTTCAAGATAGTAAATTAGTTAAGGCTATGAAATATGGAGTTTTTTCTAATGGCAAAAGATTACGTCCTTTTTTAGTTTATAGTATTGGTGAAATGTTCAATTCAAATAATGCTAGTTTAGATCCTCCTGCAGTGGCAGTAGAATGTATTCATGCTTATTCTTTAATTCATGATGATTTACCAATAATGGATAATGCTTTATTACGTCGTGGAAAACCAACTTGTCATATAAAGTTTGGGGAGTCTATAGCGATTTTAGCAGGTGACGCATTACAAACTCTTGCTTTTTCAATTCTTAGTGAAACACCTATGCCTGATGTAGAAATGAAAAATAGGTTAGCAATGATAAAAGAACTTGCGAATGCTAGTGGTGTAGCAGGTATGTGTAGTGGACAAGCATTTGATTTGATAGCGAGTGGAGAAAATATCAGTACTGAAAAATTAAAAATTATTCATCATCATAAAACTGGAGCATTAATTAACGCTGCCGTTAAATTAGGAGCATTAACGTGCTCTTCTACTATTATTAATACTACAGTCTATTCAGCCTTAGAAAATTATGCTAAATATATAGGATTAGCATTTCAATTACAAGATGATATTTTGGATGTTATAGGTGAAACTAAAGTAATGGGTAAAAGGCAAGGATCTGATAAAGGTTTAAGAAAAAATACCTTTCCATCAATACTAGGTATTGAAGAGACTCGTAGAGAAGCGTGGAAATTATATGAAAAAGCTATTGAGGCTTTAAATACTCTATCTGACTGTTCGTTTAATACTAACTCTTTAAAAGTATTAGCAAACTATATTATTAAACGTGATAAATAATTACTATGAAAACATTTGATATAAAAAAATATCCAATTCTTGCAATGATTGGAACTCTAAATTCAGTAGAAAAACTACGTTCTTTACCAAAGGAAAAATTACCGCAATTATGTAATGAAGTACGTAATTATTTACTGGAGAATGTTAGTACTAATAGTGGACATTTAGCTTCCGGACTAGGTGTTGTTGAATTAACAGTTGCTTTACATTATGTTTATAATACTCCTTTAGATCATTTGATATGGGATATTGGACATCAAGCATATGTACATAAAATTCTTACTGGTCGTCGTGATAGTATTAATAACATGCGTCAAAAGGGTGGACTACATCCTTTTCTATGTAGAGAAGAAAGCATATATGATCTGATGACAGCTGGTCATTCATCTACTTCTATTAGCTCTGCATTAGGAGTAGCAATAGCTACGGCTAAATCTAATGAAGATCGGTATACGGTATGTGTAATTGGTGATGGTGGTATGACAGGTGGAATGGCTTTTGAAGGACTAAATCATGCGGGATCTATTAAAGCAAATCTTTTAGTTATTCTTAACGATAATCAAATGTCCATTTCAGAAAATGTAGGTGCTTTAAAGAACCATTTATCTTCTTTATCTATTAAGAATTCAAAAAATATTTTCAATCATAAAAAACCAGTGACTCTGTTTGACTTATTAAATTTAAATTATATGGGACCTTATGATGGGCATGATGTAATGAATTTAATCAACATTTTTCAAAGAGTACGTACTTTATCAGGTCCTCGTTTATTACATATTATTACTAAAAAAGGGAAGGGTTATACTCCAGCGGAAAACAACCCAACTAAGTGGCATGCAGTAAATAAATTTGATTTAAATAAGAGTGAAGAGGTAGTAGTAACCACTAAGGCGAAAAAAAAATCCATTGATTACTCCAAAACCTTTGGAATATGGTTAACTGAAACAGCTAAACATGATAAAAAATTGATGGCGATTACTCCAGCAATGTGTGAGGGTTCTGGAATGTCAGATTTTGCAAAAAAGTATCGAGATCAATTTTTTGATGTAGGAATTGCAGAACAACATGCAGTCACATTTGCAGCGGGTTTAGCAATAGGAAAATATAGACCGGTTGTTGCTATTTATTCGACATTTTTACAAAGATGCTATGATCAAATAATCCATGATATAGCTATTCCTAAACTGCCAGTTTTATTTGCTATAGATCGTGCAGGTATTGTTGGTTTTGATGGTCAAACTCATCAAGGTATTTTTGATATTAGTTTTTTACGTTGTATACCTAATTTAGTTATAATGACTCCTAGTGATGAAAATGAATTAATAAATATGCTATATACTGGATATAATTATAATAAGGGTCCGACGATAGTAAGATATCCTCGGGGTAGTAGTCATATGGTGACTGAATTATCAACAACTACTTCTTTCTCGCTTCTACCTATTGGAAAAAGTATTACAAAAAGGCTAGGAGAAAAAATAGCCCTTCTTAATTTTGGTAATTTATTATCTCAAGCGAAAATAGTGGCTGAAAATCTTAATGCCACACTAGTTGATATGCGTTTTGTTAAACCACTTGACCAAGAACATATATTAAATCTAGTTGGAAATCATGATACACTAGTAACTTTAGAAGAAGGTGTTATTTTTGGTGGAGCTGGAAGTGCGGTAAATGAACTGATTCTAAGAAATCAGATTGTTATTCCAATTTTAAATATTGGTTTACCAGATGAATTTATTCCGCATGGTTCGCAGGAAGAAATGAGAAATGAGTATGGTTTAAATGCAGTTGGAATACAAGATCAAATAATTAAGTGGTTAAAAAATAAACATCTTTGATTAAATGAATCTAATTCGTTTCAATCTCATTGGAAAAAAGGATGACTAATTGTAAAGATTTTTATTCAGGGTTAAAAATTATATTTGATCAAGAACCCTATGCTATTGAAACGAGTGAGTTTGTAAACCCTGGTAAAGGGCAATCTTTTGTACGAGTTAAAATGCGAAGGTTATTTACTGGAAAACAAATTGAAAAGACCTTTAAAGCTACTGATAGAGTGGAAAAAGCGGATGTTGTTGAATTGAATCTAACTTATTTATATAACCATGGTATGATTTGGTATTTTATACAGTATAATACTTTTGAACAATTTACTGTAAGTCATCAAGTTATCGGAGATAATGCAAAATGGATTACTGAACAAGCTGAATGTATTGTAACTCTATGGAATGGTAATCCTATAATTGTTACTCCTCCTCATTTAGTTGAATTACAAGTTATTAATACAGATCCTAGTTTGAAAGGTAATTCAGTAACAACTTCAACTAAATATGCAACGTTAAGTACTGGAGCCGTAATAAAAGTGCCTTTATTTGTTAAAAGAGGAGAAATAGTCAAAGTTAATACCCAATCAGCTGAGTATATTTCACGAATCAAAGAATCTTAGCCTCTTTATCAACAGATATCCAATTTTGAGATTATAGAAATAAGTAGTAATAATTGATCAATGATAAGGAGAAAAGAATAAATTTCATGATAAATAAGAAAAATCTTATTTGGATTGATCTTGAAATGACTGGTTTAGATCCAATTCATAATAGGATTATTGAAATTGCTACTTTAGTTACTGATGTAAGTTTAAATATTTTAGCAGAAGGACCTGTATTAGCTGTACATCAATCATCGGTACAATTGGCGGAAATGGATCAATGGAATTTACGAACTCATAGTGCTAGTGGATTAATTAATCGAGTTACAGCAAGTACATATACCGAACGGGATGCTGAATTAGCAACTTTAGAATTTTTAAAAAAATGGGTTCCAGAAAATACATCACCTATTTGTGGAAATAGTATTGGTCAGGATCGGCGTTTTTTAATTCGTTATATGCCCGAATTAGAAGCATATTTTAGCTATCGTTATCTAGATGTTAGTACGCTTCAAGAACTAGCTCGTCGATGGAAACCAAATATACTCCAAGGAATTAAGAAACGTGGAACTCATCAAGCTTTAGAAGATATTCGTGAATCAGTCGCCGAATTAGCTTATTATCGGGAACATTTTATCCAGTTATAATTCATTTAAGCGGGAATAGCTCAGTTGGTAGAGCATAACCTTGCCAAGGTTAGGGTCGCGAGTTCGAATCTCGTTTCCCGCTCCAAATTGATATATGTTATGAAAGGTATCAAAAATTATATTACCGTCAATCGTGCTTAAATCAATTGTACTCATAATTTCCTCAATTCAATTATTAGTAGCTTTCACAAACAAATAATTATTCATTATTTGGATGGTTATCAAATTAATCCTTGCAAACTAGAATGTTTATTCGATAATATTTTTTTATGTAAAGGTATTTTTTATAATAATTAAATGACATGAAAAAACTTTCTCACTTTTTATCATTACCTAATCTGGTTGAAGTTGGCTTGAATTATTATCATAAATTTGTAGTATTTCTAAAAATGAAAAGTATTGAAACCAAAGTATGTTTGTTTATAACCTAATATAATCTAAAGAAGATTTCCATGCCGATCAAAAAATTACCAATACAGATTACTAATCAAATTGCAGCGGGAGAAGTAGTAGAACGTCCTGCATCAGTAGTAAAAGAATTATTAGAAAACAGCTTAGATGCAGGAGCTAATAATATTAATATCGAAATCAATAAAGGAGGTATACAATTAATCCGTATTCGTGATAATGGTTGTGGAATTAATAAAAATGAAATTCTCTTAGCTTTAGATAATCATACTACGAGCAAAATTGATACTATTGATGATTTAAATAGTATTACTAGTTTGGGTTTTCGTGGAGAAGCATTGGCCAGTATTAGTTCAGTATCACGATTGAAATTAATCTCAAGAACTAAAATGCAAAAAGAAGCATGGCAAACAACATATACTACAACACCACAATTACCAAATAAAACACTCAATCTTATTCCGAGAGCACATCCTATTGGTACTACTTTAGAGGTATGTGATTTATTTTATAATACTCCAGCGCGTCGAAAATTTCTACGAACTGAAAAAACTGAATTTTTACATATAGATGAAACTATACGTCGTATAGCATTAGCACGATTTGATGTGGGAATTACTGTTATAAATAATGGGAAATTAATTAGACACTATCTAGGTCAGATTGAACCTGAAACTAGAATTGCTTCAGTTTGTGGCAATAGTTTTAGATCTCACCTTTTAAGAATTCATTGGCAATGTAAAGATATTAAATTATATGGATGGATATCCTATAAAAATGAATCAAGTATTCCAAAATCTTGGAAATATTTTTATGTTAATGGAAGAATAGTACAAAATAGACTATTACATTATGTAATTCGTCAAGCATATTATGATATCATAGGTAATGAAGATCCAGTGAAGTTTATTTTATATTTAAATATTAATCCAAAAGAAATAGATATTAACGTACATCCTACCAAACATGATGTACGATTTTATCAATCAAAATTAATATATGAATTTATGTATCAAGGTTTAGTAAAGACATTTCAAGAATATAATAGACAAAATTTCTTTTCTCTGAAAAGTTCTGAAAAAAAATTTTTGGTGAAAAAAAAAAATTCAAAACAATTTTCATTAAATCAGAATAATGAAATTCCCAATTTCGGAAAGGTACTAAGTATACTTCAAGAAGATATTGCATTAGTAGAAGACAAAAAAGGACTAATAGTCATTGCATTATCTGTAGCTCAGAGCTATTTAAATATCATCCAATTAACATCTAATGTTAAAAAACATTATCCATTATTAATACCATTAAGATTCAATATAAAAGAAAAAAAAATTTTGGATATTATTTATAATAATTGTTATATTTTAAAAAAAATTGGAATTCATTTAGTAATAGATAATAATTTATTAATAGTTCGTTCAGTGCCTTTAATATTACGCTCTCAAAACTTGCAAGAGGTATTTTCTGCACTTTTAACTTATCTTTCAACATTATCCGAAATATCCGAAATAAACCTGAGGAATTTTTTCTTAAAATATCTTGATAAACCCAAAGAATGGAATTTTATACAGGTTATAGATTTATTTGACGATTTAGTACAATTTTGTCCAGATTTAATTCGATCACCACCTAGACACTTTTTACAACGCATTGATATTAATTCAGCATTAAGTGTACTAAAAAAGAATTATGAGAATGAATAAAGTAATCCAATTACCTAAAGCCATTTTTTTAATGGGTCCCACCGCATCAGGAAAAACCGAGTTAGCTATAAAATTAAGTCAATTCATTCCAATAGAAATAATAAGTGTTGATTCAGCTATGATTTATAGAGAAATGAATATTGGTACTGCAAAACCTACCAATCAACAACTTTGCCAAGTTCCACATCATTTATTGAATATTCGGGATCCATCAGAAACTTATTCGGTTGCAGAGTTTAGAAAAGATGCGATAAAAAAAATGGATCATATTACTAAGCAAGGTAGATTACCTTTGTTAGTAGGTGGTTCTATGCTTTATTTTAAAATATTAATTGAAGGACTCTCAGCATTACCTGCATCTAATTATATGATACGTCAATATATTTACAAACAAGCAATTCAACAAGGATGGAAACAACTCCACGAACAACTCTATCAATTAGATCCAATAGCAGCCAATCGAATTGATTGTAATGATCGACACAGAATATCTCGAGCAATAGAAGTTTATTTAATTTCTGGTAAGACACTAACTGCATTAAATAGAATAAAAACTGATAATAATTTAGAATATGATATTATACAATTTGTTATTTCTCCTTCATGTCGATACAAATTATACTACCTGATTGAACAACGTTTTCTTAAAATGATAAATGAAGGTTTCGAAGATGAAGTAAAAAAATTATTCTTAAGAGGAGATTTAAATCTAAATATGCCTTCTCTTCGTTGTGTTGGTTATCGTCAAATGTGGTCTTATATTGAAGGAAAAATCCATTCGGACGAAATGTTCAAACAATCAATTTATGCCACACGTCGTCTCGCTAAACATCAGTTTACTTGGTTACGTAAATGGAAAAATACTTACTGGCTTGATAATGAGGATCTTGATTTAGCATGTAAGAATCTAATAAAAATATTCGGGTGTACTTTTAAAGGGTTTTAGATAATTTATCTCTTCTAATGTTCAGGGTACTAATAAATAATTATTAAGTTCCGTGATATTTGGTGTAATAAAAATGAATATATATCAATCTTATGGAAAAAGAATAAAAACCAATCGTGATCCTTGGGGAGATAACAATCCTTATGAGGAGGATACTGACTACAATGAAAAGCGATCTTCTAGTAACATTAAAAAATTATTTTATCTAATAGTCGGTAATCATAATAAATCGGGCCGAGGATTTTTGATCATAATCCTTATCAGTATGATACTTTGGTTAATAAGTGGTTTTTATACAATTCAAGAATCTGACCGAGGTGTAGTGACTCGATTTGGTAAATTTAGTAATATAGTTTTTCCTGGTTTAAATTGGAAATTAAATTTTATTGATAGAGTATATCCTATAAATATAGAAGCTGTACGCGAAATAGTAGCTGCAGGAAGAATGTTAACTTCTGATGAAAATCTAGTTCATGTAGAAATGAATGTACAATATCGTGTTACCAATCCAGTAAATTATCTTTTTTCCGTTACTAATCCCGATGAGAGTTTACGGCAAGCTACTGATAGTGCTTTACGAGGAATAATTGGAAAATTTAGCATGGATACTATTATGACTGAAGGACGTACTATTATTCGTAGAGATACTAAAAATGAATTACAACAAATCATTAATCAATATAACATGGGAATTACATTGCTAGATGTAAATTTGCAAGCAATTCGTCCGCCTGAAGAAGTTAAAGCTGCTTTTGATGATGTCATTGCTGCACGAGAAAATGAACAACAATATATTCGAGAAGCAGAATCTTATGCTAATGAAGTACAACCCCGAGCTAGTGGTAGAGCACAACGTATAATTGAAGATGCCTATGCTTATAAAACACGCACTATATTAGAAGCTCAAGGAGAAATTACACAATTTGCAAAGATTTTACCTGAATATAAAAAAGCTCCTGAAATTACTAAAGAACGATTATATATTGAAACTATGGAAAATATCTTTCTTCATACTCAAAAGATACTTCTTCATTCTAATAGTAAGAATATTTTATTTCTACCCTTAAAAAAATTTAGTAATAAACTTCTCAAAACTCATCTGAGTTCTTCCTTAAGAAATAATAATAAATACACTACTAGTATTAGTAGCACCAATAATTATGATAAAACTAGTGATATGATGAATCAACGTAGGGTTAATGCAGTACGTACTCCTAAGGAAGAAAGAAAATAATGCGTAAATATTTTTTAGCAATTTTGTTTCCTATAATAATATTACTCTACTCATGCTGTTTTATTATCCAAGAAGGTCAACGAGGGATTTTATTACGTTTTGGTAAAGTTTTACGTGATATTGATCATCATACAATAATATTATTACCGGGATTGCATTTTAAAAATCCATTAATTGAAACCGTAAAATCTTTAGATGCCCGTATTCAAACTATGGAAAATCAAACTGATAGATTTGTAACCAAGGAAAAGAAAGATGTAATTGTGGATTCATATATCAAATGGCGTATTACTGATTTTAATCGTTTTTATGTTAGTACTGCTGGAGGAGATATTGCTAAAGTAGAAAATTTTATTAGAAAAATATTTAGTGATAGACTTCGTTCCGAAATAGGACGTTTAAATGTCAAAGATATTGTAACTGATTGCCGAGGAAAATTAACTTCAATCTTACGTGAAAAATTAAATGAGAGTATTATTAATGCGCATCAAATAGGAATGAAAAGTCCACAAAATATCTTAGGTATTCAAGTGATAGATGTACGTATCAAAAAAATCAATTTACCTCCTGAAGTTTCAGATGCTATATATAATAGAATGCGTGCCGAACGGGATGCAGATGCTCGTCTTCATCGTTCTCAAGGTAAAGAAGAAGCGGAAAAAATTCGTGCAGCTGCAGATTATGAAGTAATATCTATTTTAGCAGAAGCTGAAAGACAAGCGCATATTATACATGGAGAAGCTGATGCATTTGTAGCTAAACTATTTGCAATTTATTTAAATCAAGATACTAATTTTTATAGTTTTGTTCGTACTTTACACGCTTATAAAAAAATCTTTCAATCTAATAAAGATTTAATTATTTTAGATATTAATCATCCTTTTTTACGTTATATGATCCCATATTTTAATAAAAATATAAAAAAAGAATAACTACTTCAATTTGACAAATCATCTAGTTCTTTTACACTTTAATCTATAAACATTTATATCATTCATTGATCATATCCATATATGATGACATAACTAAAAGGATAGTCAATATGATAAAAGTATTGTCAATAATCTCAATTATGTTGTTTTCTGCTTATGTTTATGCAAGTGGACAAATAGAAAATAATTTAGATGTACAAATAATTATCGATAAGGGTTGTGAAGTAACACGAGGAACCCTCCTGAATTTTGGTAAGATAGACTTCGGAGAACATCCGAATCTTAAGAATGTGATTGATGGTAGATCAACGGCAACAGGAGGATCTATAGGATTGATTTGTACAAAAGGATTACCTTATCATATAAGTTTGAATAATGGATCACAACCAGATGGAAAACAAAGACGTATGAAAGCAGAATCAGGTGATTATATCAAATATGATTTGTATAAAGATGAAAACCATACACATCTCTGGGACAGTGAATTATCTGAAGCTTCTGGTATAGGAAAAGAAACGAGTTTAATTATTTATGGGCGTATACCAAGACAAGAAGCAGCAGTGAAAGCAGGTACTTATACTGATACAGTAACTGTTACAGTTAGTTGGTAGATAATAATTAATTAATAAATAATATCATTATTCATATGCTGATAATGATTATTATCTCATGATCACTACTAGATGGATAGAATGTATTGAATGGATTCCAATAATTTGGAATCCATTCCATCTTACGTTAAAATCTACATAACGAGATATGGAATTTACAAATTATATAATAAGATATTTATCTTTTCTATTAAAAATAGGTATTGTTTTAATATACTTCCTATTTGTAATGACTCTGCAAGCAGATGACCAAACTTATTCTAAAACTAGAAATTTTAATATCTATGCTAAGATAGTTAAAGGTTGTGAATTGAATAAAAATTCAACACATCTAAATGCTATTAATTTTGGTAATATTACTTCTATTCAACAACCTATAGATACTACTTATAGTTATAATTTAGTATTAAAGTGTACGCCAGGTATTACTGTGAATTTAGCATTAGATAGTGGAAGAAATATGGTTGGAAATATAAGTCATGGACGATTACTTAAAAAAAATTATGGAAATAAAATGTTGCGCTATCAATTATTTCAAGATGCTGCACATAGTATAATTTGGGGAAATGATATTAATGGTGGTAAGAGTAAATCTCTTATCACATTAGGAATGGTAAACAACATATATTATATTTATGCACGTTTATTTAATTCTAGTATTTTACCCGAACCTGGTCAATATGAAGATATAGTAACAATGACTATTATTTATTAATAAAATACATCAAATTATGCAGACAAAAAAAAAACTATATTATTTGTTAGTAGTGATTTTATCATATTTAAGCAATTATTCACTTCTAGCTGCTAATTCATCAATATTAATTTGGCCGCTTGATCCAGTTATTGAAGCTGATCAAAATGCTGCTTCATTATGGTTAGAAAACCATAGTGATAATTCTATTTTAATGCAAATTAGAGTTTTTAATTGGAAACAAAAGAACTATGATAATCAACTTTTAGAACAACATGAAATAATTGTTAGTCCTCCAATGGTAGAAATTTTACCTAAAAACAAGCAACTAATTCGATTAATAAAAATTATAAGTCCTCCTCAAGACAAGGAGTGGAGCTATCGCATACTTCTTGATGAGATTCCTCAATCTATAACTAAAAATCAAATTGGTTTAAACTTTAAAATGCGTTATTCCATTCCATTATTTATAAATGGTAAGAATATTTGGATTAAACCGAATTCTCAAGAACATATTCAAACAGCAACTCAACCTAGATTATATTATCGCATAATAACAAAAAATGGTAAAAAATTATTAATTATTCATAATAAAGGGTTAGTTCATGCTAAAGTTAATGATATTATGTTTTTAAATGGAAAAAACGAATATCTAATTAATAATGGATTTTTTGGATATATTTTACCTGAATCGGAAATATTTATGCCTCTTTCTATACTTATTCCTAAAGGATTGTTAGTGGCTCGAGTTAATGATAATCTACAGTTTCAACAATTAATACCAGATTTTTAAAATTTGAATGGATATAAGTTTATTAAAACGATTAAATTTATTCTTGTATCAATTATATTTTTACTATCAATACACCTGGTATTAGGCGATTCGTTAATAATAAGATCGACTAATCAACTTTATCTAGACTTAGTTATTAATGGAATGGATACAGGAAAAATTATTGGTGTTAATTTTAAAAATGGTCATTATTATATTAGATTGAAAGAACTGAAGGATGCTGGACTTCTTATTCCAAATCAGATTAAAATTTTCAAGGTTTTTGCTATAGATCAACTAAAACATGTACATGTTCAATATGATATTCAATCACAACGATTACTTATTAATGTACCATATTTTTGGTTTCCAAATCAAAAAATATTCTTTAATAATCAAAACAATCTACCCGAAAAAAATATACCAAGTCAGAGTAATTTTGGATGGTTATTAAATTATAATTTCTATTATCATAAACAACTCTCTTCATATAATCAAATTGGATCTGTAAATTTTTGGTCAGAATTACGGATATTTAGTAAATGGGGTGTTTTGTCCAATACCAGTAGCTGGAGTAATAAACTATCTAAACCGTCTTATATACGATATGATACTCATTTTGATATAAATGATGAAAAACATCTAGTCAGTTATATAATAGGAGATACTACTACCGATATGTTATTTGGATCGATTCCGCTAAAAATAGGTGGAATTAAATTCTTTCGTAATTTTTCATTATCTCCAGATGTCATTACATATCCATTACCTAATTTTTATGGTCAGACATTTGAACCAAGCAAAATTGATCTTTATATTAATCATTCGAAAATGATGTCTACTAAAATTAATCCTGGACCTTTTACTATAATAGATACTATTCCTAATTTACAAGGTGCTAGTAAAGCTAAAATAGTTATCATTTCTCAAAAAAATAAAAAAGTTAGTATCATACCCTTTTATGTTACTAGTGAACTTTTAAAGCCTGGATTAACTAATTTTAGTCTATCATTAGGACTATTACGTAAAAATTACGGTATAAATTCAATGGATTATAGTCATCTAATAACTAGTGGCATAATTCGTCATGGAATAAAATCATGGTTGACTTTAGAAGGTCAAATGCAAGGTAGTCGACATTTTCTAAATTATGGCCTTGGTGCCGATATCAAACCCATGAGGTTAGGAGTTGTTAAAATATCGTGGATGGGAAGTAATTATAATATTAACAGTTATTTTCATAAATCATCATCGTTTTTAATTCAAAAAAACATGAATCAAAAAATAACTATTGGTTATAATTATAATAATACATACTTTAGTTTAAATGCTTTACATAGTAGTAATTATAAATCTTTAACAGCCAATAGTCATGAAAATAATCTTACTGGAAGTATAAACTTTGGAAATTATGGAAATTTTAGCTTAGGATTAATAAAGACATGGAATAATAATGGTAATACCAATCGATTAATTAATTTATCTTATAGTGTTACATTACCGAAAAGTATAACTTTATGGACTTTTCTACGTCAAAATAAAAACCATCATAGTTTGAATGCTCAATTCATGTTAACTCTACCTCTAAAGTCTTGGGGTAATAATGGTAATACATCGTTTTCATCAAATATTGATAAAAATGATCACCTTAATTTACGTCAAATATGGAGTAATAAAATTACAAGTAATGATCATGGAGAAATAGCATGGAATATAATTATTTCTCAAAATGGAAAATACAATAGATATCATGAAGCTAATTTTATTTGGAAAAATCCATATTTTGAAAATCGATTGGGAATTTTTGGGGATTTATACACTAATCCAAATACGTGGATTGAATTAGAGGGGTCAGTAGTTAATATGGCAGGACATATATATCTAACTCAACCTATTCATGATGCTTTTGCATTAATATCTACTAAAGGATATAGTAATATTCCAGTATATTATGAAAATCAGTTTGTAGGTAAAACTAATAAGTTTGGACATTTACTAGTTCCAACAGTTACTGGATTGTATCGATCAAGATTCGATATAGATCCTATTAAATTACCCATTGATGTAATTCCAGCCGAAACCACCAAAAAATTACCAATTAAAGAACATAGTGGTTGTTTAATAGAGTTTAATCTTCATAAATTACATGCACTTCTATTCCAGGTAGTTGATAAAAAAGGTAATTTTTTTCCCTCCGGTAGTTTAGTTCAAGTAAAAGGAACATCAAAAATCACTTGGTTAGGTTGGGATGGACAAGTTTGGCTTGAAGGTGAAGGAATCAAAAAATCTTCTGAACTCATAGTTACTCGATTAGATAATGGAAAAACTTGTAATGTAAAGTTAAAAACCAAAAGATCTAATGGGATATTTAATTTAGGAAAACAAGTTTGTCAGTAAATAATTTTTTTTGTACTCATATCATCAAAAAACACGGTTATTTTTTTACATTAGCATTGGTAATAAAATTATTATTTTTTAATTGGGTCTTAGCTAATTGTTGGTTATCAGATGGAAAAGTAGAGTTAGGAAACTCTAGCTCTTTTGCGGTTTTAAACGGTAGCATAAAAGCAGAGGGTAATTCCGGACTGGCATGTTCGGGACTAAGTATGACATTACTAACACATAATAAGATTAAAGGTAAGATTATTGGAACATCTTATAACATGCAACTAAAAAATATAAATGGATCTGGAGATTTTATTCCTTATATGATTTATCCTGATAAAAATTATCAATATGCAAATAAAATTGGAAATTCCATTGATTATAAAAGTCTTAACCTAATATCTATGATATTTTCCTCTACTAATTCTAGAGTTCCTCTTTATATCAAAACTCTTCCAAATGCTAATGTACGAGCAGGAGTATATCAAGATATAGTTCAAATTAATTGGGAATATTCTATTTGTAGATTGGGGAGTTTGGTATGTCTATCATCTTGGAATGGTAAAGGTTCAACCTTCATAACACTTCACGCTATAATAAATAAAGATTGTGTGATTAATAATCTTCCTGAGATTGATTTTGGGAGTCATGCCTTAGTCAATCAATTTAAACCTTTAAAACTTAATATGACTGTAAGTTGTACAAAACAAGAAAATTATAATATTTGGTTTACTGAGGGTAACCATATTAAAGACCAATGGCGTCGATTAAGTGATGATAATAATCATTATATTCAATATAATATCTATCATCCAGATAGTAATCTTATTTGGAATAAAAACAGTAAAAAAAGATTTATTGGAACTGGAGTTCCAAATATTATATATTATAATGCTATAATAAATCCTACACAAATAGATCTTCCATCTGGAAGTTATTCCGATACTGTTTCTGTAGTTATAGAATATTAAATTCTTAACGTGTGTTAATCTTTGATTTTCTATTATTAGTTAATATATTTAATATTTCTACAAATATACAAAAAAATAATGAAAAATAAACATATCCAATTGGAATATGTATTGTGAATCCTTCAAGAAGCAAAGTTAATCCGACTAAAAATAAGAATGCTAATGCTAATATTTTCAATGATAGGTAATGATTAATAAATTTAGAAATTTTTAATGCACTATACATCATAATAATCACTGCTATGATTATAGCAGTAAACATTATCAAAATATTATTTGACAAACCAACAGCTGTAATTACGGAATCAAAACTAAAAAGAATATCTAAAAATATTATTTGAATAACTGTTGCTGAGAAGCAATAAGAAACGGTTATTTTTTCATTTCCATTACTATTTTCTCTAAGTAAATTAATAATTTCTACAATGGATTTTATTATTAAAAATAATCCACCTACTAATAAAATTATGTTATGCATAGTAAAAACATAATTGAATACAGCAAAGAGTACTTGATTAATTTTTATCAGTCGAGTCATAAAATATAATAATATTAGACGTATTAACATTGCTGCTATTAATCCTAAATGACTAACTTTTTTTTGTTGATCTTTTGGTAATTTAGCAACTACTAATGAAATAAAAATAATATTGTCAATACCTAATATAATTTCTAGAATAATTAAAGTAATTAAAGATAGCCAAACATGGGTTGAAATAATAAACATTTTTACGATTCTATATTTAGAGTAAAAATTGACGAGCTAAAATAAGAGCAGTGAAATTTTTCCTTAAATAAAAACCTAGAGGCCTAATTCGAATAGGTTGGCGATTTTTTCCAATGATTTCATGGAATTTATTATCTCTAGTAGCTGTAGGACATATTTGCAATATTTCTCCATTTCTTGTACTTACATTTTCTATTTCTCCACATATAACTAATTCTATTAATTCTTCCCAATCACAGCGTATAGTATTTTCTTCATAATCACTAGGACTCCATAAAAAGGGAGTACCTACTCTTCTCAAAGCAAGAGGAATAGTTTTTTCACCTTCTATAGGTACCCATAAAATTCTAGATAGTTTATACCTAACGTTAGATATTTTCCATGTTATACCTATATTTTTCTTTAGAGATAATGATACTGAGCAAATAAATGTTGCTTGAAGTGGACGACCATGACTATTTACCGGTATAGTTTTTAATTCAACTCCTAATTTTAAAAAATCAGGTTGGGGTTTACTTTTCGCATTTGCTCCAAGACATTTTTCTATTAAGTTTCCTATCCAACCTTTATTAGATTTTAAATCTCTTGGAAGATTTAATCCCGTATGTGCTGCTAAATCACCTAAATTGTAACCTGCAATAGATTGAGAAAGTGTTAATAAGGTTTTTTCATTATCTATAATTTCATAGAAAAAAGAATTTTTCACAATCTTAATAACCATAATCACTTTTATTATTTACTAGTTCAGATAGATAAAAAATCTATCATTAAAATAGAATTTTTGATATCTTATTTATCTTAAAATACCATATAAATAAACTATTAATTAATCATAGGAGATAGTATGAAAAAAGTATGGCATAATTTTATGAACGCTTTTCATCTGGTTCGTGAAGGTATTTCCAATCTCTTGATGGTAATTTTTTTGTTTATTCTGTTGACCATTTTTATACTATTTAAGCACTATCATCATCCTACTAAGATTAAAATGTATTCGGATAAGAATAGTCATTCACGAGTTTTATTATTAAATATGAATGAAATAATAAAAGATGTACCCGATCTAACTACTACCCAAAGTACAATATCTAAATATTTTCATAAAATAATAAAAACCATCATAAATGATAAGACGCATAAAGCCAATAATATTTCGTTATTTGATCTAGTTGAAGCAATTCGTCAAGCAAAATCTGATCCTACTATATCTAGTATAGTTTTAAATTTATCTGATTTGTATCCGATAAATCTAGATACAGGCTCATTAGAATACATAGGTAAAGCTTTAAAAGAATTTCGTGCTTATGGTAAGAGTGTTTACTCTATAAGTTCTCATTATACACAGAAACAATATTATCTTGCAAGTTATGCAAATAAAATTTATCTCTCTCCTGAGGGATATGTCGATTTACATGGTTTTACCATGGACAGTATTTATTTAAAAGATTTATTGGATAAACTTCAATTAAATCCTTATGTATTTAGAGTAGGTAATTACAAATCTGCCGTTGAATTATTTATGCGTAATGATATGTCACCGCATGTTCGTACTGAAATGCAACAGGTATTAAACCATTTATGGAATCATATTCTACAAACCATAGCAGATAATCGGCATATGACAATACAACAAATTTTTCCAACTCCTAATGAAATATTTAGAAAACTAAAACAAGTTAAACTTAATTCAGCAGAGTATGCTTATCAAACTAAATTAGTTGATGAATTAAAAACTCCATATGAATTCAATAATGAAATGATTAAAAAATTTGGAGGTAATAAAAGTAAAAGATCGGATGATTATTGCATTAGTATTAATGATTACATGTTAGAACAAAAACAACATCAATCTAAAATGAAAAACTTAATGAGCCATAATAAGATTGGTGTTTTTAAAATTTATGGAGAACTTACGAATGGAGAACTTACGAAGTATAATGATCGTATAAAGACCAATGCTTTTGATATTCTTGATGATATCTATAAAGCCAACCATTCTCAAGATTTTAAAGGTTTTATATTATATGTTGATAGTCCCGGGGGTGATTTAGATTCATCAAACCTAATACGAGATGCACTTATAGACATACGTAAAGCAGGTAAACCCATAGTAGTTCTTATGGGAAACTATGCGGCATCGGGTGGTTATTTAATTTGTACTCCAGCTAATTACATAATTGCAAATCCTAATACTATTACTGGATCAATAGGCGTATTTAGTGTATGGCCAAATTTGGTAAATTTCTTAGACAAAATAGGTATACATACTGATACAATCTCAAATTCATCCTTATCAACTTCAACTCATTTTGATTTTTCTCCTGTAAAATCTTTGACACCTGAACAGAAAGATTTTATTCAGACAATACTAGAATACTATTACAACGATTTTGTTAATGACGTAGCAGCTTCAAGACATCTTTCCCTAGAATCTGTTGAAAAACTGGCTCAAGGTAAAGTGTGGTCTGGTAGTGACGCAAAAAGAATAGGATTAGTTGATGCTCTAGGAGATTTTGATGACGCGGTTTTAAAAGTCGCCCAATTAGCCAAATTAAAACAATGGCAAATAGAATGGATTCATCATCATAAAAAAATATCTTGGATGAAAAGGTTAATCAACAATTTAAAAAAATTACCGCTAATCCACCAAAAAATGTACTCTAATAACCTTCTAGTATTATTAGATGAATATCTAAAGATATTCACAGAATCTCTAAATTCTATTAAAATTTATGCACAATGCATTAGATGCACCTATACAATGGATTAATATTCTTATGAATATTGGAGAAAATAGATGAGTATTAAAATCGGAATTAATGGTTTGGGTAGAATTGGGAGAATGATTTTTAGAGCAGCACAAAAACGTAAAAATATTAAGATTGTTGCTATAAATGATTTATTAAAAATAGATCACTTAGCTTACCTACTAAAATATGATTCCACTCATGGAATATTTAAAGGTGCTATAGATATAGACATAAAACATGGGAATTTAATAGTAAATAAACAAATTATACAAGTAACTGCAGAACCAAATCCTTTAAATTTAAGATGGAATCATATGGAAGTTGACATTGTGGCTGAAGCTACTGGTATGTTTTTGACCAAGGAATCTGCTTCAAAACATCTTATTGCTGGAGCTAAAAAAGTAGTACTGACTGCACCATCTAAAGATAATACTGATATGTTTGTCATGGGAGTAAATCATCATTCTTATAAAGGCCAAAAGATTGTTTCTAATGCATCTTGTACTACTAATTGTTTAGCTCCTATAGTTAAAATTCTTCATGATAATTTTGTGATTATAGAAGGGATGATGACAACTATACATGCTCTAACCGCGACACAAAAAATAGTCGATGGTATTTGTACTAAAGATTGGAGATTAGGAAGAAGTGGTTTGCAGAATATAATTCCCTCTTCTACAGGAGCTGCAACTTCAATCAGTAAAATTATTCCTTCACTTCAAGGAAAATTAACTGGAATAGCATTTCGTGTGCCAGTCTCGAATGTTTCAGTAATAGATTTAACCGTAAGATTAAAAAAATCTGTTAATTATGAAGAAATATGCACCATAATGAAAGAAGCATCTGAGACAAATCTTCAAGGAATTTTGGGTTATAACCAAAATCAACTAGTTTCAAGTGATTTTTATGGGGAAAGTTTTACATCAATTTTTGATGCAGATGCAGGTAGGGCATTAAACAAAAATTTTTTTAAAATTATATCGTGGTATGATAATGAAATAGGATACTCAGAAAAACTATTAGATTTAATCACATTAATGAGTAATAAATAATTAATTAGATTTGATTCAATAACGTTTGTTGATCTTCTAAAATTTTTTTCTCCTGCAAATAAGTATTCAATTGTTCTCTATTGTTTAATACTACATGCGGAGGAGCATTAGATAGAAAAGCTTCATTAGATAAAATGATTTCCATACGTTTGATTTTCATAGATAATTTAGTAAGTTGTTTGGTCAGTCGTTCTAATTCAATAGTTTTATTTACTATACCATTTAATGGAATTAATAATTCTACCCCGGAAATAATCTTATTCTTATAAATCAAATTCTTAATTTGAAAATCATTTTCTAAAAATGAAATTGAACTTAAACGAGCAATTAAACATAAAAGTTCTGTGTTCTTCTTAATCATTCGAATATAATCCAGATAAGAACACTGATTATTAATATTACGGAATAATACTCTCAACGGTATATTCAATGATAAATTCATTTCTGCACGAATATTACGTATGCCTATAACTATTTTTTTTATAAAGTTCATTTCAATTATTGAAGTATGATCATACTGTGATTCATCATAATTCGGAAAAGATTGCAACATAATAGTATCATTTTTACTTTTAAGACGCTGCCAAAGTATTTCAGTAATAAAAGGAATAATAGGATGTGCTAATAATAAGATCGATTCGAACACTTCAATCATAGTGCGGTATCTAGCACCATAATTATTGAGAGTGACTTTGACTATTTCTAAATACCAGTCACAATATTTATTCCAAGTAAATTCATAAATTAAGTTAGATGCTAGATCAAAACGATAATTATCTAGTGCATTACGATAATTTTTAATAGTAATAGTTAATTCCGATTTGATCCAACGGTCCGATTGGGATAATAATGAATTATAATTAGTAGATGTGTTAGTGTTATGAACAGATTTATGTTGTAAAACAAACCTAGCAGCATTCCATAATTTATTACAGAAATTACGATAGCCCTCTAATCGTTTCATATCCCAATGAATATCTCGACAATTAGCAGATAAAGCTGCTAGAGTAAATCTTAAGGCATCTGTTCCATATGGTTTGATTCCAAATGGAAACTGTTTTTTAGTACGTTCAATAATCTTATTAGCTAATTTGGGTTGTATCATATTCTCGGTACGTTTGGTTAATAATGCTTCTAATGAAATACCATCTATTATATCTAAAGGATCAATAACATTTCCTTTTGATTTAGACATTTTATTACCTTCTTCGTCTTTAATTAATCCTGTTATAAACACAGTTTTAAACGGAATTTGTGGTTTTCCTTGTTTATCTTTAATAAAATGCATAGTAAGCATTATCATACGTGCTATCCAAAAAAAAATAATATCAAATCCACTTACTAATATATTAGTAGGATGAAAGATATCTAATGCTTCTGTATTATTTGGCCATCCTAAGGTAGCAAATGTCCATAATGCAGATGAAAACCAAGTATCTAATACATCATTATCTTGATTTAAATCTAAATTTTTATCTAATTTATTCTCTAAACGCACTTCTTTTTCGCTTCTACCAACATAAATTTTTCCATTGATATCATACCAAGCAGGAATACGATGTCCCCACCATAAACTACGAGATATACACCAATCTTGAATGTGATGCATCCAAGAAAAATAAAGATTTTCATATTTTTCCGGAATAAATTTAATTTGTTTCTGTTGAACGGCTTCTATAGCAATTTTTGCCATAGATTTTGTACGAATAAACCACTGATCAGTTAAGATAGGTTCAATAATTGCACCACTACGATCTGAATATGGCATTACAAAATCATGATCTTGTATTTTTTCTAATAAATTCAAATCTTTTAACTGAATAATAATTTTTTCTCTCGCAGCTATACATTTTAAATTATGAAATTCTTTTGGTATGGTTATAGAAGGAATATTTATTATTATTCCTTGATAATCAAAGATTTCTGCCGAACTTCTAATAGTTCCATTAAGGTTAAAAATATTAATTATTGGTAAATCGTAGCGACAACCTATTTCATAATCTTTAAAATCATGAGCGGGTGTAATTTTCATACATCCTGTTCCTATGGACATATCAATTTGTTTATCAGCAATAATAGGAATTGAACGATTTAATAAAGGAATTTTTACTAATTGACCGATTAATTCTTTATAACGCTGATCATTAGGATGAACAGCAATTCCGGTATCACCAAAAATGGTTTCGGGCCGAGTAGTAGCTACTACTAAGTAATTTTTACCATTAAACGTACGAATTTGTTGATTAGTGAATGGATAACGTATATACCACATTGATCCTTTACATCTACGATTATCAACTTCTAAATCAGAAATAGCTGTTTCGAGTATCGGATCCCAATTCACCAAATGTTTTCTACGATAAATTAAACCCTCTTTATATAAACGCGTAAATGCTTCGTTTACTGAAATAGAGAAATCCGAATCCATTGTGAATCTTTCACGTTTCCAATCGGCAGAATTACCTAAACGTTTCATTTGACTGATAATGCTTTTTTTTAATTTTTTTGACCACTGCCAAACTTGATTTACAAAATTTATCCTTCCAAAATCTTTTCTACTTTTTCCGGTTTGTAAAGCTAATTTACGTTCTATTATAATTTGTGTGGCAATACCAGCATGATCTGTACCTATTTGCCATAAAGTATTTTTACCTTGCATACGATGATAACGGATTAGTATGTCCATAATCGTTTGCTGAAAAGCATGTCCCATATGCAAACTTCCAGTAATATTTGGTGGTGGAAGCATAATGCAAAAACTCTCTTTACACGTATTTCCATGCGGATAAAAGTATCCTTTTTGTTCCCAATATTCATAGATTTGTTGTTCTATTTCTTTCGGATTATATTTTTTTTCCATCTTATGTAAGGATAGCTAGAATAAATTTGAATATTTTATAAAAAACTGAACTGTTGTTATATAATAACACTTGGTTTTACAGGAGAATAAGACCTCAATTGATTTAATATAAATTGAGAAATCAAAGATACGGGTCTTCCAGTAGCACCTTTTCCTGATTGCCATGCAGTACCTGCAATATCTAAATGTGCCCACCTATACTTAGTGGTAAAACGTGCTAAAAAACAAGCTGCTGTAATAGCTCCGGCATAACTAGAACGTCCACCAATATTTGTCAGATCAGCATAATTTGACGTTAATTGATTTTGATATTTTTCTATCATTGGTAATCTCCAAACTAAATCGCCAGATAGTTCAGAAGCCTTTAATAATTGGGATGCTAAGTGATTATGATTAGACATCAAACCACTAATTTCATTTCCTAATGCAATTACACATGCCCCAGTCAATGTAGCTATATCAATTACAATTTTAGGATGAAACTTTTCAACATATGTTAAAACATCACATAATACCAATCTTCCCTCAGCATCTGTATTTAAAACTTCAACTGTTTTTCCTGACATAGTAGTTACGATATCTCCGGGATGAAAAGATTTTTCACTGATCATATTTTCGCAACCTGCAAGAATTCCAATTATATTTAATGGTAATTCTAATTTAGCAATTACATGCATAATACCATATACACAAGCTGCACCACACATATCATACTTCATTTCTTCCATTGCATTTGCAGGTTTTATAGATAGTCCCCCCGCATCAAAAGTTAATCCTTTTCCTATTAATACAATAGGTTTCTCATCTAAATTAGGTAAATATTCTATAATGGTCATGATTGATTCATTTTTAGATCCTTCTCCGACCGCTAGATATGCATTCATACCCAATTTTTTCATTTCACATTCGTTAATTGATGATACTTTGATATTTTTATATAATTTGGATAACTGATAAGCCTGTGAATCCATATAAGATGAATTGCAAATATTTGGAGGCAAGTTACTCAGGTCTTTTGCTATTTTGATACCATCAGCAATAGCTATACCATGTTTAATACCTAATTGTGCCATAGAAACGTCATAACAATTTGAAATATTAAAAATAATTTTCTGAAGACGACGTTTAGATTTATTTTTCTTACTCTTAAATTGGTCAAAAGAATATAAAGCATTTTTTATAGTTTCAACTGCTTGACGTATTTTCCAATATATATTAAGATTTCCAATATCTAATTCAGATAAAAATAATACCACGTCTTTAGATCCAGTTTCATTTAAAATATTTATCATCTTATTAATAAGAGTCTGATAATGATCTTGATTGACTTGACGCTCTTTACCACAACCCATTAGTAAAATACGTTCGGAAGGAACATTAGGAACATTATATAAAAGTAAATATTGACCAATTTTACCAGAAATGTCTCCTTTAAGTAACAAAGTACTAATATACAAATTACTGAGTTTATCAAAATATTTGGCAGAAATAGATAATTTTCGTGATTCAAATACTCCTATAACCAAACAATCACTTTTTTTTATATCAGTTTTTTTATTAATACTGAACTGCATGGAGTCTCCTAAAAATTACAGTTATATATACATAAAATGCCGAAGTGGCGGAATTGGTAGACGCAATTGACTCAAAATCAATCGCTATAATAAAGGCATGCCGGTTCAAATCCGGCCTTCGGTAGCACCCCGATTGATTAGCAAGGATAAGAAGTTATTCTTAATAAATATAAAATAATATAATAAAGGTAATAGTAGTGGCCCTTGCTGGATTTGAACCAGCGACCAAACGATTATGAGTCGTCTGCTCTAACCTCTGAGCTAAAGGGCCGTAATATTATTTTTTAATGAATATTATCACATTTTATTTAATCTTCAATAAAACTACGCAGTAATTCAGACCTACTAGGGTGACGCAATTTACGTAAAGCTTTAGCTTCTATTTGACGAATACGCTCGCGTGTTACATCAAATTGTTTACCTACTTCTTCCAAAGTGTGGTCAGTATTCATATCAATTCCAAAACGCATTCGTAATACCTTGGCCTCACGTGCCGTTAAACCTGACAAAACTGAATTAGTAGCCGCTTTAAGACTTTCAAAAGTAGCAGATTCTAAAGGCATTTCTACAGTTGTATCTTCAATGAAATCTCCTAAATGTGAATCTTCATCATCACCAATAGGTGTTTCCATAGAGATAGGTTCTTTGGCTATTTTTAATATTTTTCTAATTTTATCTTCAGGCATCATCATACGGGCTGCAAGTTCGTCTGGAGTTGGTTCCCGACCGATTTCTTGTAATATTTTACGAGAAACTCGATTTAATTTATTTATAGTTTCTATCATATGTACGGGAATACGAATGGTCCTTGCTTGATCAGCTATAGAACGTGTAATAGCCTGACGAATCCACCATGTAGCATAAGTCGAAAATTTATATCCTCGTCTATATTCAAATTTATCTACTGCCTTCATTAAACCAATATTACCTTCCTGAATTAAATCAAGAAATTGTAATCCACGGTTAGTATATTTTTTTGCAATAGAAATAACTAAACGTAAATTAGCTTCTACCATGTCTTTTTTGGCACGTCGGGCTTTTGCTTCTCCGATAGACATTCGACGATTGATATCTTTGATTTGTTCAATAGTAAGACCGGTTTCTTCTTCAATTTGAGACAATTTTCTCGTAATGACTAATATGTGGTCAGCAACTTCATACAGTTTTTTAGACCATGGCTGATTCTCAAGAATAGCATTTTTGATCCAAAATTCATTAGATTCATTGCCAGTAAATAAAGACATAAAAGTATTCTTAGGAATTTTACATTCTTTAATGCACAATTTCATTATAAGACGTTCTTGAAGACGTACACGTTCCATCATAGAACGCATATTATTCACTAAGTAATCGAATTGCTTAGGTACTAAACGAAATTGTTTAAATATTTCGGAGAGTTTTTTTATTTCTAGAGCAACATCCGGATGTTTACGACCCTTATCGTGAATCATTCTTCTCGTTATTTCATATTGCATGCGTAATGCTCTAAACTTTTCTCCTGCAAAAACAGGATCAATATGATTGAAGTCATCTATATCATCACTCATTTCATCATTAGATAGTTCAGACCCAATATGCGGAGCAACAGTAGTAGTAAATGTCATCTCTTCTTTTAGATTTGGATCAACAAAACCTATTATTAAATCAGACCATTTTAATTCATATATTTCCACTCTCTCATATTGCTGTAAAAGATATGTAATTGCTTCAGGATATTCAGCAACTGAGCATTGTACTTGATTAATACCTTCTTCAATACGTTTAGCAATATCAATTTCCCCTTCTCGGGTTAATAATTCTACTGTCCCCATTTCACGCATATACATACGTATAGGATCAGTAGTACGATCTAATTCACCATCAACACTCGATAATGCTTGAGCGGCCGCTTCTGCAGTTTCTTCATCAGTAGATGGATTATTAATATTAATATTTAGCATCAAATCATCGGTATCAGGAGTTTTTTCCACCACTGGAATTCCCATCTCATTGATCATCTGAATGATATTTTCAATTTGATCAGGTTCAACAATACCATCTGGAAGGTGATCATTTACTTCAGCATAGGTTAAATAACCCTGTTCTTTACCCCTGGTGATTAGAAGTTTAAGTTGTGACTGTGGATTATGCCCAATCATATGATATCCATACATTTTGGAATGTTGATAAAACTTTTATTTTATATTATTTTTGATTTTTTTGCTAATGCTTTATTTAAAGCCCATAATTCTTCACGACCATCCATATTTAATCCTTTACTACGTTCTATTGCAATTAATTTTTCTTGACGTTGTTTAAGTGCTAAATTATATATGGCAGTTAATGCATCTTTAAAAGTATTTTCCACTTCTGTATCTATAATCATATGATTCCACACTGCAAGTATTTGAAGATGTTTGATTATTTTAGTATTTCGGTAAAATTCTAATAATTGTCCCATAGTAATTTTGGGATTAGTTCTACAGATTTTTACTAATTCAATAAATAGTGATAATCCAGCAATTTTTATATGAGTTAAACAATCTAATTCTGGAACAATACTTGAAAGATATGGATTTTGAAGTAATAATGAAATAAGTATCCGCATAGGAGTATATTTAAATTTGAACCTGCATTTAAGTTTATTTTTTGATTTCTTGGCTAAATTAACTAGTCTAGTATAATCAAAAATACCTACTTTCTCACCTAATAACTGATGTAAAGAAAGACGTAACATCTCTCCTGGAATTTTATTAATCAATGGCAATGCTAGGCTACTGAATTTAGCCTTACCTTCAATACAAGACCAATTAATTTTTTTACTTAAAGTATGAAACATAAAATCATAAAACGATTGAGCATGTTGTATTTTCTGTTCAAAAAAACTTTTGCCTTTTTTTCGAATCAAAGATTCAGGGTCTTCTCCCTCAGGAAGAAAAATAAAGCTTAACTCGTGACCATCAAACATATAGTCTAAAGCCATTTGAAGTGCATTCCATGCAGCATTTCTTCCAGCCTGATCACCATCATAACAATAAATAATATGATTAGTAATCCGAAATAAATATTGAATCTGATCTCTAGTCGTAGAAGTACCTAATAACGCAACCGTATAATAAATACCCGCTTGTGCTAAAGCAATTACGTCCATATATCCTTCAACTACTAAAATACAAGAATTTTTTGAACATTTTTTATATAATTCATAAAGACCATATAATTGACGTGATTTATTAAAAATAATGGTATGAGGAGAATTTAAGTATTTAGGATGAATAGTATGATTGAGACTTCTGCCGCCAAATCCTAATACTCTTCCATATTGATCACGAATAGGAAAAATAATACGTTCCCTAAAAAAATTATAATAAGTTTTCTCAGATTTAGTAATAATTATCCCAAGTTTAATTAAATTATCAAAATAATCCCTACCTAAATTATTTAGAATATTTACATTAGTGGGAGCATAACCAAGACAATAATCTTCTATTATACCTCTACGAATTCCACGTTGTATTAAATATTTTCTAGCGCATTTTGCGGTTTTTTGCCAAAGAGAATTTTGATACAATCTAGTTACTTCTTTCATAATAAAATATAATTTTTGACGGTAAGACCATTGATTATTTTTTTCATATTCTACTTCAATACGGTTAATACTTGCTAACTCTTGAATGGTTTCAATAAAATTTAAACCATCAAAATTCATTATAAAATCAATTGCATTTCCATGTTTTTCACAGCCAAAACAGTAAAAAAATTGTCTTTCTTTATTTACAATAAAAGAAGGTGTATGGTCATTATGAAATGGACAACAAGCACGATAATACTTTCCATATTTTTTTAAATTTAGACGAGAGTCGATGAGTTCTACAAGGTTTGTTCGAGCAAGTAAATTTTGAATAAATGCATGTGGAATTATGCCAAGCATAAGATTTGATTATAAAAGTAAAATAGATTTTATAAAAATCTTTAATTTTTGTATAAAAATATTTACTAATAATGACGTATACGGCGTGCGCTTTCTCTAGCGAGCTTCTTAGAGAGACGCTTTCTTGCAGAAGCTTTAGCTCTTTTACGTTCAGTAGTAGGTTTTTCATAATATTCCCGACGACGAATTTCAGCTAATATTCCTGCTTTTTCACAAGAACGTTTAAAACGTCGTAGTGCAATATCAAAAGGCTCATTTTCACGTACCTTAATTATTGGCATGCATTATTATCCTTAATTATTGATTTCAATTATAATAAATATTATAATGCAGGATAAGTTCTATTGTAAAGTATAATCCAGAATAAATGCGTGTACTTGGAATTGAAACCTCTTGTGATGACACAGGAGTTGCTATTTATGACAAGAATATAGGTTTATTAGCTAATAAAATTTCTAGCCAAATAACATTACATGCAGATTATGGTGGTGTAGTACCAGAGTTAGCAGCGCGTGATCACATACGAAAATTAGCACCATTAATTGATTTAATATTCAAAGAAACTAAATTAAATCTTCATGATATTAATGCAGTAGCTTATACAGCCGGTCCAGGATTGATTAGCTCCTTATTAGTTGGCGCGAGCTTAGCACATGCACTAGCATTTTCATTAAACATTCCAGCCATACCAATCAACCATCTGGAAGGTCATATTTTAACTCCATTCTTAGAACCTAAACAACAACCATTCTTTCCTTTTATTGCTTTATTAATTTCTGGAAGTCATACACAATTAATTAAAGTAAGAAATGTAGGTATATATGAATTATTAGGTAAATCTTTAGATGATGCAGTAGGAGAAGCATTTGATAAAATAGCCAAATTATTGGGATTTGATTATCCAGGAGCAGCTATGCTTTCAAATTTAGCACTACAAGGTTCCAAAGGAAAATTTCATTTTCCTAGACCTATGACAGATCGTCCAGGACTAGATTTCAGTTTTTCTGGTTTAAAAACTTATGCAACTAATATAATTAAGAATCATAATAAGGATGACCAAACTCGTGCTGATATTGCCTATGCTTTTGAAGATGCTATCATTGATACATTAATGATTAAATGTAAACGTGCAATCGCAGAAACTAAAATTCAACGACTAGTTATAGTAGGTGGCGTTAGCGCCAATAATACTCTACGTTCGAGATTTCAAGAAATGATGTTCACATTAGGAGGAGAAATATTTTATGCCCATCCAACATTTTGTACTGATAATGGAGCCATGATTGCCTATGCTGGAATACTTAAATTAGAACAGTATAAGAAGGCAAACATAAAAATAGAACATTCATTAGCTAGTATCAATGTTAATCCTTGCTGGTCACTAACTGAATCATTACCAGTGTAAAATAAAGTTCAATTAATCACTAAATAAAATTTTTTACTTTCCATTCGGAGATTTTTTGACATCTCTGTTTAGATAATTCTTGATGAATTTTTATTCCCTGAAACCCTTGTTCTATGATTTTTTTCACTGAAATTTTATTAGCTATTTGAAACATAGTACGTAAATATTCTCCTTGTGGATAGAGGATTGTTTTTTCACGATAAGCACGTGCGTCTGCTTCACTAACTAATGATAGTTGTTCGATACGATATGGTTTACGCCATGCATCTAAATGATTAAATAATTTAATTACCATACACGGTTGCAATTTGTCTATATGATGAACCAAAGAACTTAATTTAGTTGCTAATAGAGCAAATTTTTGCACCGACTTTGGAACACGTAATCGTTGACAAAAACATTGTATTAACTTCTCTTCACTACTTCCATGATTAAAGTGACTTAATGTGCCAAAATTATGACATAAAGTGGCAAACCGAACTTCTATTTGTGTACTCAGTTGTGCAACAATGGATAACGATCTCAAAGTATGAGATCCCATATTCATGTCTTTTGAAATAGGAATTTCATATAATCTTGCTAATTCAGGAAAAATTTTATCTAAAGCATTACACTCTTGTAAAACTTGGAAATAGCGTTGTGGATGAGGTGATTGAAGAGCTAATTCAGTTTCTTTCCAAATTCTTTCTGCAGTTAATTGTATTAGTTCTCCATTTTGTGACATAGAACGCATTAACATAAGTGTTTCATGAGCAACAGTAAAATCTAGATGAGCATAACATGCTGCAAAACGTGCTACACGTAATACACGTAAAGGATCATCACGAAAATTACTCGAAATATGACGAATAATACGGCTTGCTAAATCTTTTCTTCCATTAAAAGGATCAACATACTTTCCATTTTCATCACATGCAATAGCATTAATTGTAAGATCTCTACGTTGTAAATCTTGCTGTAAGCTTACATTGGGAGCAGTATAACAGGTAAAACCTGTATAACCTTTTCCAGATTTTTTTTCAGTACGTGCTAATGCATATTCTTCACCCGTGACTGGATGCAAAAACACCGGAAAACCTTTTCCAACTGGTTTAAAACCTAATTTGAGGATTTCTTGAGGTGTAGTTCCAACAATGACCCAATCTTTATCCTTAACAGGTAAATTTAGCAGATGATCACGGATTGCACCTCCTACAAGATAAATTTTCATAATCAAATAAATTTTTATTTAATTTTATTTAAATTATTGATATTATTCAATAATAGAAATACATTTAGAAAAATAATGAACCAAAAGCATAATAAAACCATTAAATTTCAATTTTGGATATTTATTGCTGTCATTATTTTATTATTTTATATTTTTTCATGTTTTTATAATCACAGTCAAAAAATACGGGTAGGTTTTTCTCCAGGTCATTCAGCATCTAATTTAATTTTAAAAGTTATTTCTCAAGCTCAACACACTATAGATATAGCAGCTTACTCTTTTACTAGTAAAGCAATTAGTTTAGCATTATTAGAAGCACAAGAGCATGGGGTAAAAATACGCATTCTTGCTGATCAGAAAGCTAATTCTAATAATTATACTGCCATTACTTATTTAGCTAATCATCAAATTTTAGTTAGATTAAATAAACACTATGCTATTATGCATAATAAGTTCATAATAATTGATTCACAAATTATTGAAACTGGATCTTATAATTATACAAGTGCTGCCGATAAACATAATGCAGAAAATATAATAATCTTATACCATTATCCAGAAATAGCTTCTCAATATACTAAAGAATTTAAGAGACTTTGGCAAGAATCCATGAAGCTTCCTCCTAGATATTAAAATAGTATAGGAATTCAACTATTTTTTATGTCTACGTATCAATTCAATAACTTTTAGTTTTGCAATTTCTTGTGCTAATTGAGATGTCATTTGTCTTAAATCAAGATTATTGTTATTATTAGTTTTTCTTAGATATTCTTCTGCTTTACGCTTAGCTTCTAAAGCCTTCTTTTCATCTAAATCTATACCACGAATAGCAGTATCAGCTAAAATTGTAATTAGATTAGGTTGTACTTCTAATATTCCTCCTGAAATATAAAGCACTTCTGGCTTATTATCACTAGCATTAACAAATAAAATTATTCCTGGATTAATTGTAGTTAAAAGTGGTGCATGACCAGGGTAAATTCCAAGTTCTCCTTCACTTCCTGTTACCCGAATCTTGTATACTTTTCCTGAAAAAAGTAACTTTTCAGGACTAACAATAATCAAAGTACAATTTCTTATCATAAGATTTTAAATTTATTGGCATTTTTTACTGCTTCTTCAATAGTTCCAATCATGTAAAAAGATTGCTCTGGTAAATCATCATAATCTCCAGATAAAATTCCTTTAAATCCTCGAATAGTGTCTTTTAGTGTTACATATTTTCCCTGTAATCCTGTAAAAACCTCTGCAACAAAAAAAGGTTGTGACAAAAATCGT
Source organism: Candidatus Dasytiphilus stammeri (assembly GCA_041942055.1). Taxonomy (GTDB): domain Bacteria; phylum Pseudomonadota; class Gammaproteobacteria; order Enterobacterales; family Enterobacteriaceae; genus Dasytiphilus; species Dasytiphilus stammeri_E. The sequence goes on along the minus strand of CP145874.1, from coordinate 167,375 downwards.
TGTATTTTACGCGCTCGTGCTACAATTAGTTTATCTTCTTCTGATAATTCATCCATTCCAAGAATTGCAATAATATCTTTTAGTTCTTGATAACGTTGTAATAATGATTGTACTCCACGAGCAGTATTATAATGGTTTTGACCTATAATTAAAGGATCTAGTTGTCTGCTAGTTGAATCTAAGGGGTCAACTGCAGGATAAATTCCTAGTGATGCAATATTTCTACTTAGAACGACAGTTGCATCAAGATGAGCAAATGTAGTTGCAGGAGATGGATCAGTTAAATCATCTGCCGGTACATATACCGCCTGAATCGAGGTTATTGAACCAGTTTTAGTTGAAGTAATACGCTCTTGTAACATTCCCATTTCTTCCGCTAATGTCGGTTGATAACCTACTGAAGAAGGCATTCTTCCTAATAATGCTGATACTTCGGTACCCGCTAGAGTGTATCGGTATATGTTATCTATAAATAATAAAACATCATGTCCTTCATCACGAAATTTTTCTGCTATAGTTAATCCGGTTAATGCTACACGCAAGCGATTACCTGGTGGTTCATTCATTTGACCATATACTAAAGATACTTTATCTAAAACATTAGAAACTTTCATTTCACGATAAAAATCATTCCCTTCGCGAGTTCTTTCACCTACTCCAGTAAAAACTGAATAACCTGAATGTTCTATGGCGATATTACGAATTAATTCCATCATATTTACTGTTTTACCAACTCCAGCACCTCCAAATAATCCTACTTTTCCACCTTTCACAAAAGGACACATTAAGTCAATAACTTTTATTCCAGTTTCAAGTAATTCCTGAGAAGGAGCTAATTCTTCATAAGATGGAGGAGATCGATGAATATTCCAATACTCGGTTTTTTTGGAACCTATCTCTCCTTTCATATCAATTGATTCCCCCAATACATTCATAATTCTACCTAAAGTTATTTTACCTACTGGAATTTGTATTGGGTGTTGAAGATCTATGACTTCTGTTCCTCGCTTTAAACCATCTGAAGAACCCATTGCAATAGTACGTACTACTCCGGCACCGATATGTTGTTGAACTTCAAGGATAAGACGAACATTATGATTTTTAACCTCAAGTGCATGATAGATTTTTGGAATTGCATATTGAGGAAATTCAACATCAACAACCGCACCAATAATCTGAATAATTTTTCCTGTTTTCATGCACTATAATCTCCTATTACTTCTTAATTAAACTGCAGCAGCACCAGATACGATTTCAGTAATTTCTTGAGTAATATTTGCCTGACGCACCTTATTGTATACTATTTGCATTTCATTAATTAAATTATAACCATTATCTGTTGCAGTTTTCATTGCAACCATTCGTGCGGCTTGTTCACAGGCTAAATTTTCTACTAATCGCTGATAAACTTGGGATTCTATATAACGTTCTAATAGAATATTTAAAAGAGATTTAGCTTTTGGTTCATATAAGTAATCCCAATTTTTTGAATTGAAGAGTTGATTTTTTGTGATTGTTAATGGTAATAATTGAATTATTTGTGGTAACTGTGAAATCAAATTGATCAATTGATTATTAACTAGATAGATTCTATCTATATCTTTTTTATGATAAGCATTTAATAATACTTTTATTGGTCCAATTAATCTCGAAAGAGATGCTATTTCTCCTGCACCTGAATGAGCAATGACATTTTTTTTATTGAAGGAATTTAAAAATGATAATCCTTTATAACCAATAATAGCTAACTTACAATTTATACCCTTATTAGACCATTTACTTATATTTATAAATAATTTTTTAAATAAATTGCTATTCAAACTTCCACATAATCCACGATCGGTAGAAAAGACTAAATAACCAATGTTTTTAACTGCCCGCTGTTCTAAATAAGGATGTTTATATTCTAAATTGCCTAAAGTTAGATGGCTAATTACCCTACAGATAGCTTCCGAATAAGGATAACTCGCTTCCATAATAGATTGAGTTTTTTTCATTTTAGAAGCTGAAACCATTTCCATTGCTTTAGTGATTTTCTGCAGATTTTTAATAGAATTAATTTTATTACGTATTTCTTTTATAAATGTCATAAAATATATCTTAATTACTTAAATAACATTGTTGATTTTTAAATTTTTCAATAAGATCTTTTAATGTTAAAATAATTTCATTATCATAACTTCCAGTATTATTAATATATTGAATTAATTTAGTATTCATATGTTCAACATAATTAATTAAGGATAATTCAAATTTACTAATTTCATCTAATTTAACATCTTCTAAATAACCATGTGAAGCAGTAAATAAAACAATTGCTTGTTTTACAACACTCATTGGACTATATGGTTTTTGTTTGAATAATTCAGTTAATTTTTTACCATATTCAATTTGTTTACGTGTGGTATCATCAAGATCTGATGAAAATTGTGCAAATGCAGCTAATTCACGATATTGAGCTAATGCAGTTCGTATTCCACTAGAAAGTTGTTTTAAAATCTTAGTTTGTGCACTACTACCCACACGAGATACAGAAATACCAGGATTAACAGCTGGACGAATTCCAATATTAAATAGATTAGATTCTAAAAAAATCTGACCATCTGTAATAGAAATTACATTGGTAGGAACAAATGCAGATACATCTCCTGCTTGAGTTTCAATAATAGGTAAAGCTGTTAAAGATCCTGTTTGATTCTGAATTTTTCCTTTAGTATATAATGTAACATAATTAGAGTTTACACGGGATGCTCTTTCTAGTAATCGAGCGTGAAGGTAAAATATATCTCCAGGATATGCTTCTCTACCAGGAGGTCTTCTTAATAATAAAGAAATTTGTCTATAAGCAATGGCTTGTTTTGACAAATCATCATAAATTATTAATGCATCTTCTCCTCGATCACGAAAAAATTCACCCATGGTACACCCAGCATAGGGTGCAAGATATTGTAAAATGGCTGCATCTGATGCAAAAGCTACTACCACAATAGTATTATCTAATACTTGATGTTCTTCTAATTTTCGTACCACATTTGCTACTGTAGTAGATTTTTGTCCTATCGCAACATATATACATTTAATACCCGAATCTCGCTGATTAATAATGGTATCTATCGCGATAGTGGTTTTTCCAGTTTGACGATCTCCAATAATTAATTCTCTTTGTCCTCGACCAATAGGAATCATGCTATCAATTACCTTATATCCAGTTTGAAGTGGCTGATCCACTGGTTGACGATCAATCACTCCAGGAGCCATTCTTTCTACTGGAGAAAAAACATCATATTTTAATGATCCTTTTCCATCTACAGTTTTTCCTAATGGATTAATAACTCTACCTAAGAGTCCTCTTCCTACTGGAATCTCCAATATCCGTCCCGTACATTTCACTTTCATGCCTTCAACAATATCCATATAAGGACCCATAACTACCGCACCTACTGTGTCGCGTTCTAAATTTAATGCTATAGCATAAGATTGAGTATCAGGTAAATAAATCATTTCTCCTTGCATGACATTACTTAATCCATAAATTCTGATAATTCCATCACTTATAGAAAAAATGGTACCTTCATTATAAGTATCAGTTGATAAATTTAAATTAGCAATACGTTGTTTGATCAGTTCACTAATTTCTGCAGTATTAATTTGCATATATGTGGTTTCCTTAGGACTGTAATAAAATCTCAGCTAGTCGATTAATACGACTACGTCCACTACCATCAATTACCATATCGCCTATACGAATAATTATTCCAAATAAGATATTTTTATCCATTTTTAAATGAATTTTTATTTGGCGTAATAAAAGATTTTCACAAAACCTTTGAAGTTTTAAAAATTGTTCATTAGAAATTCTATTAGCGGTAATAACTTCAATTTCCTCTGTTAGATCATAATAAACCCGACGTAAATATTTAAAAATTTCTAAAATTTTTGGAAGTAATTTCAATCTTTTATTTTCTGCCATTATTTCCATGAAATTTTTAAAATATCTATCAATATATGGTTCACAGATAGTGATAAATAACTTATATAACATTCTATAAGATAAGGATCCTGAAATATTATTCATTATCTTATTAGATGAAACTAATGTACTTAATTCTAACATTTCTTGCCAATGTTCAACTTCTTTTCTTTCTCGGGAAAATTCAAATGCAGCTATAGCATAAGGTCTAGCTATAGAAATAAGTTCTAATTTATTCTCTATCATAGTTTTTTAGTAATTAGTTTATCTATAATTTTACCATCAAGATGTTCATTTATAGAATGTTCTATAATTTTTTCGGTACTATCTATTACTAATTTTGCAACTTCTTTTTGCAAATCATTACGTAAATGAGAATGCATAACTTCAATTTCGACTTGAGCTAATTGTAGAATTCTTCTACGTTCTTTTTCAGCTTCAATTTTCACCTCTTCTAAGATACTAGTACTTTGATCTTTTGCTTGATTTATTATTAATAACGCTTTTTCTTGAGCATGTTTCAATTCTTCTATGGCTTTAATTTGTGCACTTTTCAAAGTGTTTTTAGCTTGTTCAGCACAAGCTATTCCATCTGCTATTTCTTTTTGACGCTTCTCTATAGCACTTATAATAGGAGGCCAGATGTATTTCATACATAAGATAATAAAAATTATAAAAGCAATTGCTTGACCTATGAGTGTTGCATTTAAGTTCATAGCATAATCTCGGCTAGGCTGTGATGAAATTTTTCCAGTAAATTGATTATGGTTTTACCATAGCAAACATTAGGTATAAAACTAATCCGACTGCAATCATAGGAATTGCATCTATTAGACCCATTACAATAAAAAATTGTGTTCGCAGTAAAGAAATCAAATCTGGTTGACGTGCCGCACCTTCTAAAAATTTTCCTCCAAGTAGAGCAATTCCAATTGCAGCTCCAATTGCTGATAAGCCCATCATTATAGCTGCTGCTATATATATGACATTAAAATTTTCCATGAAAATCTCCATTTAATTGAGAAAAAAGATTTTAAAATCAAGAGTTATCACATGCCATTGATAAATAAACAATTGTTAGGACCATAAAGATAAATGCCTGTAATACAATAATTAAAATGTGAAGCATTGCCCATGGTACACTTAATAACCATTGTGACCACCATGGTAATAAACCCGTGATGAGAATAAAAATAAGTTCTCCTGCATATATATTACCAAATAAACGTAAACTTAATGAAATTGGTTTAGAAAATAAAGTTACACTTTCAAGAATAAAATTTACTGGAATACAATATATATAAGGGAATGGATGAAAGATTAATTCTTTAATTAATCCCTTGATACCTTTCTTTTTAATACTATAAAATATAATTAGAATGAATACTACACTTGACATAGCAAGTGTTATATTGATATCGGTAGAAGGAACAATTCTTAGTGCTGGTAAATGTAACCAGTATTCTCCAATATAAGGAAGTAAGTCAATTGGTAATAAATCCATAAGATTCATTAAAAATATCCAACTAAAAATAGTTAGAGCTAAAGACGGTATAAAATCATCTTTTATCGGGAAGATATCCCGAACTGTCTTATCGACAAATAAAAATACTAGTTCTATAGAAGTTTGTAATTTTCCAGGAACTCCTAGTTGCATATTTTTTGCAATATAGTAAAAAACCATTATAAATGATATTCCGAGTAATAAAGAAAAAAACATCGAATCTAAATTAATTACCCAAAAATTATTAGAAATTTGATCTACTAAATTAAAATTACTTAAATCCCATTGAAGATGCTTAAGATGATTTGCAATATATCTTTCTGAAGTAAAATTTTCTCCTCTAATCATGCTATTTGACCTGGCTTATAATTATCATCAAGTTTATAATAATTTTATGTTTATTATAATATAAAGTAAACTAAAAAAAGATAATAACCTACTATTTTACGAGAGTACTAAAATAATTACGTTTTTTTAACCAAAGGAGCAAAATAGAGATGGCAGTCGGAGTAATTCCAGGTAAACAAGCGGCTTGATCAATGGAAAGAGGTTTATATTTATTAAGTTGGGTAATAACTTCATTAGAAAGTCCCTTTATATCACTATAATTTAATGTTAGAGGAAGAAGCAGGTTTCTGTATCGTTGATATTGCCAAATTTCTTTTTGCTGTTTAAGAATGTAACCTTCATATTTTATTTGAATTTCGAGTTGTTTATAAGTAATAACATTACTTAGACCCGGGGCAAAGGATTTAATATTCATTAATAAATCATAAGTAATTTCTGGACGCCGTAATAATTCTTCAGCATTAATTTCTTTTATAATGGTACTTGTTTTTAATTCTGTACTAACTTTCATTAGATCATTTTTTGATATCCAAAGATTACGTAATCTTTGACGTTCCTTTTCAATTTCCTCTATTTTTTGATTAAATGTTATCCATCTTTTTTCATCTATTAACCCCATCTTTCGTCCTATTTCTGTTAGCCTTATATCAGCATTATCTTCACGCAAGTATAAACGATGTTCAGCACGTGAGGTAAACATCCTATAAGGTTCTTGAATTCCTTGAGTACATAAATCATCTACTAATACTCCAATATATGCTTGATCTCTTCGCGGAACCCAACCTTCTTTATTTAAAGCAAACAAACTGGCATTTATACCGGCTAAAATACCTTGAGCCGCTGCTTCTTCATATCCAGTAGTTCCATTAATTTGTCCCGCAAAAAATAAACCCTGAATAGATTTACTTTCTAAAGTGCGTTTAAGATTACAAGGATCTAAATAATCATATTCTATTGCGTAACCAGGACGAGTAATATGAGCATTCTCCAGACCTTTAATAGAACGTACAATTTGGATTTGTATATTAAATGGTAAACTCGTTGATATTCCGTTCGGATATATTTCTTTACTAGTAAGTCCTTCGGGTTCTAAGAATACTTGATGTTCTTGGCGATTTTTAAACTGTATCACTTTATCTTCAATAGAAGGACAATATCTTGGACCCATACTTTTAATTAAACCTTTATTCATGGGACTAAATTTTAAATTTTTCATAATAATATCGTGCGTTAATATATTAGTATGAGTAATATAACAAGGCATTTGAACAGGATGCTGTGAAATATTTCCCATAAATGAGAATACTGGCATGATACAATCACTGTATTGAGCCATTAACATATTATAATTAATAGAATTAGCATGAATGCGTGGAGGTGTACCAGTTTTTAATCTTTTTACACTTAATGGAAGTTCCCTTAAAAATTGAGCTAATGAAATTGAACTCAGTTCTCCATCACGTCCTCCTTTATAACAATCTAAACCTACATGAATTTTACCATTAAGAAAGGTACCAACTGTAAGGACTATTGATTTTGCATAGAAAGTCACTCCTATTTCAGTAATTACACCTTTAATACATTGATTATTAATCAATAATTTACTAACTGATTGTTGAAATAGCTTGAGATTGGATTGATTTTCTATTTGAGTACGTATCATCTGACGATATAAAATACGATCTGCTTGCGCACGAGTAGCACGTACAGCTGGTCCTTTACTAGAATTTAAAGTTCTAAATTGAATTCCAGCATGATCAATAGCTATTGCCATATAACCACCAAGAGCATCAATTTCTTTAACCAGATGTCCTTTTCCTATACCTCCTATAGAAGGATTGCAGGACATTTGTCCTATAGTCTCAATACTATGGGTAATTAACAAAGTGTGACGTCCCATTCTAGCAGATGCTAATGCGGCTTCGGTTCCAGCATGACCAGCACCTATTATAATCACATCAAAAAAATTTGAATAAGACATTAAATAATCCTATATTTTATTTATAAAGAATTTTTTTTTGATTTATATGTAACAATTTTTTATAAATTCAATTAAATGGAAACTTAATCGAATGAAATGTAATAAACCTAGACAAAAATTGAAACAATATTGATAATGGTTTTCAAATTGGTATAGTTTTTACTATGGTATAATTTATATAAGTATGGAATAAATCTCAAGAGTAAAATATACCAATTAATTATAATATGTATTGGATAATGAAGTAATTTTATCTTTATAGAAGATTAGGTATAATCTTCTCATAATTTACCCGGTTAAAAGGTATTAAAATAGTTGAAATATAATAATGCTTCTTGGTATTTGCATGTTGGTTCAGTAGAAGATTGGAATACGTTGGTAGAATATGCCCTAACAAGAGGTTTATTTGATTTCTTATAAAAAGCCGCAGCAGTTTAAAAGATTGAAGCATAATTAATTGAATGAATTTTGTGAATATGTAATGATTACAAAAAAATTATACGTCTATCAGCTTCTGAATATAGATTGAATAGAGAAAGTATATTTACGCATGAATAAAAATAATGTTATTATTGCAATAAATAATATTGGTTAAAAATAATTGGTGTCCACAGGTATTTCAATCCTAACTACTATTACTGCACAAGATCTTTTTCATAAAATATCTTAGAATCTAGAGATTATATATGATCAGCAATCCAATGCAAAAAAGCAAAGATCAAAATATCTGCAGGTTGGTTAATTGATCAGTATAATCTTAAAGGATATAACAACGGAGGAAGAGTAATTTATAAAAAAGAATCCCCTTCTTTTAATAAACCAAGGAAACGCTAGTGCGTCGATATACCCCCCTACTAGCATATTATAAATTTTTTATTAACATGTAGCTAATAAATTTGATATTTTTTTTGAACTAAACCATAAGTTAATTTTTTTTTCGGTTTCCATAGATATTTGTTGCATAAATATCTTGATCCTCATAAAATGCATTTCATTCATTCTATCCCGTAATAAAGCCGGCTTAGCTCAGTAGGGAGAGCAACTGACTTGTAATCAGTAGGTCGCCAGTTCGATTCCGGCAGCCGGCATCATGAAATTTTTATAAATAGGTGGGGTTCCCGAGTGGTTAAAGGGAGCAGACTGTAAATTTGCCGTCATTGACTTCGAAGGTTCGAATCCTTCCCCCACCACATAAAAATTAGCGGATATCGTATAATGGTTATTACCTCAGCCTTCCAAGCTGATGATACGGGTTCGATTCCCGTTATCCGCTTAAATAATAAAATCAACCATACAAGTTAAGCTGATATAGCTCAGTTGGTAGAGTACACCTTTGGTAAGGGTGAGGTCGGCAGTTCGATTCTGCCTATCAGCATCAAATTGATCTGACCATTAATTTAACGTGCTATAAAATCTAAAACTTTGTTATACTGCTAATATAAATAATATTCAAAACTTTTTATTAGTTCGTTATATTAGCGTTAATTATTAAGGAGCACTCATAGTTTGGATGTTTTAAAATGGCTAGCTGTTATTATTATTTTTTTTATGATAGCAATAGTAGGTAATCCTCATTATGCCAATATGAAATTATCTATACGAATACTTACTCTTCTTCTTCTTATTGGAATGGGAAGTAGTATAGCTATCCTAACTAATCAAGGAAAATGGATATTAGAAATTTTTCAGGAAGCCAAAAATGAAGCTCGTAAAGTAATGTGGCCTTCGAGTCAGGAAACTTTATATACTACCTTTATTGTTATTGGAATAACTGCGGTTATTTCCATAATATTATGGATATTAGATGGAATCTTATTTCATTTAGTGCGGTTCCTAACTGGTCTGAGGTTTTGAAATGTTTGAAGCATTATCAAATATGCATTGGTATGTTGTACAGTCTTTATCAGGTTCTGAAAAAGATGCAGCTAAATTATTACAAGATCATATAGAATTACATAATATGGAGAGATTTTTTGGAAAAATTATGGTTCCCGTTGAAGAAGTACTTGAAATGAAACACGGCCAACGTCGTAAAAGTGAACGTAAATTTTTTCCAGGTTATGTATTAGTACAAATGATTATGAATGAAGATAGTTGGCATTTAGTACGTAATGTTCCACGAATTATGGGATTTATAGGAGGAACAGCGGATCATCCAATTCCATTAACCGAACAAGAATTTAAAGCAATATTAAAACGCATTAAACGAGCAGAAGAAAAACCAAAACCTAAAGTATTATTTGAAGCTGGAGAAATCATTAGAGTCAATGAAGGACCTTTTGCAGATTTTCATGGAGTAGTTGAAGAAATAGATTACGAAAAAAATTGTTTGACAGTTTCAGTATTAATTTTCGGACGTTCTACTCCAGTAGAGTTATATTTTCATCAAGTTGATAAAGGTTAATTTTCTGGCATCGTACTTTACGGATTTTTTAAGGAAATAAAAATGGCTAAAAAAGTACAAGCTTATGTAAAATTACAAATTGCTGCTGGCATGGCTAATCCAACTCCCCCCGTTGGACCCGCGTTAGGTCAACAAGGAGTAAATATTATGGAATTTTGTAAGTCTTTTAATACTAAAACGGAAAGTTATGAAAAAGGATTACCACTTCCTGTTATTATTACAGTTTATTCGGATCGTTCTTTTACATTTATCATAAAAACTCCTCCAGCTGTGGCTTTATTAAAAAAAGCGGCTGGAATTGTAGCAGGATCCGGTAAACCAAATCAAGAAAAGATCGGTAATATAACTTATAGACAACTTCGTGAAATAGCATTAGCTAAAGCTGCTGATTTAACCGGAGCTGATATTGAAGCTATGATTAGCTGTATTAAAGGTACAGCTATTTCAATGGGATTGAATATAATAAAGGATTAAAAATGTCTAAATTGTTTAAGCGCCAGATGGTTATTCGTGATAAAATTAATAAAAATAAGCAGTATTCATTTGAAGAAGCTGTAATTATTTTGAAAGAATTAGCCAGTACTAATTTTATTGAAAGCGTAGATGTTGCTATCAATTTGGGCATTGATGTACGCAAAACTCAGCAAGTGATTCGTGGAAGTGTAGTTTTACCACATGGTATTGGTAAAGTACCCAGAGTAGCTGTATTTACTCAAGGAGAAAATATATTTAGTGCAAAACAAGCCGGTGCTGAATTAGTGGGAATGAATGAATTAGCTAAAATAATTAAAGCTGGACAAATAAATTTTGACATTGTTATCGCATCACCTGATGTTATGCAGTTCGTGAGTCAATTAGGTCCAATATTAGGACCACGAGGATTAATGCCGAATCCCAAAATGGGAACGGTTAGTAATAATATTGGTGAAACTGTCAAAAAAGCCAAAAAAGGACAAATCCATTATCGCAATGACAAATACGGTATTGTTCATAATACTATAGGTAAAATAGATTTTCCATGTAGTCATCTGAAAGAAAATTTAGAATGTCTATTGGAAGCACTTATAAAAATTAAACCTTCTCAAATCAAGGGTTTATATATTAAAAAAGTTCACTTATCTAGTACTATGGGTGGAGGTATAGATATAGATCAATCTAGTTTCAGATTAAGAGCTTAACTAACTAATTTAATTAACCAATATTCTTCTTGCTGGAGTAAAAAAAGAACAATGGCATTAAAATTAAAAATAAAACAAGCTATTATAAAAGAACTAAAGGAAATGGCGAAAAAAGCAGTATCAGTAGTAATAGCAGAAAATCGTGGAATAACAGTAAATCAAATAAATGTTTTACGAAAAGCAGGTCGTGAATTAGGTGTATCTATGCATGTTGTACGCAATACTTTATTACGCCTGATTGTGAAGGAAACATCATTTGAAACTCTAGAAGATTTATTAAATGGTCCTACATTAATTGCTTTTGCTTATCAATATCCAGGAGCAGCGGCTCGCTTATTACAGGATTTTGCTAAAAAAAATCTCACTTTCAAGGTTAAAGCAGCATATTTTGAAGGAAAATTAATGCTAACAGAAAAAGAAATAGATCAGTTAGCAAAACTTCCAACTTACGAAGAAGCATTAGTAAGTTTCATAAGAGTTTTACAAGAAGCAGCTGTTGGTAAGTTAATTAGAACTCTTATAGCATATAAGAATGAAAAAAATCTGGATTCTACTAATTTAACCTAGATAATAAAAGGATTATTTATTGTTTTTGGTTAATTTATAAATTATTACTAACTATTAGGAATAATAATTATTATGTCTATTATCACTCAAGAAGATATCATACAAACTCTTGCCAAAATGTCTGTAATGGAAATTACAAATTTGGTTTCGGCTATAGAAGAAAAGTTTGGAGTTTCAGCGGCTCTAACGGTTTCTTCTATTAGTTCAAAAGAATCAACCAGTGAAGAAGTAGAAGAACAAACCGAGTTTGATGTAGTTTTAACTGCAATTGGTAATAATAAGATCGCTTTAATTAAAGCAGTACGAGGAATAACAGGGTTAGGATTAAAAGATGCTAAAGATCTGGTTGAATCAGCACCAGTTGTAATTAAACAAGGTATTAGTAAAGAGAACGCTAATACTATCAAAGAATCTTTAGAAAAGGCTGGTGCTTCTATTGAACTTAAATAAGCTATTAAATTAATGTCTAATGCTACTAATGTATGGTGTAACATCATAAGCGGGTTATTAATACTTTGCTATTTGTACCTGATGTTTTTTGTTATCAAGAAAATTAGATGGTTGACAAGTTTTCAATTTAAATTCAGTAGGACCAAAGAATCTTGTATTCATTTTTCCATAAGCTAAGGAACTCCAAAATTTATGGCTCATTTTTATTATTCCCATACAGAAAAAAAACGCATTCGGAAGGATTTTGGTAAACGTTCACTCTTATTAGATGTTCCATATCTTCTTTCTATCCAGCTGGATTCGTTTCAACAATTTGTTTCTAAAGATTATAAAGGTGATTCGGGTTTAGAAGCTGCATTTCGTTCCATTTTTCCTATTATCAATCATAATTGTAATTATGAATTACAGTATATTAGTTATCGACTAGGTAATCCTATATTTAATGTAAACGAGTGTCAAATACGCGGATTAACCTTTTCCGCTTCCTTACGGGTTCTAGTACGTCTAGTAATATATGATCGAGAAGATTCCAGTTCGGAAAAGGTTAAATATACCAAAGAACAGGAAGTATATATGGGAGAAATTCCTCTTATGACACCAAATGGCACTTTTGTAATCAATGGAATTGAAAGAGTTATAGTATCGCAATTACATCGTAGTCCAGGAGTGTTTTTTGATAGTGATAAAGGAAAAACTCATTCTTCAGGAAAAGTTTTGTATAATGCACGTATTATCCCATATCGAGGATCATGGTTAGATTTTGAATTTGATCCGAAAGATCATTTGTTTCTTCGCATAGATAGACGTCGTAAATTACCAGTTACTGTGATTTTACGTGCTATGAATTATAGTACGGAAGATATTCTTGAGATTTTTTTTGATAAAACAGTATTTGAAATAAAAAATAATCAATTAAAAATGGAATTAGTTCCTGAAAGATTAAGGGGAGAAACTATTCCTTTTAATATTGAATCTAATGGTATTATTTATGTTGAAAAAGGTAGGCGTATTACATCTAAACATATTCGTCTTTTGAAAAAAAATTCTTTAAAAGAAATTGAAGTTCCCATGGAATATATTATAGGTAAAGTCATTGCTAAAAATTACTATAATACTGTTACAGGAGAATTAATTTGTAGTGCCAACAGTAAATTAACCTTAGAATTATTAGATAAATTGAGTAAAAATGGATACAACATTATTGACACTATATTTACTAATGATCTTGATCATGGACCTTATATCTCAGACACAATGCGTATTGATTCTTCCACTAATAAATCTAGTGCTTTAATTGATATTTATCGTGTAATGCGTCCAGGAGAACCACCAACCGGCGATAATGCTGAAGTTTTATTTAAAAATCTATTTTTTTCCGAAGAAAAATATGATTTATCAGCAGTAGGACGCATGAAATTAAATCTTTCAGTAAATCACCAAGAAGTTCAAAGTTCAGGAATTTTAACTCCCCAGGATATTATAAATGTTATAAAAAAACTGATTAGTATTCGTGATGGCAAAGGATCCATAGATGATATCGATCATCTAGGAAATCGTAGAATTCGTTCAGTGGGTGAAATGATTGAAAATCAATTTCGTATGGGTTTGATACGTTTAGAACGAGCAATAAAAGAGAGATTATCTTTAGGTGATTCGGCTGCTGATCTAACTCCACAAGATTTAGTAAATGCAAAACCTATTTCTGCTGCTATAAAAGAATTTTTTATTTCAAGTCAGTTATCTCAATTTATGGATCAAACTAATCCTTTATCCGAAGTAACTCATAAACGTCGCATTTCAGCTTTAGGTCCAGGAGGATTAACAAGAGAACGAGCGGGATTTGAAGTGAGAGATGTTCATCCAAGTCATTACGGCAGATTATGTCCTATAGAAACTCCAGAAGGACCAAATATTGGTTTAATTAATTCTTTATCAGTATATGCTCAAACAAATAAGTATGGTTTTCTAGAAACTCCCTACCGAGTAGTACATGAAGGAAAAGTAACCGATGACATTCATTATCTCTCGGCAATACAAGAAACCAATTATATTATTGCTCCTGCAAATGCTTCTTTAGATGAAAATGATTGTTTAAAAGAAGAAGTATTAGCTTGTCGTGCTAAAGGAGAATCAGCTTTATGCAATCGTAAACTAATTAATTATATTGATATTGCTCCTCAGCAATTAGTATCGGTAGGAGCATCGCTTATACCATTTTTAGAACATGATGATGCTAATCGTGCTTTAATGGGAGCAAATATGCAGCGTCAAGCCGTACCAATATTACGAGCAGAAAAACCTTTAGTAGGTACCGGTATGGAAAGAACAGTAGCTATTGATTCAGGAGTTGCAGTAATGGCTCAACGTGGTGGAGAAATAGAATATGTGGATGCATCTAAGATTGTAGTTAAAGTTAAAGACAATGAAGTAACTTCAAGTACAACAGGAATTGATATCTATAATTTAATTAAATTTTCTCGTTCAAATCAAAATACATGTATTAATCATAAGCCTTGTGTCTCAGTAGGTGAGTTAGTAAATGCAGGAGATCTTTTAGCGGATGGACCATCTATTGATTTGGGCGAACTGGCATTGGGTCACAATATGCGAGTAGCATTTATGCCATGGCATGGTTATAATTTTGAAGATTCAATTCTTATTTCTGAACGTCTAGTGCATGAAGATGTTTTGACTAGTATTCATATTCAGGAATTATCTTGTATTTCTCGTGATACCAAATTAGGTGCTGAAGAAATTACATCAGATATACCAAATGTTAGTGAAACAGCATTATCTAAATTAGATGAATCTGGTATTGTTTATATTGGTGCGGAGGTTTCAGGAGGTGATATTTTAGTAGGAAAAGTTACACCTAAAGGTGAAACTCAATTAACACCTGAAGAGAAGCTCTTAAGAGCCATTTTCGGAGAAAAAGCTTCAGATGTTAAGGATTCTTCTCTACGTGTTCCAAATGGGGTATCAGGTTCAGTGATTGATGTGCAAATATTTACCCGTGACGGTCTAGAAAAAGATAAGAGAAGTCTTGAAATAGAAGAAATGTTAATTAGTCAAGCAAACAAGGATTATTCAGAGCAATTAGAATTTTTACAAACTAAATTCGAATCAACCATAAAAAAGATCTTATCATCATTGGGAATCCAAAAAGAAAAGTGGAATTTATTTACACGGGAACACGAATTAAATATTCATTTAGATCCTGAAGAAAATAGACCCAAAGAATTAGATAACCTTCTTCGTCAATTCACTGAGTTAAAAGATCACTTAAAATCGGAATATGAAGAAAAATGTAAGAAAATCACTCAGGGTGATGATTTAGCTCCAGGAGTATTAAAAGTAGTGAAAGTTTACTTAGCGGTAAAACGTCCAATTCAACTTGGAGATAAAATTGCTGGTCGACATGGTAATAAAGGAGTAATATCTAAAATTAATCCAATCGAAGACATGCCATATGATGAAAATGGTGTGCCAGTAGATATTGTTTTAAATCCTTTAGGTGTTCCCTCTAGAATGAATATTGGTCAAATTTTAGAAACTCATTTAGGAATGGCAGCTAAAGGCATTGGAGATAAAATTAATATTTTGTTAAAAAAACATACTTCAGCTGCAATTTTACGGAGTTTTATTAAAAAAGTGTATGAGATAGGAGTAAAATTAAGAAAAAAGGTAGATTTAAATACTTTTTCTAATTCAGAAATTCTACAATTAGCCAACAATCTCCGAAAAGGTGTACCAATTGCTACCCCCGTATTTGATGGAGCTACTGAAGCAGAAATTAAAGAAATGCTCCAATTAGCTGAGTTACCCCCCTCTGGTCAAATTACTTTATTTGATGGACGTACGGGAGATAAATTTGAACGTCCTGTTACAGTTGGATATATGTATATGTTAAAATTAAATCATTTGGTTGATGATAAAATGCATGCTCGTTCTACTGGTTCTTATAGTCTAGTTACACAACAACCTTTGGGTGGTAAAGCACAATTTGGTGGACAACGTTTTGGTGAGATGGAAGTTTGGGCTTTAGAAGCATATGGAGCAGCTTATACTCTACAAGAAATGCTGACTATTAAATCTGATGATGTGAATGGTAGAACCAAAATGTATAAAAATATTGTAGATGGTAATCATGAAATGGAACCCGGGATGCCAGAATCATTTAATGTTCTAGTAAAAGAAATTAGATCATTAGGAATAAATCTAGAATTAGAAGATAAGCAATAACACTAAATTACTGAAACTGTATTATTTTTATACCCGTAGGGAGTTGATTTGTGAAACACTTACTAAAACTTCTAAAGTCGCAACCAGGTAAAACTAAAGAATTTGATGCTATTAAAATTTCTTTAGCCTCACCAGATATGATTCGTTCTTGGTCTTTTGGAGAGGTCAAAAAACCTGAAACCATTAATTATCGTACGTTTAAACCCGAACGTGATGGTTTATTTTGTGCACGCATTTTTGGACCAATAAAAGATTATGAATGCTTATGTGGAAAATATAAACGTCTTAAGCATAGAGGTGTAATTTGTGAAAAATGTGGTGTTGAAGTGACACAAACTAAAGTGCGTAGAGAACGCATGGCACATATCGAACTTGCTTCTCCCATAGCACATATTTGGTTTTTAAAGTCTTTACCATCACGTATAGGTTTATTATTAGATATGCAACTTCGTGATATAGAACGTATTTTATATTTTGAATCATATGTGATTGTTGATGAAGGAATCAGCAATTTAGAACGTGGGCAAATTTTAACCGAAAGGCAATATTTTGAGGCCTTAGAAGAGTTTGGTGATGAATTTGAAGCTAAAATGGGAGCAGAAGCTATTCAGCATCTATTAAGAAATATAAATTTACAAAGTGAGTGTAAACAACTTCGTGAAGAAATTGACATAACTACATCTGAAAATAAGCGTAAAAAATTAGCTAAGCGTATTAAGATATTAGAATCTTTTATACAATCTGGTAATAAACCCGAATGGATGATTTTAAGTGTTCTACCAGTTTTACCACCTGATTTACGTCCTCTAGTTCCATTAGATGGAGGTCGTTTTGCAACTTCAGACTTAAACGATCTATATCGTCGTGTCATTAATCGTAATAATAGATTGAAAAGATTATTAGAATTAGCTGCACCAGATATTATTGTGCGAAATGAAAAGAGAATGTTGCAAGAAGCAGTGGATGCTCTTCTAGATAATGGTAGACGTACTCGTGCTATTACTGGTTCTAATAAACGTGCTTTAAAGTCTTTAGCTGATATGATTAAAGGTAAACAAGGAAGATTTAGACAGAATTTGTTAGGAAAACGTGTGGATTATTCAGGTCGTTCAGTTATTACTGTGGGACCTTATTTACGTCTACATCAATGTGGTTTACCCAAAAAAATGGCCTTAGAATTATTTAAACCTTTTATTTATGGAAAATTAGAATCAGAAGGAATAGCGACTACTATAAAAGCTGCAAAAAAAATGGTGGAAAAAGAAGAAGCAATAGTATGGGATATACTTGAAGATGTAATTAGTGAACATCCGGTTTTATTAAATAGAGCTCCAACATTACATCGACTAGGAATTCAAGCCTTTGAACCAGTTTTAATTGAAGGTAAAGCCATTCAACTTCATCCACTAGTATGTGCAGCATATAATGCTGATTTTGATGGAGATCAAATGGCCGTTCATGTTCCATTAACATTAGAAGCACAGTTAGAAGCTCGAGCTTTGATGATGTCTACTAATAATATTCTTTCTCCTGCTAATGGAGAACCAATTATAGTTCCATCTCAAGATGTAGTTTTAGGCTTATATTATATGACTAGAGATAAAGTAAATGCTAAGGGAGAGGGTATGATATTAACCAATCCTAAAGAAGCTGAACATATTTATCAGCTAGGTTTAGCAGAACTACATGCACGTGTAAAAGTACGTATTACAGAATTTATTAGAGATAATACAGGCACTTTATTATCTCAAACTCGATTAGTAAATACTACTATTGGTAGAGCTATTTTTTGGATGATTGTACCTAAAGGTTTACCATACCATCTAGTTAATCAAACGTTAGGTAAAAGATCTATCTCGAATTTATTAAATACATGTTATCGAATTTTAGGATTAAAAGAAACGGTTTTATTTGCTGATCAGATTATGTATCGAGGTTTTGCCTATGCTACTCGTTCAGGAGCATCAGTTGGTATTGATGATATGGTTATTCCACATAATAAAGGAGAAATAGTCCAAGAAGCCGAAAAAGAAGTAGCAGCCATTCAAGATCAATTTAATTCAGGTTTAGTAACTGCAGGAGAACGCTATAATAAAGTAATAGATATTTGGGCAACAGCAAATGAACGTATTGCTAAAGCTATGATGGAAAATCTTTCCATAGAAAAAGTCAAAAATAGTCTAGGTGAAGAAGAAATACAACCCTCATTTAATAGTATTTTTATGATGGCCGATTCAGGGGCTCGAGGTTCAGCGGCACAAATACGTCAGTTAGCAGGAATACGTGGTTTGATGGCAAAACCAGATGGTTCTATTATTGAAACTCCAATCACTGTAAATTTTCGTGAAGGTCTGAATGTACTTCATTATTTTATTTCTACACATGGAGCTCGTAAAGGATTAGCAGATACCGCTTTAAAAACTGCAAATTCAGGATATCTCACTCGTAGATTAGTTGATGTTGCACAGGATTTAGTTGTCACTGAAGATGATTGTAAAACCCTTGAGGGTGTTTTAATGACTCCAGTAATTGAAGGAGGTGAGATTAAAGAATCCCTTCGAGAACGAGTATTAGGTCGTGTCATTGCACAAGATATATTAAAAAATAATAGTACTGATGATATATTAATTTCACGTAATACATTATTAAATGAAGAATTATGTGAATTATTAGAAAATAATTTTATAGATAGTGTAAAAGTACGTTCAGTAGTTACCTGTGATACTAATTTTGGAGTATGTGCTTACTGTTATGGAAGAGATTTAGCACGTGGACATTTGATTAACAAAGGTGAAGCAGTAGGAGTTATAGCAGCTCAATCTATTGGGGAACCAGGTACACAATTAACTATGCGTACCTTTCATATAGGGGGTGCTGCTTCGCGTTCTGCAGCAGAGTCAAGTATTGAAGTAAAAAATAACGGATGGTTAAAATTAATCAATGCAAAATTTGTTAAAAATTCTAATGGTGAATTAGTTATTACATCTCGAAATGTAGAATTAAAAATTATCGATGAATTAGGTCGTACTAAAGAAAATTATAAAATTCCTTATGGTGCTATTCTAAAAAAAGAAAATCAGGAAATAGTTCATGCAGGAGAAATAATATCTAATTGGGACCCACATACAATGCCTATTATAACCGAGGTGAGTGGTTTGATTAATTTTACAGATATGATTGACGGACAAACTATCATTCGTCAAACCGATGAATTAACTGGTTTATCTTCTATCGTAATTTTAGATACAGCAGAACGTCCTTCTGGAAGTAAAGATTTAAGGCCAGCTTTAAAAATTGTTCATAAGGATGGACAAGAAGTCTTGTTACCTGGTACAGATATGCCAGCACAATATTTTCTTCCTGGTAAAGCCATTGTTCAGCTTGAAGATAATATATGGGTAAATTCTGGAGATACTCTAGCAAGAGTACCTCAAGAATCAGTAGTTACCAAAGATATTACTGGAGGATTACCTCGTGTGGCTGATCTCTTTGAAGCTCGTCGTCCAAAAGACCCTGCAATACTAGCTGAAATTCCAGGAATAATTTCTTTTGGTAAAGAAACCAAAGGTAAACGTCGTGTAATAATAACTGCCTTAGATAATAATACTGATGATAATAAACCATACGAAGAAATGATTCCTAAATGGAGACAATTAAATGTTCTTGAAGGAGAATATGTACAACCTGGTGATGTAATTTCTGATGGTCCCGAATCTCCCCATGATATTTTAAGATTACGAGGAATACATGCTGTCACCGAATATATTACAAATGAAGTACAGGAAGTGTATCGTTTACAAGGAGTAAAGATTAATGATAAACACATTGAAGTTATTGTACGCCAGATGTTACGTAAAGTAACTATTAAAAAACCGGGGGATTCTCTATTTTTAGAGGGAGAACAAGTTGAATATTCTAGAGTTAAAATAATAAATAATGAATTGCGAAATAAAGGTAAGATTCCGGCTACTTATCAACGTGAGTTATTAGGAATTACCAAAGCCTCATTAGCAACCGAATCTTTTATTTCAGCTGCTTCATTTCAGGAAACTACACGTGTTTTAACCGAAGCAGCAGTAGCTGGTAAAAATGATGAACTACGAGGATTAAAAGAAAATGTAATAGTAGGTCGATTAATTCCTGCAGGTACTGGGTATTCTCATCATCAAGAAAGATTACGCAGACGTAAAAAAATACGACAATTAACCAGTACTGAAGAAGCTACGGCAAAATTAGCAAAATTATTAAACTCTAATTAAATTATTTGGTGTGCTATTAAGATATTATTTATTGTATGCGTACTACTCAATATATTCTCTTTACATTGAAAGAGAAACCTAAGAATACAGAAAATATTAGCCATCAGTTGATGCTACGTGCGGGATTAATTCGTCAAATAGCATCTGGTTTATATACCTGGTTGCCTACAGGTATGCGCATCTTAAGAAAAATAGAACAAATAATACGTGAAGAAATGAATAAGATAGGTGCTTTAGAAATTTATATGCCATTAGTTCAACCTGCAGAATTATGGCAAGAAAGCGGTCGGTGGAAACAATATGGTCCAGAGTTATTACGTTTTGTTGATCGTAATAATCGTAATTTTGTCTTAGGTCCTACACATGAAGAAATTATTACTGCTTTAATGCGTACTGAACTTAATTCATATAAACAATTACCACTGAATTTGTATCAAATTCAAACTAAATTTCGTGATGAAACTAGACCACGTTTTGGTATCATGCGTGCACGCGAATTTATCATGAAAGATGCTTATTCATTCCATTCTAGTCAAAAATGTTTAGAAGATACCTATACTATTATGTATAGTACCTATACTAGAATACTTAATAAATTAAATTTAAAGTATCGTGTAGTATCGGCAGATACTGGTGCTATTGGAGGAACTATATCTCATGAATTTCAAGTATTTAGCCAAACTAATCAAAACTTTAAAAGAACGGATGAAATTACTGAAGCTAAATGTTTAATTGAAGTAGGACATATTTTTCAATTAGGTACACAATATTCTAGCACTATGCATACTACAGTTAAAGATAAATATGGAAATCACCAAATAATTTTCATGGGATGTTATGGAATAGGTATTTCGCGCCTGATAGCAGCTGTCATTGAACAGTATCATGATGACAATGGTATTATATGGCCAATAATCTTAGCACCATTTCAAGTAGCTATTTTGCCTATAAATTTTTATAACTCTATACATGTTAAAAATCTCGCCGAAAAATTATATTATTTACTGTCTGCAAAAGGTATAGAAATTCTTCTCTATGATCGAGCAGATCATATAGGTGTAATGCTAGCTGATATAGATTTAATAGGAATTCCACATATCATTATTATTAGTGATCGCAATTTAAAATACCAACAAGTAGAATACAAACAACGAGATCAAACAAATGAAAAAAATATTCTTATAAGTACTAAAAATATTATTGATTTTATCACTAATAAGATTATATTTTAAAATAATTTTTCCTTATCCCATTGGAGATACCAAAAAAATTTTTTATTAGCTGATCCTTCCTGAGTTATAAAAAAATTCATTGCCGCTATTAATATTTCATTATAAAAAATCAATGGGATACGTTCTCGTAACCAGTAAGGAACAGCTAATTCCTGCCAGATTTTTTTTATCGAACGACGGCCTGCTGAACGTCCTGATAGTAAAAATTTTCCTTGAACTTTAAAACGTATGCTAACCTTTTCACGTACTAAATTTGGGGAACGCATTAACATTCCATGAGTATGGTGTAATTTAATTATACCTAATTTATTAGGTAACTGTAATGGTTGCCATGGTGATCTCCAATGAAGTATGTGTTCTTTGATTGAAGGCATTGTATCAAGTAAATAGATAACATTATGATATCGTCGAATTTCCGATTTTCCAATTTTTATACATGCTAATGCATCTTTACGACTACATATTATTTCACGCCAAATGGCTTGAATTATTTTAAATGATGGTGCAATAATCTTATGGTTAATTAACCATTGTCTAAGTATTGCATAAACCTTAATATCACTATGATTATGTAAATCATCTATTATTAAACTTCCATCATCTTTTGTGAATTTTTGCAGATATTCTGTTAATAAATCATGTAATAATTGTTCTTGATATGCACAGAGTTTAGCACTACGTGTTACAGTTTTGCAAAACTGAGGCCATTTATTTTTTAATACAGGTAATACTTCAATGCGTAAAAAGTTGCGATCAAAAGATGTATCATAATTGCTATTATCATTAATCCAACCTAATTGATATTGATTAGCCCATTTTTCAATAGTTTTACGATCATAATTTAAAAAAGGTCGAAAGAGTATTTTACCTTCAAGGTTTTTTTTTATTAAAGGCATAGAGGATAAACCCGAAGGTCCACTTCCTCGTTTCAATGCTAACAAAAAGGTTTCACATTGGTCATCCATATGATGTGCAGTTAATAATATTTCTCCTGGTAAGAGTGCCTTAAAAATAGCATTATAACGTGCTATACGACTAGCCGCTTCAATTCCTTTATCTTTTTTATTCTTCAAATCTAAATTAATTTTAATGCTTGAAAAAAGAATGTTCCATTTTAAACATTGTTCTTTACAATGTAACATCCATAAATTTGCATTAGGATTAATACCATGGTTAATATGAATAGCACGTAATTCTAAGCACAAATGGTGTTGTTGACGTAACTGTGTTAATTGATGTAATAATACAGTAGAATCTATACCACCACTATAAGCAATTAATAATTTTAAATACCCATTTAACTCTAACTGTTTTTTTAATGAATTTATCATTGACTATAAATTATTTAAAAACTCTAGCTTCACCGATTCATATCCTAATAAAATACGTAGATCATTGATTAAATCATTTTGCGGTGATACTGTCCAAATATCTTTTAAATTTAATTTTACTTTAGCTTGAGCTACTATGCTCTGATAATAGAAATGTATGGGTATAATTCCAGAATTATATTTTTCTAAACAATCACGGATACTTTTTAAACATTCTTGATTAATTTGATTACTATTGAGAAATATACCAATTCCACTCACATATTTATTACGTGCTTCTTGAAGATCCATAATTTTATTAGCTATAATCTTTCGTTCCCTAAAATTATCAGTACTAACTTTACCACTAATAATCAAAATCTTGTCTTTTTTTAAAAAATATTGACATTTTTCTAATAAATTAGTAAACAATATTACCTCTATACAACTCGAACCATCATCTAAAGTACAAATTACCATACGATTACCATTTTTTATAGGAACAATTTTCTTATTAACCAATAAACCAACTACTGTAATAAAAGCTCCTACTTGATAAGAATCAAGATCTATTAATTTTATTTGACTATAGTGTTTGATTTCATTTTTATATTGATTTATAGGATGATCAGTAAAATACCGACCTAAAGTTTCACGTTCTCCTGACAACAATATATGTTGTGGAAATTGCACTACTGGTTGATTTTTTTCTATTGGTTTTTGATTTTTTATACCGCCAAACATATCCTTCTGACCGCTCTTTTTTACTTGAGTATATTGATGTACAGTTTTAAAAGTATTATCGACAGTATTCAACATATCTTCTCTACTTTGGCCTAATGAATCTAAAGTACCAGATTTAATTAAAATTGTTAATAATCGACGATTGAGTTTTTTGGTATCTATACGTAAACAAAGATCAAAGATATTTTTAAACCTTCCTCCTTGTTTTCTAGCTTGAAGAATTTCTTGTATAGCTGCTATCCCTATTCCTTTAATTGCTCCAAGACCATAAACAATTTCATTATTATCGTTAACATAAAAATGATATGTTCCAGTATGAATATTTGGTGGTAAAATTTTTCTTCCAGTTCGTAAAACTTCATTTGATAATGCTCTAAGCTTGTCAGTATTATCCATCTCACAGCTCATAACTGACGCCATAAATTCTTCATAGTAGTGTGTTTTTAACCATAAGGTATGATAAGATAATAAAGCATAAGCAACTGAATGTGATTTATTAAATCCATATCCGGCAAATTTTTCTAATAAATTAAATATTCTCAGGGCAAGTTCACCATTAATACCTTTGTTTTCAGCTCCCGTTTTGAATCTTAATCGCTGTTGAGCCATTTCTGCTGATTTTTTTTTACTCATTGCTCGTCGTAAAATATCAGCTTCACCAAGAGTATAATCGGATAAAACTTGAGCAATTTGCATTACTTGTTCCTGATAAAGAACTATTCCATATGTTGGAGATAAAATGTTTTTTAAAGAGCAATGTTGCCATTTTATGTCGGGATATGAAATATTCTCAATTCCATTTTTACGTTTGATAAAATTTTCTACCATACCAGAATGCAAAGGTCCTGGACGAAATAGTGCTATTAATGCAATTAAATCTTCAAAACAATCAGGTTTCAATCTTTTAATAAGATCTCTCATTCCTTTGGATTCTAGTTGAAAAATAGCTGTAGTTTCTGCTTGTCTTAATAAACAAAAACTTTCACTATCATTTAATGCGATTTGTACGATAGATAAAGGATCTTGATGGATTTTTTTACGTTTCAAGTTGATCATTTCTAATGCTCGACTAATAATAGTTAAAGTACGCAGCCCTAAAAAATCGAATTTAACTAATCCTATAGTTTCTATATCATTTTTATCAAATTGTGTAACTGGATTGTTAGTCTTTCCATCAAAGTAAATAGGGACGAAATCTGTAATTTTTGTAGGTGCTATGACAACACCCCCAGCATGTTTACTAGCATTACGTATTACTCCTTCTAATTTTGAAGCCATATCTATT
Organism: Candidatus Dasytiphilus stammeri; assembly: GCA_041942055.1. Taxonomy (GTDB): domain Bacteria; phylum Pseudomonadota; class Gammaproteobacteria; order Enterobacterales; family Enterobacteriaceae; genus Dasytiphilus; species Dasytiphilus stammeri_E. The sequence goes on along the minus strand of CP145874.1, from coordinate 141,901 downwards.
AATATTTTTACTTCGTCATTGGACTTATATAATTGCATTAATTGATGTTCAATTTTTAATGCGTGTTTTAAAGTTATTCCAATATTAGATGGAATTAATTTAGTTATACTATTTACAAAAGTATAAGAATAACTTAATACTCGACCTACATCTCTAAGTGCTGCTTTAGCAGCCATGGTACCAAAAGTAATAATTTGTGAAACCGCTTCTTTTCCATAAGTATCAGCTACATGATCTATTACGAGATCACGTTTTTCCATACAAAAATCAATATCAAAATCTGGCATAGAGATACGTTCAGGATTTAAAAATCTTTCAAATAACAAATCAAATTGTAACGGATCAACATCTGTAATATTTAACGCATAAGCGACTAAAGATCCCGCACCCGAGCCACGACCTGGTCCAACCAAAATCTGGTGTTGTTTTGACCACTGAATAAATTCCATAACTATTAAAAAATAACCCGATAAACCCATTTGATTAATTACTTTTAATTCCATTTCTAAACGATCATCATATTTAGATCTTTTTTGCATTTGTAGATTTTTATTTGATAATAAAAATAGGAGACGTTTTTCTAATCCCTGACGTGCCTTATTAATAAGGTATTGATCAGCACTCATACATCCCGTATTAAACTGAGGTAGAAAATATTTGCTTCCCAGATTAAGAATGACATTACAACGTTTTGAAATTTCCACAGTGTTTTCTAGAGCTTCAGGAATATCTGCAAATAAATGACACATTTCTTCTTCATTACGAAAATATTGTTGGGGACTATAATTTATAGGACGTTTAGGATCCAACAGAGTATAACCCTCATGAATTGCAACCCGAATCTCATGCGCCTGAAAATCTGAAGATTCAAGAAAACAAACTTCATTTGTAGCAACAACCGGAATATTTTTTTTTATAGCTAAATCTATCGCTGCATGTAAATAATTTTCTTCATTAGGTCTATTAGTACGAATTAACTCTAAATAATATCTATTAGGAAAAAACGTTTGATAAAAATCTAGAAAACTTGAAATTAAAGATTTATTATTTTTTAATAAATTTTTTCCAATATCACCATTACGCCCACCAGATAATAATATAATTCCCTCAGAAAACATAGCTAACCATTGTTGTTTGATAATTACTCCTTGTTGTTGTAAACCATAACCATGTTGATAAGCCTGTGAAATGAGTTGAATAATGTTCTTGTATCCTATATTATTAATAGCAATTGTAGTAATCTGACACAATTCATTCTGCATAATGGGATGAGAAATTTGAAAATCAGCTCCTATGATTGGTTTTATACCATTTTTCCAAGCATGTTGATAAAATTTAATTACACCAAAGAGGTTAGTATCATCAGTAATAGCCATTGATGGCATATTTAATGTAGCTGCCTTTTTGACAAGCATATCAATTTTAGCTAAACCATCTTTAATAGAATAATCACTGTGAATACGTAGATGAACAAAACGAGGTTTAATCATAATCTAAATTATTTGTAATTTATTTTTCAATACTATGGATGTTTAATAATTTTTTTTTTTAGAAGACACTTTATTAATGCTGTACAAGCCAGTTCATTTTTTACTTTTGCAATACATTGAAAAAAATTTAAACCTTGACGTTCTTTAATAAATTCTATTTCTAAAATCATTTGATCTCCTGGAAAAACAATCCGTTTAAATCTTGCTTTATCAATCCCAACCAAATAATAAAAATAATCCACTTTTAATTTTCCAAAGCTTTTTACAGCCAGAATCCATGAAGCTTGTGCTAAAGATTCAAGAATTAGTACTCCAGGTACAATCGGATGATGAGGAAAATGCATGGATAAAAATGGATCATTAATTGAAACATTTTTTATTGCACGTAAAAAATGTCCTTTTTCAAAATTTATTATACGATCAATTAGTAAAAAAGGAAATCGATGTGGTAAAAGGTTAAGAATTTCTTCAATATACATATAAAAATTAGTGATTTGAAAAACCTTTTCAGTTAATTTACTTTAAAACCTTATTTAGATCTAAGATCTTTTATGACTTTTTCAGTCATATCTTTGAAATTATGATCATAAATAATTGCATCTGCATCAAATACAATCTCATAATTTTCATTACGTGCTATTTTTCTTACTATATCTCTAATCATTACTATAAGTTTATTTTGTTCTTCAATTTGACGATGTTGTTTATCATTTTCGAAGGATTGTATCTCATTAGCTAATTTTTGACGGTCTGAGATTATTTCTTGTTCTAATTTAGTATGTTCAATACTATTCATACCTAAACCATCATATTGCAAATGTTGCATTTTTTTTTGTAAATTTAATTCTATATTTTGAATAGTATTAGCCCTATTTTTAAATTCTTCTTCTATTTTTTTAGAAATTACTTGTACTTCTGGAAGTTTTTGAAAAATTTTTCTCATATTCACAACAGCACATTTACCATTAGTAATAGTATGAGCTGCAGTTGAAGTGAAATAACCAATAGTACATATAATTATAAAGGATGTAACATATAACAATTTTTTCACTTGAAAACTCCTTAAGCATTAATTTTATAAAAAATGTAATATTGGGTTACAACTTATTACCAATTAGTTCCAAAACTAAATTGGAAAGATTCCACTTTATCTAAATGATCTTTTTTAACAGGCTTAGAATATACTGCTATTACTGGTCCAAAGGGGGACATCCATCGTAAATTTATTCCAGTAGAAATGCGTATATTATTTAAATTGATATAATTCTTGATAAGATCATTATCTTCTGTTTGAAATAGATTTTTCCAATGAGTATTAACGAGTATAACTGTACCAATATCAACAAATATTGAGGCTCTCATAGAGCCTAAAGAACTATGATAAAGAATCGGATTAATTATAGGAGTAAGAAGTTCGATACTGGCAACAGTCATAAGATTTCCTCCTATTCCGTCTTTAGAAAGACAGATAGGTTTTTTTTTATTTTTACAAAAATAATTGATTGAATTGTAATAAATAGCTCTTGTACCTATAGTATTAATACTAAAACCACGTAAATAAGTGAGACCTCCTGCATAAAAATTTTCAAAAAAAGGAGTTATTTTTTCGATAAAAGTATTTGTATATCCAATATGTCCATGGCTTAAAAAAACCCAGGTGTTATGATTATTAATAATTGGTATGGTTATATATCCCATAGAATCTAAAGTTATTTGATAGTAACTTTTAATAAAATTTACAAGAGATCTTGGGAATGGTATATATATCGTACTTAAAATTTTATTATGAATTCCATAAGTAGGAAATAATTTTTTATTAAGATTGTTATAAGTCCACCCCGTTTTTAAATTGAAATTACTTTCAGTATATTTTATTTTTGAAAGTAAATCAGGACTTAGTCCTTTATGACGCAAATAATGCCATACATTAATTTGGGGTTGTATATTTGAAAGATCATTATTAGCATAACCTATACCTATATTAATAAAATTATGTTGATTGATTGGTATTGCTATATCGTCATTCCATCCATAAGTTTTATGTTCATATTTTGAAATATCAAAATTATATAAATTATTAAAAAAAATACTTTTACTTATACTCAAATCTTTAATAGTAAAATGTGGATTTATTATCGTAATATCACTATGACTACTATCATTACTTTTTTTAATTCCGAAAGCCATTGTATAAGCAGTACCTAACCAATTAGGATGTAATATCTTAATGTGGTAACTTAAATGTTTTTCACCATCCCATCCCAATCCAACATTTATATTGCCTTTATATTCTTGTTCTTTTAATTTGTAAATTAGATCTACACTATTAGATATTTTTGGTACACGCTCAACATTTATACTTACTGTTTTAAAAAAACCTGTATTATCTAGTCTATTCTTATCTTTTTCGATTAAATCTTCATTAAACCATTGTCCTTCTATTTGAGCCATTTGACGTCGTAATACAGTATCTTGTGTAAGATGATTACCTTGAAAATAAATTCGATGAATATAATAACGTTGTCTTGTATTAATATTAACAATTATATTAATTGTATTATCTTTGTTAATTATCTCATAGATATGTATAGATGGCCAAATATATCCATAATTTTGCAGAAGATTTCGGATGCATTTCTCTAAAAGTTGTACTTTTTTTAGGTTATACCATTCTTCATCTCTGATAAAAGATAATTTTATCCTTTCTTTTGGGTTAATTATAAAATTACCTTTAAAAATTACTTTTTTAATTTTATAACGTAAGCCTTCATAAAGATTTATAGTAATAAAAATTTTTTCTTTATTTGGTGTTAAATTCACTTGAGTAGAAAAAAATTTAAAATTTGCATAACCATGAGACAAATAGAATTGTCGCAATTTTTCTAAATCTTGATATAAAAATATTTTTTGGTATTTGTATGGGTTACCAAAAATATTATGATTCAAAACTAAACGTAATTTTTTATCATGTAGAATAAAATTATGATTTAATTCTCTATAATTGAATGCTTTATGACCTAAAATTTTAATATTTTCGATTGTTGCTGGTTTTCCTTCTTTAAAAGATATTATTATCCCAACCGCATGGTGTTGTAGTGATAAAATTATCATTTTTACAGTTGCATTATAGTATCCCCGAGAGGAATAATAATTTTGGATTTTTTGTTTTATTGAATATAATTGGGTTCGATTAAATATTTGACCCGGATAAATACCTAATTCAGATAAAAATTTAATAATAGTTTTTTTATTAAGAATATTATTATCTAAAACTTTAATAAAAGTAATAATAGGACGTTCTTTTAATTGAACAATCAAAGTATTAGCATTACGTAATATTTGTACATTATCAAAATTATTAGTACTAAACAAGGCTTGAATACTATTCTTAAGATCTTCTCTAGAAATAGAATCTCCAATACGGATAGGAAAATTCATTAAAGTGGTAATTGTAGAAATTCGGTGTAATCCATGAAAACAAATATTTTGTACTATAAATTTATCTTTTGCAAAAATTGGAGTATAAAAAAATATCAATATTAAAAATATTTTTAATAACATTTGATATCTTATCACTTACTAGATCTTTTTTTATATCATTTGTTTAGTAAGTGATATTAAACAAAATGTGTGAACAATCATTTAAAATGGTAATAGTCATAATTAATATTAATAAAATTGTACTAATATTAAAACTAATTTCTTTCAATTGGTCCGAAATTGACTGTCCTTTAATGATTTCAAGTAAAATAAATAAAAGATGTCCCCCATCTAAAATAGGTAAAGGAAACAAATTCATCATACCTAGATTAATACTAATTAAAGCTAAGAACATGAGATATGCTAACCAACCGTGTTTTGCAGATATTATTGCACCTTGTACAATTGAAATTGGACCACTAAGAGTATGAAGTGATAATGTTCCCCTTATCACTTGTTTCAAGATACGAAACGTTAATTTAGATACTTGCCAAGTTTTTTTTTCAGCCATTAAAAGAGCAGTAAGAGCATTATACTTTTGCTGATTTTTAAATCTATCATCTAGCGGAATATGAGAAGGAACAGCACCAAAAAAACATTTTCCATTCTTCCATAGTTGAGGTTTAAAATTAGAAGTTAAATCAATGGAGAATGTTTTTGATTGTCGCTGTATCATTAATTGAATAGTCTGATTAAAATTATTACACAATGATATCATTAGATCTGACCAATTTTTCAATTGTTGACCATTTACTTTTAAAATCTTATCTCCAGCATGTAAACCAATTTTGCTGGCAATCGAATCTGGATATATTCTATCTACAATAGATTCAGTCAATGATTGATAAGGATGAATACCAAATCCAGTTATAGGATCTTGTATATAAGGATCAAGATGCCAATGATGTAAATCAATGAATTTTTTTACAATTTTTTGATGAGAGACTGGATTAAAAAGTGCTATTGTTATGGGTATATTCCTATTACCTATTTGTGTAAGTAATGCCATACGTACATCATCCCAATTATCAGTTTTCACATCAGCAATTGATTTTAATTCCATATTATTTGTAATTCCAGATTTAAATGCTATTGATCCTTTTTTTACTTCATAGATAATGGGTTTAATATTAGTTATACCATGTATAAAAATTATCCAATAACAAATTATAGCTAAAATAAAATTAGCAAGAGGACCTGCACTTATGATAGCTACTCGATGTAATAAACTTTGATTATTAAAACTTTTTCTTGAGGGGGAATTAGTTATAATGTCACTATAACTATCTAGCATTTTAACATATCCACCAAATGGAAATAGACATATTATATAACGAGTTCCATAACTGTCATACCATGATATTAAGGTTTTACCAAAGCCAATTGAAAAACATTCAATAAATACTCCATAACGTCTAGCAACAATAAAATGTCCGTATTCATGTACTATGATTAAAACACTCAGTGCTATAAATGCTATTATAACTTGGAAAATATTTACCATAATGTCCTCAAATGACCAACTGATATAAATAAGCTTATTTGCCACCAATAATAAAAACTAATATATTAGTCAAAATATAATAATTCAGGTATTCTGAAAACTTTAGTCTAAGATTAGATACTACCAAATCTACGTTTTCCTTTCGTAAAAACTGTTGTCACTTGTTTTAAAATATGTTCATTAAAATCTGGCTAAAGAAAGTACATCGGTAAAATATAATTCAGTGTACGCTATCTGCCAAAGTATAAAATTACTAAGTCGATATTATCCTCCAGTTATTATGATAAAATAAACTGGAGCTAAATTATTAAGACATAAATATTTTAATAAATAATCTTCATCTATTCTATTAGGGTCGAGAATTTTTTGTAATTGCATATTAAAACTACTTACCTTACCAATAAATAATAGCTACTACATGACGAACACTAAGTTCCTTCTTTATGGTTTTTGATAAAATTCTCATACATAAATCAAACATTCAGATCTAATGCTAGAATATAGTGAATAAATAATCTAAAAATTAGAAAATTAATTTTAAAAGCTATAAATAAAAAGATGGCAATAATTCTTTTATTTTAAGACGTACTAATTTATCCACTTCAATGACTTCTTCTATATTATTAGGTTCTTGACAATAAACCTTTTGTAAAGCAGAGTTGTTTATAGCTGGAATAGCAGTAAAAGGTACTTTTTTAGTAAGAAAGGCATTAACAGCCATTTCATTTGCCGCATTTAATATAATTGAAGCAAGTTGTCCTTTTTGGCATGCTTCTATAGCTAATTTCAAACATGGATAACGTTCTAAATCTGGATTGAAAAAAGTTAATTCATTAATTAGTGTTAAATCTAATTGCATCACCGCATTTTTTATACGATTTGGCCATGCCATAGTATGTGCTATTGGTATTTTCATATCCGGATATCCAAGCTGAGCCAATACACTACCATCAATATATCGTACCATAGAATGAATGACTGATTGAGGATGAATGAGAACTTCTAATTGTTTATGCGAAGCGTTAAATAACCAATGAGCTTCAATATACTCTAATCCCTTATTCATCATGGTTGCTGAATCTACCGAAATTTTTTTTCCCATTCTCCAGTTAGGATGTATACAAGCCTGTTCTGGAGTAATTTGATTAAATTCGGAAATAGATAAATTTAGAAAAGGACCTCCAGAACCCGTTAATATAATGCTTTTAATCCCATTTTTTCTTAAAGAGGCTTTGCCTAATTGTGTTTGAATATTTGTAGGTAAACTCTGAAAAATTGCATTATGTTCACTATCTACGGGTAATAACTGTACTTTTTCATTGCATATAGCTTCCATAAAAAAACGACCAGATGTTACTAAAGACTCTTTATTTGCCAATAACACTTGCTTTCCGGATTTTATAGCAGCCATTGTTGGTCTTAAGCCAACTGTACCTACTAATGCAGACATTACTTGATCTACTTCATCCAAACTAGCTAATTCACATGCAGCTTTTTCTCCTGCCAGTACTTTTGTAGAAACTTTCATCTCTTGTAATTTCTTTTGCAACAACTGTGCAGCACTTTTATCAAATAGAGCAGCCCAAGCGGGTTTAAAAAAAGCACATTGTTTAGCCATTATATCAACATTACAACCAGCAACTAGCGCTTTTACTTGAAATAGATCTGGATGTTCAGATACTATCTTCAATGTGTTTGTACCTATAGATCCTGTAGAACCAAGTATGGTTAAGTTTTTCATTTTTTTTCAATAGTTTAAAAGTCTAAAATCTCTTGGATTTTTTTATTTTGAATAATATCTATTTTTTTAATATAATCATTTGTAACTTTTTGAAGTTTTTCTCCTATTCTATGTTCTTCATCTTCACTGATATATTTTTTTTTCAGCTGTTCTTTTAATTCTATATTTAAATCTCGTCGTACATTTCGTATACATATTTTTCCATATTCAGCTTCTTTTTTCACTAATTTACTCAATTGAATACGACGTTCTTCGCTTAATACAGGAAATCTTAAGCGAATTTTAGTTCCTATATTATTTGGTGTAACTCCAAGATCAGATGACAAAATTGATTTTTCAATAACGGGAATTAATTTGCTGTCAAACACTGTCATAGTTAAGGTTCGTGAGTCTTCAGTAACAATATTAACCAGTTGACGTAATGGAGTTGCAATTCCATAATATTGTACCGTAATGGAATTAATTAAACTAGGAGTTACTCGTCCAGTGTGAATTTTATTAATATGATCATAAAAACTCTTTATACATTGTTCCATACGTACAACTGTATCATTTTTAATAGTATTAATCACTTGAATTAGATCCTGTAGTTGCCATTTAGTTTATCATAATATTTAACATGTAATTAATGTACCTTCAATTTCTCCAAAAATTATCCTACGTAATGCACCTAGTTTACTCACATTAAAAACTTGAATAGGAATATGATGATCTCTTGCTAATGTAAAAGCTGTAAAATCCATTACTTTTAACTCTTTATCTAAAACTTCTTGATAAGTTAATTTTTTATACAGTGTTGCACATTGATCTATTAAAGGATCATTAGAAAATATTCCATCGACTTTAGTTGCTTTGAGTATGATATCTGCATTTATTTCTATACCTCGTATACAAGCAGCAGAATCAGTTGTAAAAAAAGGATTTCCAATTCCGGCGCAAAAAATAACTACATATTGATTTTTTAGTAAATCAATAGCTTTTGCCCAACTATAAACGTCACAGATTCCGTTTAGTGGAACAGCTGACATTATACGAGATTTTACATACGATCGATGAAATGCATCTTGTATAGCAAGACCATTCATAACCGTTGCTAACATACCTATCTGATCAGAAATAACTTTATTAAAACCTACTTTAATTAAATTAGATCCTCTAAAAATATTTCCACCACCAATAACAATACCTACTTGTACAGATAAATTTACTATATCTTTAATTTCTTTAACAAGATGTTTAATAATCTTTGGATCAATCCCAAAATTTTTCATACCTTGTAGATATTTTCCACTAATTTTTAATAAAATACGTTGATAATTTTTTTTTACTAATTTTTTCATAATCAATCTTATTAAGTATAGTGCTGATAAAATATCAGCAGATTTTAAAACAATGGATTTTATTCACCTATTTCAAAACGGGTAAAGGTTATCACGTGGGTATGATTTTCTTTTAATACTTGTCCTACGGTTTTAGTAGGTTCAAAAATAAATTTTTGACACATTAAGGTTAATTCATTGAAAACATTTTTTATACGTCCCTCAATAATTTTTTCCAAAATATGAGGAGATTTACCAGATTTGATTGCAATAGCTTTCTGAATTTGACGTTCATGTTCAACTATATTTATAGGAATTAACTCAGGTTTAATATATTCAGGTTTACTAGCTGCAATATGCATTGCAATATGTTTACCCAATTGCTTGTTCGTGCCTTGACAAATACTAACGATAACTCCAATACGATTTCTATGTAAGTAATAACTAATTTCATTTTCCTCTTCTTCTATTACTGAAATCCTACGAATGTTAATATTTTCACGCATAGCATTCATTAATGCTAATTGTTCCTCTTTAAATTTAGATTTGAGAATTTCAATATCTTTAATGCGATCATAAACAGCAGTATTAATAATACGATCGGCAAAATTTTTAAAGTCTGCATTTTGACTAACAAAATCCGTTTCACAGTTAATTTCAATCATTGCACCGTAATTTTTATCAACCTTTATCATTATAATCCCTTCAAAAGTAGGATTATCTAATCTTTTGGCACATTTTGCATCACCCTGTTTACGCATATAATCAATAGCTACTTCTAGATTTCCATTAGCTTCAATTAATGCATTTTTACACCTCATGACCCCTGCTCCAGTCCTTTTTCTTAATTGTTTGACCATTTCTATAGTAATGTTAATCATATTTATTTAACTCCATTAAAATAAGATGTGCTATAATACTACTGATTCTGTTACTTCAAACTTAAAATCATTCGTATCTAACTGTGGATGAATAACTTTAGCAACACTCTTTAAATAGAGTTTAATCGCGCGTATAGCATCATCATTACCTGGAATAACAAAATTAATGCCATCAGGATCAGAATTAGTATCAACAATAGAAAATATAGTAATTCCCAGTTTTCTAGCTTCTTGAATTGCAATGTTTTCATGATTGGCATCAATTATGAATAAAGCATCTGGTAAACCTCCCATATTTTTAATTCCTCCTAAACTCTGATCAAGATTTTTTAATTTTCTAGAACGCATTAGTACTTCTTTTTTTGTCAATTTATCAAAAGTACCATCTTGAGCTTGTATTTCTAAATCTTTTAACTTTTTTATTGATTGTCTAACAGTTTTCCAATTAGTTAACATTCCACCCAACCAACGATGATTAATGAAATATTGATTACAAGTTTCGGCGGTTTTTTTAATTGGTTGACTAGCAGCCATCTTAGTTCCAACAAATAATATTCTTCCGTTTTGAGATGCAATTTTTTGTAACTCAATTAAAGCTTTTTTGAAAAGTAAGATAGTCATATCAAGATTGATAATATGAATTTTATTACGTACTCCAAAAATATAAGATTTCATTTTTGGATTCCAGTATTGAGTTTTATGTCCAAAATGCACTCCAGCTTTTATCATGTCGCGCATAGAAAGAGTTATCATATTTATATTCCTTCTTTTTCCTCTAGATTAGATATAATATCTATGTTTATAACACAAATTATACATAGAGACTAATAACTCTCAATAATATTCCGATAGAGATCTTTGAGATTTTTTTGTGGGGTATATAAATATTATTACTATTAAAATGAAAATAATAATGTTACTATAACTGAATATAATAAATTGTAATTATAGATAATGAACATAATTATAAAAAAAATCGAGGAAATAAAAAAAATTCGTGTAGCTAGCCATCTGGCTGCTGAAGTATTAGAAATGATTACCCCATATGTAAAAGCTGGAATAACTACCAGCCAATTAGATTATATCTGTCATGATTATATTACCAATAAACAACATGCTATCTCAGCCTGTTTAGGCTATCGGGGTTTTCCTAAATCCATTTGTATTTCAGTGAATGATGTTGTTTGTCACGGTATACCCAATGACCAAGAAATACTTAAATCGGGAGATATTGTTAATATAGATGTAACAGTAGTTAAAGATAATTATCATGGTGATACATCTAAAATGTTCCTGGTTGGTAATACTACTCGTAATGCAGAAAAATTATGTCAAATTACACAAAATAGCCTTTATTTAGCTTTACAAATTATAAAACCAGGTATTCGATTAAGAAGTTTAGGTCGTAAAATACAAAAATATGTTGAGTCTTATAATTTTTCTGTTGTACGTGATTATTGTGGTCATGGAATTGGTAAAAATTTTCACGAAGAACCTCAAATACTGCATTATGATGCATATGATAATGGTATTATTCTCCAATCGGGAATGATCTTTACTGTAGAACCTATGGTTAACGCAGGAAGTTATAGAGTTTGTAATATGAAAGATGGTTGGACAGTTAAAACTGAAGATCATAGTCTTTCTGCACAATATGAACATACAGTTTTAGTAACTGACAATGGTTGTGAAATTTTAACCTTACGAAAAGATGAAAATCTACCACGTATTATAACACATATATAATTTTAAATTACCTTTTTTAACTTTCGTGAAAGCCTCAGGCTTTCTTTACCTCATTACAAATCCAATAAACAATCTTATAAATAATTATATTTAAAGATTTCATTGTCCTTTTTTTTAAGTAAAATAGTTGAAACTAAATCACCTTTAAATTGATGTTGTAGTAGAATAGAATTAAGCGTAATAAATAAAATAACTCTATATCGTTTATCCTACTAACTGGTCGTAGTACTTACTTGTAGTTAGTAGTATTTCGTCCCTTTGAATAATTGATTCCATCATTTTTTATGCTTTTTAGTACGTTTTCTTTGTAGGAGTAATATAATCAAATATAACAAACCTTAATTAATTTTTAATAGAAAAATTAGTTAATAATTTTTTTAAATATCCACCATCTATTGCATGGCGTATACTTATCATAAGCCGTTGATAATAACGTAAATTATGGATAGTATTTAAACGTATTCCTAAGGTTTCATTACAATTGTCTAAATGATGTAGATATGCACGACTGTAATTTTTACAAGTATAACAATCACATTCATCATCAAGTTTTGAAGGATCATTTTTATATTTAGAATTACGAATTTTTACTATTCCATTAGTTACAAATAAATAACCATTTCTTGCATTCCGAGTTGGAATAACACAATCAAACATATCTATACCCGTACATACTGCATTAAGAATATCCTCAGGTTTTCCTACTCCCATAAGATATCTTGGTTTATCATGTGGAATTTTTCTACAAATATTATTAAGAATATTTTTCATATGTTCCTTCGGTTCTCCAACTGCTAAACCACCAATGGCATAACCATCAAATCCTATTTCAATTAATCTTTTTAAAGATTCTTCTCTTAAATCTTTATAAATACTACCTTGAATAATACCAAACAGAGCGTTTTTATTTCCTAAGGTTTCAAAATGATTTTTACTCCTTTCAGCCCAACGAAGAGACAATTCCATAGAATACTTGGCATTATTCCAACTAACTGGATAGGGTGTACATTCATCAAATATAGTTACTATGTCTGATCCTAAATTCGATTGAATTTCTATGGATTTTTCAGGATCTAAAAAGACTCTTTTCCCATTTACAGGATTCTTAAAATATACTCCTTTTTCTATAATTCTACAGATTTTACTAAGACTAAAGACTTGAAATCCTCCTGAGTCAGTAATTATTGGACCATTCCATTTCATAAAATCATGTAAATCCCCATGCAGATTTATAATGTTTATTCCTGGACGAAGCCAAAGATGAAAAGTATTACTTAAAATTATTTGAACATCCAAGTGTCTCATTTCTTCTGAAGTAATACTTCTAACAGTACCATAAGTCCCAACTGGTATAAAGGCTGGTGTTTCTACAATACCACGATCAAACTTTAAACTCCCCCGACGTGCTGATCCATCTTTTTTATAAATTTTAAATTTCATTTTTAAACTCAACTTTAATTATTTTAATAATAAATTAAACAGTGACTTAATTCAGAGTATTATTATATGATAATCTAAAGGATTAGAATAAGTAGTATTTAAAAAAAAATTAATAGGAGAATAACAATATGCTGGTATCTAGATTAGCACCAGATTTCACTAGTAATGCTATTTTAGGCAATGGAGAAATCATCAATTCTTTTCATTTCAAGAAATATATTAATGGAAAAGTTGCAGTGATTTTCTTTTGGCCTATGGATTTTACTTTTGTTTGTCCTTCAGAAATTATTGCTTTTAATAAACGCTATGATGAATTTAAAAAACGTGAAGTAAAAATAATAGGTGTTTCTATTGATTCAGTATTTGTTCATCAAGCATGGCGCAAAACTCCTATTTCTAATGGAGGAATTGGCAAGATTCAATATCCAATGATAGCAGATATTAAACATGAAATTCAAAAAGCTTATGGAGTTGAACATCCAGAATTGGGTGTTGCTTTGCGAGCTTCTTTTTTAATTGATAAAAATGGTATCATCCGTCATCAAGTCGTAAATGACTTACCACTAGGTCGTAATATTGATGAAATGCTACGCATGGTAGATGCTCTTCAATTTCATGAAGCACATGATGGCGAAGTATGTCCGGCACAATGGCAATCCGGTAAACCTAGCATGACTGCTACTATAGAAGGTGTAGCAAATTTTTTAAAAAAACATGTGAATAATTTATAATTGAAAATTAGTAATGTCTATTATCTTAGAGGATAGCTAACCGATAAGCCGGGTTCAGTCATGGACAATCATTAATCTAGGCTAGTAATTACTTACTAGCTCAAGCGGCCTACCCAGACTTGCTTTTAGTATGGGCCATACTTTTGATTTTTAAGTCTTATTTGGCCTTGCTCCGAGTGGAGTTTACCTAGCCACTAACTGTTACCAGTAGTACGGTGTGCTCTTACCACACCATTTCACCCTTACCTTTATTAATGGCGGTTTTTTTTCTGTGGCACTAGTCATAGATTTTCATCTTCCAGGTGTTACCTGGCACCCTGCCCGTAGGAGCCCGGACTTTCCTCCCCTAATAAATGTTAATAAAACTTAAGGGCGATTGTCTAGTTAGCTAACCTCTAATTTATTATATCATATTTATAATCTCAATAAGATTATTGTTTTAAGATAGATGGTTAGTTAGCATGAAAAAACTAATTGGTTTTTGATAGTGATAAAAGTAGATGCTGCTTAATAAATAAGCAGCATCCTATTAACACAAATAGTTATGTAAAAAATTTATATATTTTCCAGATAGCCATACCACGTTTTGACCAACGTATGAGTCGTCGAGGATGAGGTGCTAAAAAAATAGTTATTATACTTAATATACTACTAATAATAATGAGTGTATTTCTTAGAATCAGTAAATTACGTTGGTAATGAGATAATATTTGCTTCCACTCCTTAAATTCACTAGTTAAATTAATCCTTTGTTCTTGAATTAGATCTAATAATTTATACTTATTATATTGATTCATGCAATATTATTCCTGATTCTTATTAAGAAAAAAATTACTATCATTTTTTAGTACTTTACAAGTGGAGGAAAATATATTGAGTTTTTTTATTTTATATAAAGTCCATACACCTGAACTAAATGCTAAGATAAATAAAATCCCGGTAATAGTAATCATTATAACTAAACGATCTTTTGGATTAACGAGCAAGATAGCTACTAATAATAAACTATTTAAAAAAAAAGTAACTAAAAGTAGTGTTACGACTATTAGTCGAAATATTTGCCAAATACAAGTTTTAGCTTCATCTAATTCTGTAATCATTAAAGATATACGGGTTTTTATTATCTCAATGAGAGTCCTAATAATTCTTCCAGTAATACTGATGATTCCATCTTTATGGCAATAAATTGGTCTAGATTCTTCTTTCATAAAATTAACGACGCATTAATAAACAACCTAAAATTAAACCTAGAGTAGCACCAATCCCTACTCCTGCCCATGGTTTTTCATGCAAATAATTGTTGGCTAAATTGGCTACTTCACGAGTTTGTTGCATGATATGTTCTTTAGAATTTCCAAGAGATTTTCTTGCTTCATCTAAAATATGCTTAGCTTTTTGACGTAAATTTTCAAGATCTGAAGGATTTTTATCAGTACAATTATTTAACATATTCTCAATAGAACTAACTAAAATTTTTAGATCTTTTCGCAAGTTTGAAATAGAAGTATCTTGTGACATAAATAATTCCTTTATATAAATGTAAAAAAATGTTTTTGTATAAGCATAGTAGTAAAATAATGAAATCTCAAAAAAAAAATAAAGAAATAGATTGATATGAGTACAAGTAATTATCTAGTACAGATAGATGGCGGAGGAGGAGAGATTCGAACTCTCGAACAGTTTCCCATTGCCGGTTTTCAAGACCGGTGCCTTCAACCACTCGGCCACTCCTCCTAAAACAAATAAAATCCATTAGATATTTTGAGGAATAAGACATGTTAATTATTGATAGAGATTCTGAAGGATATTTAACTAATACTTCGGATTGGAATCCAATGATTGCTAAAAAATTAGCTAGTGAAGAAAAATTAAATTTGAATAAAGAACATTGGCAAATTATTTTTCTAGTACGTAATTTTTATTTAACTTTTAATATGGTACCAACAATGCGTATGTTAGTCAAATCAATAACGAAACAATATGGAATAGAGAAAGGAAATAGTCGTTATCTTTTTCAATTATTTCCTAAAGGTCCCGCCAAACAGGCGGCAAAAATTGCTGGTATACCTAAACCAGTCAAATGTCTTTAAAATATGATGTTGAAATCAAAGATGTTATCTAAAGGAATTAGTACTTTTTCAAAAAGCATTCAATGTCATTAACCATTTCTCTATTTCCTATAAATAATGGGCAACACTGATGTAATGTAATTGGATTAATATCTAATATGCGAGATACTCCATCGCTTGCTTTTCCTCCCGCCTGTTCTGCAATAAAAGCCATAGGATTACATTCATATAACAATCGTAATTTTCCTTGTGGATGTTTGGTATTTTTAGGATAAATATAAATGCCACCTTGTAATAAATTACGATGGAAATCCGCTACTAGTGAACCTGTATAACGTAAAGTATAAGAAGAACCTTGATTCATTTGATTGATCTGATGACAAAACTGAAGATATTTCTTCACCCCTAAAGGAAAATAATGATGATTTCCATCATTAATAGAGTATATATAACCCTTTTCAGGGAACTTAATATCTTTTCTATTAAAATACCAAATATCATTCAATGGATTATAAATAAAGATATATACTCCACAACCAATAGTTAGAACTAATATAGTTGCAAAACCATATATGATATACCCGGCCGCTATTTGCTGATTACCTGGTTGTAAAAAATCATGCTTTGTAATTCTACTTCCTATAGGACTAATACGCTGATAGATAGAAAAAATAGTACCTATAGAAATATTATTTTTTATATTTGAAGATCCATCTATGGGATCTATGAACATTATATATTTACTTTTTTTACCTTCATGTAAGACTAAAAAGTCTTCATCTTCTTCTGTAACAATTGCTGCTATACAACCACTAGATAGCTGCTTAAGAGCCGCTTTAATTATATCATTAGCCAATATATCAAACTTAATTTGAATTTCACCATGAATATTTTCATTTTTGGTTACTTCACTCAAATCAAATAATTTTCCTTGACTAAGATAATGATAGATATTTTTTGCACTATTTTTAATCCCCGATAGCAGATCGATTAATTCTTCTATTTCTATCGAGAAACTCAAATTCTGTCCTTCTTCGATAAAAAACTCTTCTATTGATTTCATAAATTAATATGCCTAATCTTATTTAGATCTTAGATAAATAGATCTGATCACATCATAATTAATCAAAATAATATTTATTTAATAGTATCTAGTTTATAGGAATAACGAAGATCCGCTTCATCCCAATTGATTATATTCCAAAATGCTTTAATATAATCTAAACGTCTATTTTGATATTTTAAATAATAAGCATGTTCCCATAGATCCAATCCAATAATTGGATAACCAAATATACCAATCATTTTTTCACCCATTAATGGATTATCTTGATTAGCTGTAGAGACTATGTTTAATTTGTTGTTTCGTTTTTTTATTAACCAAATCCAACCGGAGCCAAAATGATTTACAGCGACTGTTTCAAATAGTTCTTTAAAATTATCAAGGGTATTAAATTCTCTTTCTATAGCATTTTGTAATTGTCCTTGTAAAAAAGTTCCTTTTTTTAGTCCTTTCCAAAATATGCTATGATTTGCATGACCTCCAGCATTATTGCGTAAACTCATTCTTTTATCGATTGATATATCTTCTAATTGCATAATTAATTCATCAACTGATAGTTTTGAGTATTCATTAGGTAATGCATTTAAAATTATATTAGCATTATTAATATAATTTTGATGATGTTTAGTATGATGAATTTTCATAGTTTCTTGATCAATATATGGTTCTAATGCATCATAAGAATATGATAATATTGGTAATAAGTAACTCATAATGTAATTATATCTCCACTAATAATAAAAATTATTTTTTAATAAATAGCATTAGTAAAATATTATGATGTATTTTAAATAAAAAATATAGATATTATTTAATAAAAATCAGGAGAGTAACACTATTGATTCATCAACATGCTCAAAAGTTAAATCCAACCACAATCCCTCTATATGGTGAAATACTCATTGAAGCTTCGGCAGGAACTGGAAAGACACATACTATTAGTATACTTTACCTTCGTCTATTATTAGGGCTACGTAATGGAAAACACCCCCCACTTAAAGTAGAACAAATACTTGTGGTAACCTTTACTGAAGCTGCTACTTTAGAATTAAAAAATAGAATTCATAGTCATATTCATGAATTGCGTATGGCATGTATCCGAGGAAAAACTAAGAATCCAGAATTAATGCTCTTATTAAGTCAAATGAATAATATAAAGCAAGCAGCTAATATATTATTAACTGCTGAACTACACTTAGATACCGCTGCAATTTTTACCATTCATAGTTTTTGCCAAAGAATGTTATATATTAATATGATTGAATGTGGAATGATGTTTAAACATCAGATTATAGAAAATGATTACTTTTTGTATCAGCAAATAATTAATGATTTTTGGAAGCGTTATTTTTCTCAACTTCCCATGAATATCGCTGAATTAGTATTACAAGAATGGTCATCTCCTACCTCTCTTTTAAAAACCTTATTACCTTGGTTAAAAGGTGAATTACCTCAATTAAAATATCCCATATCTAATAATGCGTTAACTATAGAACAATACCATAAAGAAATGATCAATCGCATTCAATCATTAAAAAACAAATGGTCTTTAGTAGCTTCACAGCTTAAAGATTTAATTTTATCTTCTAATAGTTCCCGTACTAAAATCCTATTACAATGGATGAATATAATTTCATTATGGTCAAAAGAAGAAACACAAACATATTTTTTTCCAAGAGAAATTAAAAAATTTAGAAAAGAAATATTGAACCAAATAATTTCCAATCGTGAATGGATAATTAATCTTCCTATTTTTGAATCTATCGAAGTTTTTTTATCCAATCCTCCATCATTACGTGAATGGGTAGTCACTAAAGCTTTATTAGAAATTCATGCGGTTGTAAGAAATAAAAATCGTACTTTATTAGGATTTGATGATTTAATTTATCTATTAGATGAAGCATTACAGCAACCATCTATAGGAGATGATCTAGCTCAACGTATTAGATCTCGTTATCCAATAGCATTAATTGATGAATTTCAAGATACCGATTCACTACAATATCGGATTTATCAAAAAATATATATGGGTTATTATGATAATGCTCTTATTCTTATTGGAGATCCTAAACAAGCTATTTATTCTTTTAGAGGTGCCGATATTTTTAGTTATATGAATGCTAAATCGAGTATTGAAAATTATTATACGTTAAATACTAATTGGCGTTCTTCATCGAACATGGTTTCTAGTATTAATCAACTGTTTTCTAACAATAAATATCCATTTATCTTTCCTGAAATTCCATTTATTCCAGTAAAAGCCGCTTCTAAAAATTCACAATTATTTTTTACAATTGATAATAAACCACAAACAGCATTACGTTTTTATTTACAACCCGGAGAAAGTGTAACTTTTAGTGAGTATCAACAATTTATGGGTTGTTATTGTGCTACGCAGATAAACAATTGGATTCTAGCAGGACAAAATAACAATGCACATTTAATAAATGGTAACAGCATACGTAAAATTACACCTGCTGATATTGTTATATTAGTACGAAATCAACAAGAAGCAACAATTATACAAAATGCACTTAATAATTTAAATATTGCATCTATTTATCATTCTAGTCGTGAGAATATTTATTCTACAGTAGAAGCACGTGAAATCTTATATTTACTAAAAACCATCTTAATGACTAATAAATCACAAATGTTACGTACTGCTTTAGCTACTAGTTTATTTGGATTCGATGCTAAAACCATAGATAACATTCTAAATAAAGAGGATTATAATGATTTTTATCAAAAATTTATTCATTATCGAAAAATTTGGTTTCAATATGGTGTGATGCCAATGTTACATGAATTAATAATATCACATCAAATTTATGAAAAATTTTTAATAAATAATCAAGAGAGACGTTTAATAGATATTTTTCATCTTATTGAACTATTACAAAAAGCTTCTTTTCAACTCAATAATGAATATGCATTAATACGATGGTTAGAGTTACAGATTATTCAATCCAATGATCAGACGACAGTAAATCAGCGATTAAATTTAGAATCTAATATGAATAAGATTCATATTGTTTCTATTCATAAATCTAAAGGATTACAATATCCATTAGTTTGGTTACCTTTTATTGCACTATTTAGGCAAGCAACTGATATTTTATATCATGATCGAATAACATTGCGTAAAATACTTGATTTACATCCTAACCATCTAACTAAACAACTTGCAGATGAAGAACGTTTGGCTGAAGATTTACGCATACTTTATGTAGCTTTAACTAGATCTATTTGGCATTGTAGTGTAGGAATTGCACCTTTAATTAAAGGAAATAAAAAAACACCCGAAAAACATGATCTACATCTCAGTGCTCTCGGATATTTAATACAAAAAGGTAAATCACATAATACAAAAGAATTAGTTAAAAGTTTAAAAGAAATACAAACTGAAAATATTGAAATAGTATATACACCAGAAAATACGACTCTTGTTAAATCTGCTTATCCAAAAATCATTACATCAACCGTTTCGGTTATCAACTCCATTGCGTTGAATGCAAATCCATTAGGCAATAATACTCTTCTTTACACTAAAGATAGTATTAATCGTAGTCCCATAATAAGTATAGAAGAATTATTTCCCGATATTGATCGAGAGGCAGTAATTGATAATGATATTTATGATCCTCTTAGTCTACCTATGTCTCCACATACTTTTCCTCGTGGAATTACTTCATGTGTTTTTTTACATAATTTATTTAAAATGATTGATTTTATTCGACCTAAACTAAATGATGTTTTAGAAACAACCCTAAAAAAATATGGATTAAATTTAGTTTGGATCCCTGTATTAAATCAGTGGATTGAGAATATTTTACATGTTGGTATAGATAATATCGAGGATATAAGTTTAAGTAAGATAGTTAATCATCATAAAAAAAATCAATGGATGTTTAATTTAAAAGTAAATTCTTCTTTTAAAATTCATCATCTGCATGAAATTGTTAGACATTATTATACCCAGACTAGTGATCTTTCTTCTATTAAATTAAATAATTTTGGTAATTTATTGAAAGGTTGCATTGATTTAATTTTTCAATTTGGAAATAAATATTATCTTATAGATTATAAAACGATTTGGTTAGGTAAAAATACTAGAGCATATAATTATCAATCTTTAGAAAAATTTATCCGAAATTATAACTATGATTGGCAATATATTATATATACTTTAGCATTTCATCGCTATCTACAGTATTATTCATCAGATTATGATTATGAAATTCATTTTGGAGGAGTATATGGTCTTTTTTTACGTGGTATTACTAAAGACCAATCTAAAGGGATTTGGAAATTACGTCCTAATAAAAAACTTATTACAACTTTAGACAAGATGTTATTATAAAATAAGGAAATGCAATATGAAAAAAAAAATAGAACGTTATGAAAAAGATTCACTTGGTAGTATTAAGGTTCCTAATGATAAATTGTGGGGAGCTCAAACACAACGTTCCTTAAACTATTTTAAAATTTCTACTGAAAAAATTCCCTTGGAATTAATAACAGCTTTAGCATTAATTAAGAAAGTTACGGCAAAAATTAATAGTGAATTAGGATTACTTTCTCAGGATTTAGCAAATGCAATTATTATTGCTGCTGATGAGATAATTGAAAATAAACATATAAATGAATTTCCTTTAGTAATTTGGCAAACCGGATCTGGAACTCAAACCAACATGAATATTAATGAAGTATTAGCTAATCGTGCTAGTGAAATTCTAGGAGGTAAGCGTGGAATAACACGTTTAGTACATGCTAATGATCATGTTAATAAAAGTCAAAGTTCTAATGATGTTTTTCCTACAGCAATGCATATTGCAGCAGTTCTATCTATACGTAATCAGTTACTCCCCAAAATAACTTGCTTATCTAATACTTTAAAAGAAAAATCGGATGATTATAAAAATGTAATAAAAGTTGGTCGTACTCATTTACAAGATGCTACACCATTAACATTAGGTCAAGAAATTTCAGGATGGGCTACAATGATCATTCATAATTTTCAACATATTGAGCAGAGTTTATTAAATCTTTATGAACTAGCTTTAGGAGGAACAGCAGTTGGTACAGGTTTAAATACTCATCCGGATTATGCACAGCTTGTAGCTCAAGAAATAGCTAACATCACTGATCAGCCTTTTATCACTGCACCAAATAAATTTGAAGCTTTAGCAACTTGTGATGCACTTGTATATGTACATGGTACTTTAAAAGGATTAGCTGTTTCATTAATGAAAATTGCTAATGATATACGTTGGCTAGCATCGGGACCTAGATGTGGAATTGGTGAAATTTTTATTCCCGAAAATGAACCGGGTAGTTCTATTATGCCAGGAAAAATTAATCCTACTCAGTGTGAAGCTATAACTATGTTATGTTGTCAAATAATGGGTAATGATGTAGCTATAAATATAGGAGGATCGTCGGGTAATTTCGAATTGAATGTATATAGACCTATGGTGATTTATAATTTTTTACAATCTGTAAGGTTATTAGCAGATGGTATAGCAAGTTTTAATAAAAATTGTGTCATAGGTATTAAGCCTAATTATAAAAGAATAAAACAACTGTTAAATGAATCTTTGATGTTAGTAACAGCATTAACTCCTTATATTGGTTATGATAAATGTGCAAAGATAGCTAAAAAAGCTTATACAGAAGAGTTAACTTTAAAAGATTCGGCTATAAAATTAGGATATTTGAATGCTAAAGAATTTGATAGGTTAATACAACCCGAAAAAATGATTTATAGTAAGTAAACAGTAATAATTCATTGAAGATCTAAAATAACTATTATGAAGAAAGATAGAATCTTAAAAAAATTATGTAGTTGAAGTGTACCTATTTTGGCATGATCCATGTGGCGATTGGATTTTATAAAATACATATCTATCTTCTGTGCTATCATCAATAAAATAGATATTTATTAACGACTACAAACCTATCTCCAATAGGAATTTGGACGATAAAAATTTTTTTGCTATTCCTTCAAGAAGTAATTGTCTAACTAAAGATCCTCTGGGAGTTGATAAAACCTTTCAAAGTTCATTTTTTCTCTTACTTACTATTATAGTGGTAACACAATATTAAAACCCCCATCAACATGAATTACTTGTCCAGTTATTCCTGAAGCTAAATCGGAACACAGAAAAGATGCCACATTTCCGACTTCTTCTCTAGTAACAGTACGTCTCAGAGGAGAATGAGATTCGATATATGAAAAAAATTTTTTAAAATTTTTAATACCATACGCTGCAAGAGTTTTAATTGGACCACTAGAAATAGCATTAACACGTATTCCTTTAGAACCCATAGAATGAGCCATATAACGCACATTAGCTTCTAATGAAGCTTTAGCAATTCCCATTACATTATAATTAGGAATAGTTCTTTGCGATCCTAAGAAAGATAACGTTAGAAATGTAGCATTATTATTAAGCATATGACGACATGCTTTTGCTAAAGCTACAAAACTATAAGAAGTAATATCATGTGATATTTTAAATCCTTGACGACTTATATTATCAATATAATCATCAGTAAGTTCATTTCTAGGTGCATATGCTATAGAGTGAACTAATCCATCAAATTTTGTCCAATGTTTTTTAAGATTATCAAATAGTTTTTGTATGTTATGATCGTTACTAACATCACAAGGTAAAACTATTTTAGAATGTAAAGTTTCTGCAAGTGATTGAACTTTATTCTTTAATCGGTTGTTTTCATAAGTAAATGCTAATTCAGCACCATGATGAGACATAGCTTTTGCTATACCGTAAGCGATTGAATAGCTGTTAGCAACTCCCATTATCAACATATATTTTCCGGTTAGAAATCCCATAAAAATTAACAATTTTCTCTCAGAGTAATTAAACTAGTATTTCCTCCTACAGCTGTAGTATTAATACTTAAAGTTTTTTCTAATATAAACCTCTCTAAAAATAACTTGGTCTGTCCTTTAGAAAATCCATATACAGGTATTATGATTTCACTTTGATTAGCTATTTTGGTGCATATTTCACGCATTTTAGATGTATCACCATGATATAATATAGTATCAAATAACCGATTTTTATCGAAAATATCTTGAGGATTCACAAAACGAATAATATTCGTAATTTCTTTCGGAAGAATAGTATATGTATTACGATATAATTTCTCTTCCAACCATAATGCTTTACTACCAATACTTGCTATCGCTGCTAATTGAATTAATAAATCCGATTGATTATCGGCTAAACATAATATACCTTGTCGAGGTGATAAAGAATAAGTATTCTGTTCTCCTGTTGGTCCAGGAAGTAAATAAGTTGTATTACTAACAGATAATTTTAGAAAGTATCTACAAAGGTTCACCAAATCATGATTTTGATTTTTTTTTGCCCATGAGATTAAAAAATGAAGTGGTTCTAATAATTTTTGACCATCGATATAGTTTTCTGAAGTAATTTTTACATATTTCGATAGTGTTACATGTATAGCTTCTTCGGGATAGTTAGATAGCAATTTATACAGATAAAGTGGTCCTCCTGCCTTTGGACCCGTGCCAGATAATCCTTCTCCACCAAAGGGTTGTACTCCAACTACTGCACCAATCATATTTCTATTAACGTATAAATTACCAACTTGAGCTATTTTCATGATTTGAGCAACAGTTTCATCAATGCGAGTATGAATACCCATGGTTAAACCATATCCAGAAGCATTAATATCATTGATTATTTTAGAGAGATTTTTTCTAGAAAAACGAAGTATATGTAATATAGGACCAAAAACTTCGGTTTGTAGTTCACTAATATGATTGATTTCAATTAAAGTTGGTGGTATAAACATGCCATTTTGAAGATTACTATTTGGATCAATATCAAATTGTGGTTGATAAATTTTAAATCCCTTTGATTGCATAGTTTGAATATGTAATTCAAGATTTTTTTTAGATTGCAGATTAATTACCGGTCCAATATCAGTGCTAAGTCGATCGGGATTACCAATTCTATATTCTGTCATTGCTCCTCGTAACATATTCAAGGTTTGTTCCGCTACGTCTTCTTGAACACATAATAGACGTAATGCTGAACAACGTTGACCTGCACTATCAAAAGCCGAAGTAATAATATCTAAAACTACTTGCTCCGTTAATGCAGAAGAATCAACAATCATTGCATTTATGCCTCCAGTTTCAGCAATAAAAGGAATGCTCTTTCTTTCAACACGTCCAGCCAAAATTTTTTGAATAGATTTAGCTACAGTTGTAGATCCTGTAAAAATGACACCTTGTATTAGATTATTTTTAATTAATGCCGATCCTATTGTCTTACCTTTACCAATGATGAGTTGTAAAACCTCATTAGGTACTCCTGCATCATATAGAATTTTAACGGCTTGGGTAGCTATTAAGGGTGTTTGTTCTGCAGGTTTGGCTATAACACTATTACCCGCGGCTAATGCAGCTGCAATTTGTCCAACAAAGATTGCTAGTGGAAAATTCCATGGACTGATACAAACGACTGGACCTAATGGTACAAACTTTTGAAGATCGAAATCTTTTATATTACTGGAGTAATAACGTAGAAAATCTATCGCTTCGCGTACTTCAGAAATTGCATTACTTATGGTTTTTCCTGCTTCACGAACTAAGAGACTTATCAAGATATTTATACGATTTTGCATTAATGTTGCAGCATCATTTAGTATGGATGCCTTTTGGTGTATTTCTAAAGCTGACCATATCTTCGATGATTGTTCTGCCATTGTAATAGCAACATTTACTTCTTTTTCAGTTGTATCACGAGCATAACCTACAATATCATTTTCTTCTGCAGGATTAATAATTTTTCGATTACATTCTTCATCTACTTTTCCTTTAATTAGAGAAGTTGCATACCATTTTTTCGTGGTACTTTTTAATAATGCATTTGATAATAAAGATAGATCTTTTTCATTATTTAGATCTATTCCAATAGAATTAATTCTTTGGGATCCATATAAATTTATAGGTAATGGAATATTAGGATTTGGTAATCCTATGGTTCCTTCTGTCGATGATATTTTATCCACTATTTCTACTGGATTAGAAATTAGTTCTTCAATTGAAACCGACTTATTTGCTAAACGGTTAACAAAAGAAGTATTAGCTCCATTTTCTAATAAACGTCTAACTAAATACGAAAGTAATTTTTCATAACTACCAATAGGAGCATAAATACGACATGGTCTGTGCATTTGTCCTTTTGATATCGAACCAACTATTTGGTCGTATAATTTTTCTCCCATGCCATGTAAGCACTGGAATTCATATTGTCCTGAATAATAATTCTGACCAGCTAAATAGTATATAGCAGCTAAAGTATGAGCATTATGAGTAGCAAATTGAGGATAAATTAACTGTGGTACACCCAGTAATTTTCGTGCACATGCAAGATAAGAAATATCAGTATATACTTTACGAGTATATACTGGATAATCTTCCAATCCCTCAGTTTGAGCTCGTTTTATTTCCGTATCCCAATAAGCACCTTTTACTAATCTAATCATTAGACGATGATTACTACGTTGAGCTAAATCTATAATTGTATCTATTACGACAGGACAACGTTTTTGATAAGCTTGAATAACAAAACCAATTCCATTCCATCCAGATAACTCTGACTCAAAACAAAGTTTTTCTAACAGATCTAGCGATAGTTCTAATCGATCGGTTTCTTCTGCATCAATATTAATTGCTATATCATATTGTCGTGCTAATAATGTTAATTTTTTTAATCTTGGATATAGTTCATTTATAATACGATCATATTGGGTACGATTATAACGAGGATGTAAAGCTGACAGTTTGATAGAAATTCCAGGTCCTTCATAAATTCCTCTGCCATCTGAAGCTTTTCCTATTGCATGAATTGCTTCTTGATAAGAATTAAAGTAATCAATGGCATTTTTATATGTGATAGCTGCCTCTCCAAGCATATCATAGGAATAACAAAATCCCTGACTTTCTAAGGTTCGAGAACGAGATAATGCTTCTGAAATAGTTTCACCAATTATAAAATTTCTCCCCATTATTCGAATTGCTATATCTATACTTTTGCGAATAATCGGTTCTCCACTATTCCGAATGATTTTATTTAAAAAATATGATAATTTACTAGGATTATAATTAACAATGCGGCCTGTAATTAATAATCCCCAAGTGGTAGCATTTACGAACATTGAATCACTCACACCTAGATGAGCTTGCCAATTACCTTTTCCAATTTTATCCCGGATTAGGGCATTACGTGTTGGTTTATCAGGAATTCGTAATAGAGCTTCCGCTAAACACATCAAAGAAATACCTTCTGGAGAAGATAAAGAAAATTCATGTAAGATTTTCTGTACTGTATCTATGCGACTACTAGATCTAGTTTTAGGATTACGTAGATTATTAACTAAAATAAGAGCTAGTTGTTTGATCTTATCTTCTAAGATGGTTGTAGATTGACGTACTTCTTCTAGTAATTTAGGTACTACTTGAGTTTCTGATTTTCTCCATGCTGAAGTAACTAACGCTCTTTTATCGGATTGTTGTCTAATTTGTTTAGATAACTCATAAAAAGGTTTATAAACCGTTTCTTCTGAAGCTTTTAACAATTCTATTTCAATAGAGGATGAATCTAATTTGACGTGAGATAATTGTTTAGGTAAATGATCCTCAATGTCTAACTGTTCTAAGTAGTTTAATATTGCCTGTTTTATTAAATCGTCTGGAGTACGATTAACATGCTGCGCAGCTAGATTAATTCTATCGTGTAGAATTTTATTTAGCTTCACGCATAATGTCATCATATTCATTCTCCTTCTTTAATTATATTGTAACCATAAAGATTTTAACATATAGATAATGAGATTCAATTTTTATTTTATAAAGTTATTGGTCTGGTCTCAATACTTCTTAAGAAGATGGTATTAATTGAAGTAAAACTCTATAAAAAATTATTTCTACTAACTATATTCATGAATATGTCGTGAGATTGATTTTGATATTGTCTGGTATAAAAATACTAACTGAAATACAAAAAATTCCTAAAATATAATAGATAGGATATCGATAAATTATGACGGTGAGGGAGGGATTCGAACCCTCGATACGTTATTTTTTTACGTATACATGCTTTCCAAGCATGCTCCTTCAGCCTCTCGGAAACCTCACCAATCAAACCATTTACATTCTATCTACAGTTTGAATGCCTAAAGTGTTTAATCCTAAAGCTATGGTTTTAATAAACAATTTTACTAATTTTAAACGACTTTTTTTTATTATAGGATGTGATATTTTTATAATCGGATTGGTTTCATAAAAATGAGAAAATAATACAGCTAAATTATATAGATAAGCACACATTAGATGTGGTGTTCCATTCCTAGCTACTCGAGTAATAATTTCTTCAAACTGTAATAGACGTATAGCTAACAATCTTTCCAATTCATTAGAGAGTTCAATTTTTTCATTACTTAATAACTCATATTTTTCGTGAATTAATACTTTTCTGAAAATGGAAATGGCACGTGTATAAGCATATTGTATGTATGGTGCAGTATTTCCATCAAAAGATAACATTTGATCCCAATCAAATACGTAATTTGTCAGACGGTTCTTAGATAAATCAGCATATTTTATTGCACCAATACCAACCACTTCTGCTATTTGGGTTAATTCGTCTAAAGATAAATTGTTATTTTTAGATGAAATTACATTTCTCGCGCGAAATACAGCTTCGTTTAATAAATCTAACAACTTGATCGTCTCACCTGTACGAGTTTTGAAAGGTTTATCATCTTTACCTAACATCATACCAAACATATGATGTTCAAGAGAAACCGATTGAGGTATATAACCCGCTTTACGTACAATAGTCCAAACTTGTGTTAAATGTTGGTGTTGACGGGAATCGATATAATAAATAATTCGATCTGCCTGAAATTTTTCATAACGATATTTTATACATGCTATATCAGTTGTCGTATATAAATACGCTCCATCTTTTTTTTGAATAATGACGCCCATGGGATTACCTTTTTTATTTTTAAATTCATCCAGAAAAACAACTATAGCTCCTTCACTTTCAACAGCTAATTCCTTAGATTTTAAATCACTAACAATATTTGGTAACATTTTATTATAGATACTTTCTCCCATTACATCATTATTAGTTAGAGTAACGTTTAGCCGATGATATATGGTTTGATTTTTTTTCATACTAATATCAACTAACAATTTCCACCACTGGAGACATTTAAGATCTCCATGTTGTAATTTAACAACATAATCACTTGCCTTTTGAGCAAATACTGTATCTGTTTCGTAATAAATTTTTGCTTCACGATATAAATCTTCTAGGTCGCTAAGTGCCATCTCTTGATTAAAATTATTATTTTTGTTTTCCATGAGAGCAATTAACATGCCAAATTGCATTCCCCAATCTCCTATATGATTAGCACGAATTACATGATGACCTAACAATTCTAAGGTTCTAGCCATGGCATCTCCAATAATAGTGGATCGAAGATGACCAACATGCATTTCTTTTGCTACATTCGGACCTGAATAATCAACTACAACTCTTTGTGGATGAACTTTTTTTATACCTAAGTTAGGATAGATTAATGCTTTTTCTATTTCATTAGCTAACCAAGTACTATTTAAAAATATATTAATATAAGCTGAATTAGCAATATTGATGCTATTAGCAATATCATGAAGATGTAGATTTTGGAGGATCTTTTTTGCAAGATGTTGCGGTGCAACATGCAATCTTTTAGCTAAAGCAATAATACCATTCACTTGATAATCACCAAAACTAGCTCTTATTGATTGACGTACATTTATCTCGCTATAATTATCTATTCCTATTTTAATTAGGGCTTTTCTTATTTTTTCATTAATAACAGCTTGAATATTCATAATTATTTTTTAGCAATAATGATTGCTCGTAATGGTGCAGGGTATCCTTCAATCGTTTGATCTGGATTGTTGATATTTAAGCCATTAGATAACGAATCAACATTTGCCCAAATAGTACTACGTTGTTCTAATAAAGTAGTTTGGGTATAATCAACTATACGAATATCTTTAAAACCAGATCTGTCTAACCATATTTTTAGCGCACTAGCTGAAGGAATAAACCAAACATTACGCATATTAGCATAACGTTTACTAGGTATAAAGATTTTTGATTCTTCCCCCCTCAAAACAAGAGTTTCAAGTATTAATTCACCTCCTGAAACTAATTGGTTTTTTAGGTGTATCAAATGATCTAATGGTGACCGTTTATGATAAATGACTCCCATAGAAAAAACCGTATCAAAATTTTTGCATGAGGGAAGTTGTTCTAAAGAAAGAGGTAATAGATACGCTGATAATTTATTTCCTAACATTTTTTTTATAGCTTGAAATTGAAAAAAAAATAAAAGATTAGGATCAATACCAATAGTTAATTTCGCATCTGCACCAAGCATGCGTAATAGATAATAACCATTTCCACAACCTACATCTAATACCATACGACCAGATAATGAAGATATATGTTTTAAAACTCGTTCCCATTTAAGATTGGAACACCATTCAGCATCAATATTTATTCCATAAATAAAAAAAGGTCCTTTACGCCATGGTGCTAATTTATGCAGTAATCGTTCAATCATTATAATCTTATTATTATCAATGGTATGATTGATAGCAGTAATACTATTTTTTAAATCTACTACTTCTGGTATAATGATTGGAATATTAAGAACTGTTTTATACCAATCCTTCAATGATCCTATAAATTGTGTAGGTTGAAATTTATTTAATTGAACAGGTAATATTTCTAACCATTTCATGAGATGTTCTTGAATAAGAATTTTATAAAAACTTTCGAAGTTCATATTAATTTTTAATTGCTATTAAAGATCCAAAATTTAAATATTGGAACCATAAATCAACATGTGCAAATCCAATCTTTTTAAGATGTTTTTTATGATTATCAATTGTTTCAATTTTCATAACCTTTTTCAATAAATTATGTTTTTGAATGATTTCTAAATCACTATATCCATTTTGTTTTTTAAAATTATAATGTAGATTGTTAATTAGTTGATTAATACGAGGATTATTAAATTGAATTTTTTCAGACATAATTAAAACTCCTTCTGGGTTAAGACCCGCATAGATAGACTTCAAAAGAGGTTGTCTTTCTTCAAATTTTATAAATTGTAAAGTAAAATTCAATATAACCATAGAAGCATTTCTAATGACAATTTTATTTATGTCAGCTTCAATAATCTCAATTAAAGTGCTATAACTATGTTGATGATTTTTTATTTTATGTTTAAACCTTCTAATCATGAAAGGAGAATTATCAATAGCAATTATTTTACAATCTGTAGCATGGAGATGCTTTTGAATTGATATTGCTATCTCACCTAAAGAACATCCAAGATCATAAATATGAGTATGGTTCTTGACAAATTTTTGTGAGAATTTTCCAATCATATTCTTTATGATTGAATAACCTGGAATTGAACGCTTAATCATATCAGAAAAAACTTGTGTCACATCTTCATTAAAAGTCCATTGACTTTTTTTTATAGGTAAAGAAAAAAGTTTATCGCGCTTTGGCATGTTTATAAAAAAAATATTAAAAAATTATAAATATTATATATAGTTTTTTTTACATAATACTATTTTCTATTTCATTTGATTAGAAATATTTATAATTATAATTTTGAAAATTCAAGGAAAAATTATGCGTACTAGATATTGTGGTCAGCTTACCAAGAAAGATATTGGTCAATATGTAACTTTATGTGGTTGGGTGCATCATTATCGTAATCTACGTACAATACTATTTATTGAGTTACGTGATTGTAAAGGAACAGTTCAAATATTTTTTGAATCTAAATATCCAGAACTTTTTAAGAAAGCAACTGAATTACGAAAAGAATATTGTGTTCAAATTCAAGGCGTAGTATGTCTACGACAGAAGAAAAATATTAACTACGAAAAAGAAACTGGTAGTATAGAGATTTATGCGAGCAAATTAGTTATTATCAATTCGTCTGAGTCTTTACCAATAGATATTAATAAAATTAATAATGAAGAAACACGTTTAAAATATCGTTATTTAGATTTACGTCGTTTTGATATAGCTGAAAGATTAAGAATACGAGCACAAAGTGTGACTTTTATACGAAATTTTTTAGAATCTTATGAATTTACAGAAATTGAAACGCCTATTTTAACTAGTGCAACTCCTGAAGGAGCACGAGATTACCTAGTTCTAAGTCGTATACATAAGGGTAAATATTATGCTTTACCTCAGTCACCACAACTTTTTAAGCAGTTGTTAATGATTTCAGGTTTTGATCGTTATTATCAAATTGTTAAATGTTTTCGTGATGAAGATCTAAGAACTGATCGTCAACCAGAATTTACTCAGATAGACATAGAAGTTTCTTTTTTATCATCTGCAAAAATACGTGAAATATTAGAAATAATGGTACGTGATTTATGGAAACAAATTAATCAAATCGAATTAGGAACTTTTCCAGTTCTTACTTTTAATGAAGCTATGCAACGTTATGGATCCGATAAGCCAGATTTACGTAATCCTTTAGAATTAGTAGATATAACTGATTTAGCAAGAGTTTTTTATTTACAAAAAGATCTAATTCAAGAACGATTTGCTGTACTTCGTATTCCTGCTGGTATCAAAGTATTAAAATTAATAGAAGAATTTATACAAATTTTTTGTTCGAAATTAAATGTACCATTTATAGACTGGATTTCAGTTAATAGTTTTTATAATGAAAAAAAAACCAACCAAAAATTGTTTGTACTACCAGTAGATTTTATCCATGCAGTTATACATCGTACCCATGCTATTAATGATGATATTATCTTTTTTTGTTCAGGTAGTTTTCAAAAGGTTTCATATATATTAGGAACTTTGCGTGTTAAAATAGGAGAAGAATTACAATTAATTAATGAAAATTCTTGGTGTCCTTTATGGGTAATAAATTTTCCTTTGTTTTCAGAAGATGAAAACGGAAATATAACTTATGTGCACCATCCTTTTACATCTCCATCTCAATTGGTAACAGTAGAAGAAGTTTTAAAGGAACCTAAAAACATCTTCTCTGATACATATGATCTTGTAATTAATGGTTATGAAATTGGTAGTGGTTCGGTTCGTATCCACACAGTTGATATGCAAAAAGCAATATTCTCTATATTAGGCATTAGCAAAAAACAGCAAAATGATAAGTTTGGATTTTTTTTAAATGCACTAAAATATGGCACTCCTCCGCATGGTGGAATTGCTTTAGGATTAGATCGATTGATAATGTTATTAACCCAAACTACTAATATTCGTGATGTTATTGCTTTTCCAAAAACTACTAGTGCTACTTGCTTAATGACAAATGCTCCGAGTTTTATAAACTAATTGTATTGGAAAAAAAATGTCAGGACATAGTAAATGGTCAAATACTAAACATAGAAAAGCAGTACAAGATGCAAAACGTGGAAATACTTTTACAAAAATTATTCGAGAGATTGTAACTGCTGCAAAAATTGGTGGAATGGATCCTAGTATTAATGCTCGTTTACGTACAGCTATAAATAAAGCATGGTCGAATAATATGACTCGTGAGACTATTAATCGTGCTATTCGACGTGGTAGTCTTAATAATCAAGAACATGATTCGTCTCTAAATGAAATTACATATGAAGCTTATGGACCAGGTGGTACTGCCATAATGGTTAACTGCTTAAGTGATAATCGCAAACGTACGGTTTCTGAATTAAGATCTATATTTACTAAATATGGTGGTAATTTAGCTGTTAATGGATCTGTTTCATACTTGTTTAAAAAAACGGGTGTGATTTCAATCTTGGCCGGCATAAAAGATGAAGAAAAAATAATTAATATTGCTTTAGATATAGGGGCTGAAGATATTGTATCATTAGAAAATGGAATATTTAATATTTTTATAAAACCTGAATTGCTAATTGTAATTAAAGATATTCTAGTTAACTTAGGTTTAAAACTGGAAAACTATCAAATAATGATAACTCCAATTATTCAAATTGAATTAAATGAAAAACATCAGGTGCAATTATTGGATTTAATTAAAAAACTTCAGTCGTGTAATGATATAAAAGAAATTTATCATAATGCAAATATATAATAAATACTACTAACCGATTATAATTGAATGATGTACTAATATAACAATGGTTACAATTTTAGGTATAGATCCTGGATCACGGATTACTGGATATGGAGTAATTTGTAAAACTGGTAAAATTATTTCTTATTTAGGTAGTGGTTGTATTAATACAAATATTAACAACAGTTTTTATCTACGTTTAAAAGAGATTTATTGGGGCATAAATCAAATTATTAATGAATACAATCCTAAAATTTTAGCTATTGAGCAAATTTTTATGGCCAAGAATGCTCAGTCAGCATTGAAATTAGGACAAGCTCAAGGAGTAGCAATAATATCAGCAGTAAATCATAATTTACAAGTATTTGAATACGCAGCTAAACAAATTAAACAATCTGTAGTTGGAAATGGAGGAGCAAAAAAAAATCAAGTTCAACGTATGGTGCGGTTTTTACTTAATTTATCTACTAATCCACCTGAAGATGCTGCTGATGCTTTAGCTGTAGCAATTACACATTCTCATATGTATAATAATAATTATGATTAAAATCTTAATTATTTTAAGGAACGTTAATTGATAGGACGTTTAAAAGGTTTTATTATTGAAAAATATCCTCCGCAAATTTTATTGGATGTTAATGGCATTGGTTATGAAATAAATATGCCTATGACTTGTTTTTATCTTCTTCCTAAATTAAATTGCGAGGTAATTATTTTAACACATTTTATAGTACGAGAAGATGTTCAACTGTTGTTTGGTTTCAATAATAAACAAGAAAGAACCTTATTTCGTGAATTAATTAAAGTTAATGGAATTG
The DNA here is from genome assembly GCA_041942055.1 of Candidatus Dasytiphilus stammeri. Classification (GTDB taxonomy): domain Bacteria; phylum Pseudomonadota; class Gammaproteobacteria; order Enterobacterales; family Enterobacteriaceae; genus Dasytiphilus; species Dasytiphilus stammeri_E. Next base: position 106,411 of record CP145874.1, on the reverse strand, counting down.
GACCTAAATTAGCATTAGCAATTTTATCCGGAATGTCTGCTAATGAGTTAATTTCAGCTATTAAAGGTAATGAAATAGATATTTTAGTAAAATTACCTGGAGTGGGTAAAAAAACCGCTGAACGATTAGTTATTGAAATTAAAGATCGTATAATACATAATTATAGCTTATTTTTTACATCTTCAAAAATTGAAGATCCAAAAAATTCGACTGAACCAATAGAGAAAAAAAATAACCATATAGAAACTGAAGCGATATCTGCTCTTATCGTATTAGGTTATAAACCTGAAGAAGCGAAACGTATGATTAATAAAGTGCAGAAAAAGAATGTAGATTGTGAAACCTTAATACGTGAAGCTTTACGTACAGCACTATAATTTTTAGATAATGAATAATACATATAATGAAAATGGATTCTCGATTAATCTCACCTAATTTAAGTCAAATTGATCTCAGACAAAATATTATCTCAGAACGTTCTCTACGTCCTAAGAAACTAATAGAATATATAGGACAAAAAACCGTCAAACAGCAAATGGAGATATTTATTCAAGCTGCTAAAATGAGGAAAAATGTTTTAGATCATATTCTCATTTTTGGACCTCCAGGATTAGGTAAAACCACACTTGCTAATGTTATTGCTAATGAAATGGGTGTTAGTTTACATAGTACTTCGGGTCCAGTATTAGAAAAAGCAGGAGATTTAGCGGCCATTCTAACTAATTTAGAATGTCAGGAGATATTATTTATTGATGAAATCCATCGATTATCTCCAATAGTAGAAGAAATATTATATCCGGCAATGGAAGATTATCAATTAGATATTCTAATTGGGAATGGTCCTAGTGCACGTTCAATTAAACTGGATTTACCACCTTTTACTTTAATTGGAGCGACTACTAAAGCTGGTGCTTTAACATCTCCTCTACGAGATCGTTTTGGAATTATACAACGTCTTGAATTTTATTCGATCTTAGATATTAAACAGATTGTAAATCGTAGTGCAGTACGGTTAGGTTTACACATTAGTGAGGATGGAATCTTAGAAATTGCACGAAGAGCACGAGGTACACCCCGTATTGCTAATCGATTATTACGTCGAGTGCGTGATTTTGCTGATGTACATACCGCAAGTAATTTAAATAGAGAAATAGCCTCTCAAGCATTAAATATGCTTAATGTAGATAATAAAGGACTGGATTATATGGATCACAAATTATTGCTTACAATCATTAATCAATTTAGTGGAGGACCAGTGGGATTAGATAATATTGCTGCGGCTATTGGTGAAGAAAAAGATACTATAGAAGATATATTAGAACCCTTCTTAATCCAACAAGGATATATTAAACGTACACCTAGAGGTCGTATAGCTACTTATCAAGCGTATCAACATTTTAAAATTGATCGAATTCCAGAAAATATTATTAAAAAATAAGGTTTTTTAAATTATTGGACTCTCAAGGAATTTTATCTGATTTAATTTAAACTTAATATTATAGATAATATTAAAGACCTGCCATTACTGTTAAAAAATTTTTAGTTAGTTAAAATTAGTTGCATCAATATATTAATTATATTAATCATTTATTAATTGCTAACAAAAAATTTAATCAGAGAATGATATGAATCCATTAGATCAATTGAAACAATATACTACTATTGTAGCTGATACTGCAGATATCGAATATATTATTCGATATCATCCTACTAATGTTACTACCAATCCGTCTTTAATATTAAAAACTGTCATACAACCTAAGTATTATTATTTAGTTAATAAAGCAATTATTTATGCTAAAAAGCAAGGTGGTAGCATAATAACTCAATTAATTAATGCTAATTGTAAGATATTAGTTAACATTGCATTACAAATACTTAATAATATCTCTGGAAATATTTCCACTGAAATAGATAGTCGTTTTTCTTTTGATCAAAAAATGTGTATAAATCAAGCGAGGAAATTAATCACAATGTATCAAGAAGAGGGAATTTCTAAATCACGCATTGTTATTAAATTAGCTTCTACGTGGGAGGGGATTCGTGCAGCCGAACAACTGGAGATGGAAGGAATACATTGTAATATGACACTATTATTTTCACTAGCACAAGCACGTGCTTGTGCTGATGCGGGAGTATTTATGATTTCTCCGTTTGTGGGAAGAATTTATGATTGGTATTTATTAAAAAATAAATGCATTGATAATTATAATGTTCTGATAGATCCTGGACTTCAATTCATTCGTAATATTTATAGTTATTATAAAAAATATAACTATAAAACTATTATTATGGGAGCGAGTTTTAGAAGAATTGAGCAAATAATTGCTTTGGCAGGATGTGATTCACTTACAATATCTCCTGAATTACTAGAAACCATAAAAAACACTACATTTCCCATCACACGTAAACTGTTTCCTATTGTTACTGAAAGTTATGCAAAACCTGCTAGAATTTATGAAGCAGCATTTAGATGGGATCATAATCAAGATGCTATGGCTGTAGAAAAACTATCACAAGGAATTCGAGATTTTTATCTTGATCAACAAAAATTGAACCAAAAAATATTAAATTTTTTATAAAATATATTTTTATTTAAATAACAATTAATTTTAGTTATGTACAAAAAAAAAATTATTTTAATTGAAGTAAAGAAAAATCTGCTATTATAAAAAATATTTTTCGTAATTTTATTAGTAATTTCAACCTATTGATTTTTAATCTATTATCAGAAATATTTATTGGTACAAATTTAAAAAAATCATTAACCGGATCATATAATTTCATTAGTTCTCTTAAAATCAATTCATAATTATGATCAAAAAAATATTTGGGTAGTTTTATACTCAAATTTATTATACAATAAGCTAGTTTTTTTTCTTCATTTTGTATGAGTAATGATAAATCAATTTCTTCATTTAAATTTGAAAGCTCTTTTTGATTTTTTATTAAGAAATTAACGATTCGTTTATTAATCATAGTAATTTTTAAACCTTCTTTAAAAGAAGAAAGAGCTTTGATACGTGCATCAAAATCACATAGGAAAGAAAGACTACTTACTACTGCAGATACAGCTTTTATAATATCAATTCTATATCCTTTCTCCTGATACCAGGACACCAAACGTTTAAAAAAAAACTGCATAACATCATTGGCTACAGTAATATTTGTTAATTTATTGTTATAAAAACTTATAGATTCTTGTATAAGACTTTTTAAATCTAATGGAAGATTTTTTTCCAGTATGATACGTAATATGCCTAATGCATTACGCCTTAATCCAAAAGGATCTCTATCTCCTGTAGAATAAATGCCAATTCCAATAATACCAGTTAAAGTATCAATTTTATCAGCAATAGCTATTGTGCAAGCTATAAGATTAGAAGGTAATATATCATTTTTATAAGATGGTTGATAATGTTCTTTTATAGATATAGCAATTTCTTTTTTTTCCCCATCAAGAAGAGCATAATACATACCAATAATACCTTGAGTATTTGGAAATTCAAATACCATATTTGTCGCTAAATCACATTTAGCCAATAATGCTGCACGTTCTACAACATTTATATTTACATTAATTTTTTCAGCTATATAAATCGCTAATTTTTGAATTCGTTGTACTTTATCCCATAAGGTACCTAACTGATGCTGAAAGATTATTTGTTTTAATAATAAAAAATATTCATGTAGATGTTTTTTACGATCTTCATTCAAAAAAAATCTTGCATCAGATAAGCGAGAATGTAAAAAATTTTCATTACCTTCAATAATTTTTTTAGGATGTTGAGATTCAATATTAGCTATAAAAATAAACTTAGGAATTAATTGATTATCACAATTATAGACTAAAAAAGATTTATGATGATATTGAACAATATGTGTTAAAATAGGAATAGAAAGAAATTTTTTATCGAAAGATCCCATTAAAACAACAGGCCATTCAACTAATGAAGTTAGTTCTTCTAAAAGAACGTTATCAAGTTTAACTTTCCCCCCAATTTCAGCAGCTACTTTTTCAACCTGAAATGCAATTTTTCTTTTACGTTCTTCATAACAAGCTATTACTTTTCCACGTGAAAGTAAAATTTCTGGATATTCATCGGCATAATTAATATTAAACTTTAATTCTCCCATAAATCGATGACCGAATATTTTTCGAGAAGATTGTATCCCAAATAACTTTGTTGAAAGTAATTCTTTTCCAAATAATAACAATACACTATGAACAGGTCGTATAAATATTATATTTCCCTCTCCCCAACGCATAGCAGGAAATTTTTTTTTCAAAAGTAACAATAAAGCATTATTTACTAGTTGTGGTAAAATATTTTTAGTGAGATCAGAAACCGAATTTTGTTGTTGAGTTGGTTTGATAAAAAAACAATTTAATCCATCAATCTTAATTGCCAGACGACGTGGAGATGCAAACCAATGAATTTTATTATACTTTAAATTCACACTACGAAGTTCTTTTATAAAATTAGTAGTAAATGTTACTGCAATACTATGTAATTTTTTTGAGGGTAATTCTTCAGTACCTATTTCCACTAAAAAGTTTTTTTTGATTGGAATCATAATTTTATTTTTGATCGTAAATTTGACATCTAGGAAAACCTAATGCTTGACGAGAATTATAATATTTTGTCACAACGTTTTTAGTAAGAGTTCTAAGACGCAAAATATATTGCTGACGTTCAGTTACAGAAATTGCTTTTCTTGCCTCAAGTAAATTAAAAATATGCATAGCTTTTAATATTAATTCATAAGCTGGAATAGATAATGGTTCTTCTAAATCAATTAGTTTTTTAGCTTCTGTTTCATATTGATCAAAACAAATTAAGAGATAATTAATATTAGCATATTTTAAATTATAACAAGAATGTTCAATTTCATTTTGCATAAATAGATCACCATAAGTAATTATAGTTTTTTTATCTATATACCAAATAATATTACTAATGTTATTTATTTCTTGCAAATGCATAGCTAGTCTTTCTAAACCATATGTGATTTCTACCATAATAGGAAAACATTCTAATCCTCCCATTTGTTGAAAGTAAGTAAATTGAGTTATTTCCATACCATTCAGCCATATTTCCCAACCATAACCCCATGCTCCAAGTGAAGGATTTTCCCAATCATCTTGAATAAAACGAATATCATCAATACAGAAATTAATTCCTAATGCATGCAATGAATTAAGATATAAATTTTGTATATTATTAGGAGAAGGTTTAATAATAACTTGAAACTGATAAAAATGCTGGAGTCTATTAGGATTATTCGCATAACGTCCGTCTGCCGGACGACGAGATGCTTGAACATAAGCAGCTTTTATAGGTTCAGGACCTATAGCACCAAAACAAGTGATCGGATGTGAAGTTCCAGCACCTACTTCTAAATCAAATGGTTGAAATAAAATACAACCTTTTGATTGCCAATAATTTTGAAGATTTAAAATTATACTCTGAAAAGTTTTATTCTTCATTTAGAAGATGCCAATTTTTTTTTAAAATACTAGGCATAAATTACTTAATGTAAAAAATTATATTATGATGCATAAAAACCCTTGCCATCACTACACTAGCAAGGGTTTTTAAATAATTATTTATGGATAGTTTTTATTATTACATCATACCACCCATTCCTCCCATACCACCAGAACCAGCTGCAGGAATATCAGATTTATCATCTTTAGGATGTTCTGTTATCATACATTCAGTGGTTATCATTAAACCAGCAACTGAAGCAGCATATTGTAATGCAGAACGAGTTACTTTAGTAGGATCTAAAATACCCATTTTTAACATATCACCATACATTTCAGTAGCAGCATTATAACCATAATTACCCTTTCCTGCTTTTACTTTATTAGCAATTACAGATGGTTCTCCACCAGAATTAGCAACTATTTGACGAAGGGGGGATTCCATAGCTTTTTGTGCCACACGAATTCCCATCTTCTGATCTTCATTTTCACCTTTTAGCGAAGCAATATTTTCTGCCGCACGTATTAAAGCTACTCCACCACCAGATACAACTCCTTCCTCTACAGCTGCACGTGTTGCATGTAATGCATCTTCAACTCGGGATTTTTTCTCTTTCATTTCAACTTCAGTAGCAGCACCTACTTTTATTACTGCAACGCCTCCTGCAAGTTTAGCAACACGTTCTTGTAATTTTTCTTTATCATAATCAGATGTTGCTTCTTCGATTTGTTGACGAATTTGCGCTATACGTCCTTTAATAGCTGATTGTTGACCAATCCCATCAATTATAGTTGTAGTATCTTTATTAATGACAACACGTTTGGATTGTCCCAAATCTTCTAGAGTAGTTTTTTCCAAATCCAATCCAATTTCTTCAGAAATCACTGTACCTTTAGTTAAAACAGCAATATCTTGCATCATTGCTTTTCTACGATCTCCAAAACCCGGAGCCTTTACTGCAGCTACTTTTACAATGCCACGCATATTATTAACTACTAAAGTGGCTAAAGCTTCACCTTCTACATCTTCAGCAATTAAAACTAAAGGTTTATTAGATTTAGCTACTGATTCTAAAATAGGAAGCATTTCACGAATATTAGATATTTTTTTATCTACTAGCAAAATAAATGGATGTTCTAATTCGATTGTACCAGTCTCTGGTTTATTAATGAAATAAGGCGAAAGATAACCACGATCAAATTGCATTCCCTCTACTACATCTAATTCATCTTGTAAACCCGAACCTTCTTCAACTGTAATAACTCCTTCTTTTCCTACTTTTTCCATAGCTTGCGCTATTAATTTACCTACACTTTCATCAGAGTTAGCTGAAATAGTACCTACTTGAGCTATTGATTTATAATCCGAACAAGGAACCGAAATTTTTTTTAGCTCTTCAACAGCTGCTGTGACAGCCTTATCAATTCCTCGTTTTAAATCCATAGGATTCATACCTGCTGCAACAGCTTTTAATCCTTCATTAACAATTGATTGAGCTAACACAGTCGCAGTAGTAGTTCCATCACCAGCTGCATCATTTGCTTTCGATGCTACTTCTTTAACCATCTGTGCACCCATATTTTCGAACTTTTCTTCTAATTCTATTTCACGTGCGACAGTAACGCCATCTTTAGTAATAGCAGGTGAGCCAAATGATTTATCTAATACAACATTACGTCCTTTAGGACCTAAAGTAACTTTTACTGCATCTGCCAAAATATTTACGCCACGCATCATTTTTACACGTGCGTCATTACCAAATTTTACGTCTTTAGCTGCCATTGTTGTTTTCCTTAAATTTGTTTCATCTATAAGTTTTAGACTTCAAGAATCGCCAAAATATCGCTTTCGGACAGAATTAAAACTTCTTCATTATCTATTTTTTCGGTTTTTACACCATAACTATCATTAAAAATAACCAGATCGCCAACTTTTACATCTAGTGGTTTAGTTTCACCATTATCTAGAATACGACCATTACCTACCGCCAAAACTTCACCTCTTGTTGATTTACCTGCTGCAGATCCCGTTAGTACAATGCCCCCCGCAGATTTAGATTCAACCTCTTTACGTTTGACGATAACTCGATCATGCAATGGACGAATTTTCATTAATAGATCTCCTTTGAGAAGTCCCATCATTGGTGGAAATTAAATACCGGATCAATAATTAAATTCCGGTTTACTCTTAATAGATGGGGATAAATATTTTTTCTTCAAGGGGAACAAATAATATTTTTTAAAAATATTATCAATCAATTTATAATTTAGTATATAGTAAAACAATTTAATCAATCTTTGATTCATTCATAAGGTTAGCATGACAATAAATACCCGCAAAGAAGAAGATCTATTAGGATGTCGAGACATTCCATCCAATGTTTATTATGGTATACATACTATTCGTGCACTAGAAAATTTTAGGATTAGTACTAATAAAATTAGTGATATCCCAGAATTTATTAATTCTATGGTTACAGTAAAAAAAGCGGCAACTTTGGCTAATAAAGAACTGAAAGTCTTACCTGATACTATTGCGGATGCAATTATTCAAGCTTGTGATCTTATAAATCAAGGAAAATATAGAGATCAATTTCCAATAGACGTATATCAAGGAGGAGCAGGGACTTCGGTAAATATGAATATTAATGAAGTATTGGCAAACATTGCACTTGAAAGTATGGGATATCAAAAAGGTGAATATCAGTATATTCATCCTAATGATCATGTAAATAAATGCCAATCTACTAATGATACTTATCCTACTGCTATTAGAATTACAGTTTATATGTTAGTACAAAAGCTTATGAAAAATTTAATAGAACTACAGGAAGGATTCAAAATCAAAGCCATAGAATTTAAAAATATAGTAAAAATGGGTCGAACACAATTACAAGATGCTGTACCAATGACATTAGGACAAGAATTTAATGCTTTTCAAGTATTACTTAATGAAGAAGTAAAAAATATCGTAAAAAATAGCGACTTGTTGTTAGAAGTAAATCTAGGGGCTACAGCAATAGGGACTGGAATTAATACTCCAAATGCTTATCAGGAGTTAGCTGTGAAAAAATTAGCTGAAATTACTCAACTACCTTTTGTACCTTCTGAAGATTTAATTGAAGCTACTTCTGATTGTGGTGTATATGTAATGATTCATGGAGTATTAAAACGTTTAGCAGTTAAACTATCTAAAATTTGTAATGATTTAAGATTATTATCATCTGGTCCACGAGCGGGATTTAATGAAATTAATCTCCCTGCATTACAAGCAGGATCTTCTATTATGCCAGCCAAAGTTAATCCAGTCATTCCAGAATTAGTGAATCAAATTTGTTTTAAAGTAATAGGTAATGACATTTGTGTTACTCTTGCAGCTGAAGCAGGACAATTACAATTAAATGTTATGGAACCAATCATTAGTCAATCTATTTTTGAATCTATAAATCTTTTAAAACACGCCTGTCTTTCTCTCTTAGAAAAATGTGTCAAGGGTATAACAGCGAATAAATCAGTTTGTGAATCATATGTATTTAATTCTATTGGAATTCTAACCTATTTAAATCCTTATTTGGGTCATGATAAAAGTGATTTAATCGGTAGAACTTGTATAAAAACTGGTAAAACTATAAAACAAGTTATATTAGAACAAGGTTTCTTATCAGAAAACGAATTAGATCAATTATTATCGTTAAATAACTTATTATCCTATAATAAGATTAAATAAAATTTTGATATTAAGATAACTTAATTATCTTTTAAAAACTTAGTAGTCTGAAGTAAAATTACATGGAAAACTATCTTTATTATTATCCACCTTATCTTCATTGAGATAAGGTTGTGAGATAACTGTTACGTTCATTATTTTTCCATCTCTCCATAAACTAATAGATAATTTAGTTCCTACTGGTAAAGTAGCAATTTGATATTTTAAAAAATTATAACTAAAAACTGCTTTTCCATTTAAGGAAATAATTATATCTCCTGATTTCATTCCTGATATTGCAGCAGAAGATTTTGGCATGACTCTCTTAATTAAGATACCATGATGTAAAGGTTGGTTTAGAACTTTTACTAACAACTCGGAATTTAATTCAGTTCCTATAATTCCTAATGTTCCTCTTTTTATATCTCCAGATTTTATGATTTCATCGGATAATTTTTTAGCAATATTAGCTGGGATAACTAATGCAACAGCAGCAGTTTTAGATACCTGAAGCGGATCAGAGAGAACTCCATAAAATTTTGCAGTATTAATACCCATTAATTCTCCATTAAGATTGATTAAAGGACCTCCAGAATTTCCCGTCGTCATTGGTGTATCTGTTTGAAAATATATTCCAGATGGAATGTCATCATAATTTACTTGTGGTACTCCAGTTATTCCTAAAGCAGAAATGATTCCTGACGTCACAGTTTGTCCTAATCCATGAGCATTTCCAATAGCTATCGAATAATCTCCTACCCTAATTTTATTAGAATCAGCAAACTTAATTTCCGTTAAATTTTTAAATTTTTGCAGTTTAAGAACTGCAAGATCTATAAATTCATCTTTACCAATCATCTTTGCATGATATCGACGTCCATCATTTAATTGTGCTATAATATCATGTGTATGGTTAATTAGATGATAGTTAGTAATAACATAACCTTTACGAGCATTTATAATTACACCTGTACCTAAAGACGTAAAAGAATTTTTCTTGGATTTAGTTTCACAAAAAGGTAAATCCTTCCTCCATACCAAATTACATATTTCATCATTGAAAAATTCGCGGAACTCAGGTTGAATCTGAGTAGACTGAGTAGTACAAGATCCTTCTGCACTAATACTAACTACAGTTGGCATAACCTTACTTACTATGGGAGCTAGACTAGGAAGATAATTAGTAGTTGAAGAACTAAGGAAATTTTTTGCTATTATACAGGGAATTTTTATCAAAAATAATCCTATTAATATAGCACTAAAAATTAAATATTTTTTCATTAGGTAATTAATCCTCGTGAATTAATAAATTGTATTTGTTAATCAATGATCACCTTATATTATGTAGTAAATGAAGCACCACAACTACATGTCGTTTTTGCATTAGGATTCTTGACCATAAAACGAGATCCTTCAATTTTTTCTACATAATCAATACAACTTCCAATTAAATATTGAAAACTCATGGCATCTATAACTAATTTGACATCTAATTTTTCCATTATAAAATCACCTGGATAAATATGATCATCTAATATAAATCCATATTGAAAACCACTGCAACCTCCTCCGGTAATATAAACACGTAGTTTAAAATTAAGATCTTTTTTTTGAGATATTAAAGATTTGATTTTTTTTACTGCAGAATCTGTGAGTTCTATTGAATTTTTCATATCATTACAATTATTTAGTTACTACAAATTTTATCGTGCTTATTATTCCATATAGCAATGGGACCTAATTATTAATTTTTATTGCCATTTAAATTATATGACGATTTTGGGTTGAGATAATAAAAATGGCATTATATATTTTAAATAAAGTTGATATAAAATTAAAGTACTATAAAGTTCGGTTGAATCATTATTATCTTTTCCTAACTCCAAGGATTTTTATCCGCTATAATATTAGCTAAAAAAAAGTTTTTTTTAGCATCATAAATACTAACTAATATCAGTATTATTATAATAAAATTGTTTATCTTCAGTAGTAGCAATAGCAAGAAAATAATAGATCTTAACATATCTGAAAATTCGTTGAGAGGAGTAAATAAACGTTGTTCACGATTATTTAAATGAGCATTTTATAGTGAGTAAAAGACGATCAATACTCAGCACGGATAACTTTTGTCCATTCTATTTAATTAAAATTCCTGGTTTTAAACATACATGAACAGAAAAATATTTTTTACTCAAAGCTATTAGGAAATGGACGATGAAAAATTTAAATGGTATTATTTTTTGCAATAAACTTACCAATTATACTTATTTTAGCAAAAAAAATATATAATACTACTATATACTAAAGTGAATTACAGATAGTTCTATTAAGATATATGAGCAAGTATTAGTGCTAATCCCAAATAGATTAATTAGTATTTATTACAGAATTACTATTTAATATTAATAATCAGTTAATGAAATTCATGTTTTGTTTGTATGAGATTTCATGTTGACCTAAAGTTATTAAGTTTATATATATATAATTTAGCAGAATTTTATGAATTTCTCAAATTAAGAATATTGATTTATTTGTTAAAAATTATGTAAATTAATAATAAATTGCTGCAACCGATAATTTTTTCAGATTCATTTTTTAGGAGATAAATTAATTACATGCCAAACAAAAAAAACTCTTTAAGTCTTCTTGCTACTGCTGGAGTTCAACCATATCCCGAAAAACGTGGTGAACAATATATGAATAAAAATCAACTCAACCATTTTAAAAAAATTTTACAGGCATGGTGTAATCAACTTCATGAAGAAACCGATTCTAATATGATAGATAATGAGTCCATTAATTTTCCAGATCCAGTTGATAGAGCGGTTCAGGAAGAAGAATTTAATCTAAAATTACGTACTAAAGATCGAGAAAGAAAGTTAATTCAAAAAATTGAACAAACATTAAGAAAAATAGATGAAGGAATTTTTGGTTATTGCGAAACCTGTGGCATAGAAATAGGTATCCGTCGTCTCGAAGCTCAACCTATAGCTAATCTTTGTATTGATTGTAAAACTTTATCCGAATTTCGTGAAAAACAAATCATTTCACGTTAAAATATATGTAATTAATTTTTTAATCCATAACCTTGTTGAATTAATTTCCATATCAGTATGTAAAATAGTATTATCATAATAATAAGTACTACTACTGTAAATAAAATAGATACGTCTTGAATTCCAAGGAATCCTAACCGAAAACCACTAATCATATATACAATCGGATTCAATCTAGAAAAATTTTTCCACAAAGGTGGTAGAAGATTTATAGAGTAAAAAACTCCACCTAAATAACTTAATGGAGTTATTATAAGAGTAGGTATTAAATTGATATCATCAAAAGTTTTCGCAAATAAAGCATTTAGTAATCCAGCTAGAGAAAATAAAATTACTGTTAAAAGTAAAATTGATAGGATTATCATCCAAGAATACACCTGTAAAGGAACAAATAACATAGATATTAAAGTTACTAAAATACCTACACAAATTCCACGTGCTACTCCTCCACCTATATATCCTATAATAATAACATGTATTGGTATGGGTGCTATTAATAATTCTTCAATACTACGTTGAAATTTAGCACTGAAAAAAGATGAAGCTACATTACTATAAGAGTTAGATATTACAGCCATCATAATAATGCCGGGAACAATAAATTGAATATAATTGAAACCATGTATTTGATGAATTTGTGAACCAATAAGATTACCAAAAATAAAAAAATATAAGGTCATTGTAATTACTGGTGGCATTAATGTCTGGATCCAAATTCTCGTAAATCGATGAATTTCTTTATTCCATATACTTTTTAAAGCTATCCAATATGGTAAAATCATTTGTTGACCTCTTTATCTTCCTTAATTAATTTTACAAATAAAGTTTCTAATCTATTGGCTTTATTACGTATACTTAAGACTTTCACATTTTGATGATTTAATTGAGTAAAAATATCATTTATTCCTTGATTTCGATAGATCTCAACTTCTAATGTATACTTATCTATAAATCTAGATTGATATCCAATTAATTTTGGTATAGGGCTATTTTTATCTAAATCTAGAATAAAAGTTTCGGTTTGTAATTTAGACAATAAGTTTTTCATAGAGGTATTTTCTATTAAGATTCCTTTTTGAAGAATACCTATATTACGACATAATGTTTCAGCTTCTTCTAAGTAATGAGTAGTTAAAATAATAGTTGTACCATTATGGTTTAATTTCTTTAAAAAATTCCAAATTATAATACGTAACTGAATATCTACACCAGCACTTGGCTCATCTAAAATAAGTAATTTAGGGGAATGTATTAATGCTCTAGCAATCATAAGACGACGTTTCATACCTCCTGAAAGCATTCGAGCTTGTTGATAACGATTATTCCATAAATCTAATTGATTTAGATATTTTTCAGCTCTTTTTATTGCTTCAGATTGATTTATTCCATAATAACCCGCTTGATTAGTTATAATTTGTAAGACTGTCTCAAAGGGATTAAAATTAAATTCTTGTGGTACTAAACCCAGTATACTTTTTGCTTTAATTGGATTAGATTGTAAATCGTATCCAAAAATCTTAATTTTTCCAGTAGTTTTATTAACTAAAGAAGTTATGATACCAATAAGAGTAGTTTTACCGGCTCCATTTGGCCCTAATAAAGCATAAAAATCTCCTGTTGCAACCTGTAAGTTAATCTCTTTTAAAGCATAAATATCATTATATACTTTTATAAGCTTTGTTATTTCAAGTGCATAATTAAAATTATTGGTTATCACAAGATTAATTTTCCAATATAAGGAAGATGACGATAATTTTGTGCATAATCCATACCATAACCTACAACAAAGTCATTACTTATAGTAAAACCTATCCAACTAGCTTCAATATTAACTAGTCGACATGTTGGTTTGTCTAATAAAGCACAAATTAATAAGGATTTAGGATTTTTAAAAATCAGAAATTCATATATTTTTTTTAAAGAATAACCTGAATCAATAATATCATCGACTAATAAAGCATGTTTTCCTCTAATATCTAATTCTAAGTCTTTAATAATCTTTATTTTATGATCTGAAAAAATGTCATTAGCATAACTTGAAACATGCATAAAATCAATCTGATGTGCAATAGTAATTTCTCTGCATAAATCAGCTATAAAAATAAATGAGCCTCGTAATAATCCAATAATGACTAACTTATTACTGCTATTTTGATAATATTTTGATATAGATTCTGCGATAATTTTCATACGATGTTGAATCGTCTTGTAAGTTAATACCACTTTAAGAATATTTTTTTTCTTCATAAAAGACTATCTTTATAACAGTCTAAAAATATATTATTAATATAATAATGTACTTATTAATTTATTTTAAATCTAGTGTTAAGTAATAATAACTGACTTATTAAGAATGTTTTTTGTTTTTATTCAATAAATCAGTAACTGTTCCTAGCATTATTTGAGCGCTAAGACCAATAGATTCATATAAAGTTGGATGTGCATGAATAGTAAGAGCAATATCTTCAATATTACATTGCATTTCAATTGCTAATGCTATTTCACCAAGTATTTCACTGCAATTATGACCTACAATTCCTCCTCCTATAATAAGGTTATTAGATTTGTTACTAATTAATTTAGTTATTCCATTAGAATTATCAGATACCATAGCACGTCCAGATGCTGACCAAGGGTAAATTCCAACTTCATATTTTATTTTTTTTAGATTGGCTTCTTTTTCGCTAGTACCTATCCAAGCTATCTCAGGATCTGTATAAGCTATATATGGTATAACGTGAGGATCAAAGTAATGTTTTTTTCCAGCAATAACTTCTGCTGCTATATGTCCTTCGTGCATACCTTTATGCGCTAACATAGGTTGACCAACAATATCTCCAATTGCATAAATATGATGCACGTTAGAACGCATTTGTTCATTAACAATAATAAATCCTCTCTCATTCACTTCTACACCAATTGCTTTTAGATTAATTAAATCAGTATTCGGTTTTCTTCCAATAGCAATTAAAACTGCATCATAAAGTTTGGATTCTGAAGAAGTATTTTTACCTTGAATGATAACTTCAATACCATCTTTTTGAGATTTTATATCAATAACTTTAGTATTTAATCTTAAATTAAATTGATTTGTTATGATTTTAGTAAAAAATTCAATTAGATCTTTATCTAATCCTGGAATCAGCTGATCATACAATTCAATTATATCAATTTGTGATCCAAATGAGTGATAAATAGTAGCCATTTCTAATCCTATAATACCTCCGCCAATAATTAGAAGTTTTGAAGGAATAAATGGAACTGATAAAGCTGTTGTCGAATTCCATATTCTCTTATCTTTCTGATAACTTAATGGAATGTCGATTGGACGTGAACCGGTAGCAATAATAACATTATCAAATGTAATTTTTGCCAAAATACTACTATCTTGCTGAACAGTTATTGTATGTGAATTAATAAATTCTGCTCTTCCTTGAATGACAGGAACTTTACGATGTTTAGCCATTATTGCTAATCCCCCTGCTATTTTATTAACCACTTTTTGTTTCCAATTACATACTTCATTGATATTGAGATTAGGAATTTGTGAAAAAATTCCTTTTTGAGTCATTTTTTTGGTTTGATTAATCAATTTACTAATATCTAGTAAAGTTTTAGAAGGAATACATCCTTCATTAAGACATACTCCACCCAATAAATCTTTAGATTCTACTAAATATGTTTGTAATCCTAAGTCAGCACATCTAAAAGCTGCTGAATATCCTGAAGGGCCTGCACCAATAATTAGAACTTCAGTTCTTAAATGTTTTATAGCCATATGTATATTCCTTTTGCATAGATTAAAAAAAAATCAACTCAAATAATTGTTTGACTATAGAATTAATTTAAAAGTGTATAATTTTTTATTGTACTAAACATAAATTATTCTTTTATATTGACATAGGAAATATGTCAAATAAGATATATTAAATTCAAGCGAATTTTAGGAAGTATATAATGCAGTTAGTTTTATTTGTTACCGGTCCTGCTTATGGAACACAAAATGCACGTACTGCTTATTTATTTGCTCAAAAAATTATTAGTTCTAGTATTAATCCTCAATTAGATTTGATTTTTTATGGAGAAGGAATATATAATGCTAATCGGTATACTTATCCTGCTACAGATGAATTTGATTTAGTACGTGCTTGGTATCAAATGAATCTGGAATATGAAATTCCATTATATATATGTTCATCAGCTGCTATGAGGCGAGGAGTAGGAATTTTTACTCATAATAAAACCTTAGAACAAATAAATAATATTGAAAGCGGATTTAAAATCCGGGGATTAGGATCTTTAGTTAAGTCAATGCTAGATTGTGATAGATTAGTACAATTTTGAAACCTATTGCTTTTATTTTTTTACATTCTCCTCACGGTACTAGTTCAGGTCGTGAAGGTTTGGATGTAGTTTTAGCAACCGCAGCTCTTACAAATGAGATAGGAGTTTTTTTTATTGGTGATGGAGTATTACAAATTTATCCTTTTCAAAATACCAAGAAAATTTTAACACGTCATTATGTGAAGAGCTTTAAAATTTTAGAAATTTATGATATAAAGTATATATATGTATGTGGAATGTCATTAATACAAAGAGGAATTAATTTAAAAACGAAATTTTTAATTTCTGTAGAGATATTATCTCCTAATGATTTAAAAAACAAGCTACATTTTTTTGAAAAAATTTTAACATTTTAAATATATTTGATATAAATGTTACATATTTTATCACATCCTTTACATTCCATAGATCTAGAGGTGTTTTTACGTTTTTTAATGCATGGTGATGAAATTTTCATGTTACAAGACGGAATAATTATGGGTTTTAAAACCTATAATATACTTTTTAATGAATTATCAATTATTCCTGTAGCAACAAGATATGCACTGAAGAATGATGTAGAAGCCCGTGGAGTTTTAAATTTAATGTCATCAAATATTAATTTAATTAATTATGATGAATTTATAACACTTTCTACTACTCATATACAACAAATACATTGGTAATTTTCCAGATCTTTTCTTCGTGAAAATTAAAGGATAAAAGTATGGCAACTATAAATCAACTCGTACGAAAATCTAGAAAAAATAAAATAAGCAAAAGTAATGTTCCAGCATTACAAGGATGTCCACAAAAAAGAGGAGTATGTACAAGAGTATATACTACTACTCCTAAAAAACCTAACTCGGCTTTGCGTAAAGTATGTCGAGTTCGTTTAACTAATGGTTTTGAAGTAACTTCTTATATTGGTGGAGAAGGTCATAATTTACAAGAACATTCCGTTGTTCTGATTCGTGGAGGACGTGTTAAAGATTTACCTGGAGTACGTTATCATACAATTCGTGGAGCTTATGATTGTTCGGGAGTAAAAGATCGTAAACGTGCTAGATCTAAATATGGTACTAAGAAAAAAATCTAAATATTGTTTATCATTTAATAGATGGAGTATTATATTATGTCACGTCGTCGTATTGTTGGTAATAGAAAAATTATGGCGGATCCTAAATTTAAATCAGAATTATTAGCTAAATTTATTAATATATTAATGTTAGAGGGAAAAAAAGCTCTAGCAGAAAAAATAGTATATTCCGCATTAAAGATGGTTGCAAACCGTTCTGGAATGGACGAATTAAAATCATTTGAGTTAGCATTAGAAAATGTTCGTCCTTTGTTAGAAGTAAAATCCCGACGAGTAGGTGGTTCTACATATCAAATACCTGTGGAAGTACGTCAAGTACGACGTAATACTCTTGCAATGCGATGGATAGTTGAAGCGGCTAGAAAAAGAAAAAATCAATCTATGGATCAAAAATTAGCAAATGAGTTATTTGAAGCATTTGAAAATAAAGGATATGCGGTTAAAAAAAAAGAAGAAGTACATAGAATAGCTGAATCTAATAAAGCTTTTATTCATTTTAGATGGTAAATTAAATTAATCTCTAATGAGAGAGTGAGAAGATAAGGTATTTAAGATCAATTTCTAAGACATTAGAGGATTTAAATGGCTCGTACAACACCTATTACACATTATCGTAATATTGGTATTAGTGCACATATTGATGCGGGTAAAACTACTACTACAGAGCGGATTTTATATTATACGGGAGTAAATCATAAAATAGGAGAAGTTCATGATGGTGCAGCCACTATGGACTGGATGGAACAAGAACAAGAAAGAGGTATTACTATTACTTCAGCAGCTACAACAGCCTTTTGGTCTGGTATGGTTAAGCAATTTGAACCTCATCGTATTAATATTATAGATACCCCAGGACATGTGGATTTTACAGTTGAAGTAGAACGTTCAATGCGTATACTAGATGGTGTAGTTATGATATATTGCGCTGTTGGGGGTGTTCAACCGCAATCTGAAACTGTATGGAGACAGGCGAATAAGTATAATGTTCCTCGTATAGCATTCATCAATAAAATGGATCGTATAGGAGCAGATTTCTTTAAAGTAGTTGAGCAACTAAAACATAGATTATCAGCTAATCCAGTACCAATTCAATTACCAATTGGTATTGAGGATAAATTTACGGGTGTGATTGATTTAGTAAATATGAAAGCAATTCATTGGAATAATGAAGACAATGGAGTAACTTTTATATATGGTGATATTCCAATAGAAATGAGAACACTAGCTACAAAGTGGCACCAAAATTTAGTGGAATCTGCAGTAGAATCATCAGAAGATTTAATGTATAAATATTTGAATGGTGAATCTTTAAGTGAAAAAGAAATCAAATCCTCTTTGCGAAATCGGGTTTTAAAAAATGAAATTTTATTAGTTACCTGTGGATCGGCTTTTAAAAATAAAGGGGTTCAGACAATTTTAGATGCTATTATAGAATATCTGCCAGCTCCTATTGATATTCCTCCTATTAATGGAGTGTATTTAGATAAACAAAACCTTATACGTCAATCGAATGATAATGAATTTTTTTCCGCTTTAGCATTTAAAGTAACATCAGATCCATTTGTAGGGAATTTAACATTTTTTAGAGTATATTCCGGAGTAGTAAATTGTGGCGATATAGTATTAAATCCCGTTAAATCTCAACGAGAACGATTGGGACGTATAGTACAAATGCATGCTAATAAAAAAGAAGAAATAAAAGAAGTTAGAGCGGGAGATATAGCTGCTGCAGTTGGACTCAAAGATGTTAATACAGGTGATACACTTTGTGATCCACATAATCCGATAATTCTAGAAAGAATGGATTTTCCGGAACCAGTCATTTCGGTGGCAATAGAACCTAAAACTAAAATAGATCAAGAAAGAATGAGTATAGTTTTAGGAAAAATGACTAAAGAAGATCCATCTTTTCATGTTTGGACAGATCTGGAATCAGGTCAGACAATTATTGCTGGAATGGGTGAATTGCATTTAGAAATTATTAAAGATAGAATGTTTCGTGAATTTAATATTCAAGCTAATATTGGCAAACCGCAAGTTGCTTATCGTGAAACGATTCGTAAGGTTATTGAACAAGAAGGAAAATATATTCGTCAATCCGGTGGTCGAGGACAATTCGGTCATGTTTGGTTAAGAATAGAACCATTGCGATCCGGAGGTGTAGGATATGAATTCATTAATGCAATCGTAGGAGGAGTAATTCCTAAAGAATACATTCTCGGTATAGATAAAGGCATTCAAGAACAAATTAAAACAGGAGTAATAGCAGGTTATCCGGTAGTTGATGTAAAAGTGACACTTTTTGATGGTTCTTACCATGAAGTTGATTCATCGGAAATGGCTTTTAAAATTGCTGCTTCCATAGCATTTAAAGAAGGATTTAGAAAAGCACAGCCAGTGATTTTAGAACCTATTATGAAAGTAGAAATAGAAATGCCAAAAAATTATATGGGTGAAGTGATTGGGGATGTAACGCGTCGTAGAGGAATAATTGAAAGTATGGAAGAAAATAATAATCTTAAGATTATTCGTGCTCAGATTCCATTATCAGAGATGTTTGGATATGCTACAGATCTGAGATCTCAAACTCAAGGTAGAGGTTCTTATTCGATGGAGTTTTTAAAATATAATGAAGCTCCTATGAATATTAGTAAGGCTATTATAGAATCTCATCATAAATGATGGTTTTTATTTTCCAATTAATTTAGTCAATCTTACGCTTCTAATACCAACATAAAATTTATTTAAGGAATAAGCTGTGTCTAAAGAAAAATTTACCCGTAAAAAGCCACATATTAATGTAGGTACGATAGGTCATGTCGATCATGGAAAAACTACTTTAACTGCAGCAATTACTACCGTATTAGCAAAACATTACGGAGGGGCTGCTTATGGTTTTGATCAAATTGACAATGCACCTGAAGAAAAAGCCAGAGGTATTACAATCAATACTTCTCATGTAGAATATGATACTCTAACTCGTCATTATGCACATGTCGATTGTCCAGGACATGCAGATTATGTAAAAAATATGATTACAGGAGCTGCACAAATGGATGGTGCCATATTAGTTGTAGCTGCTACAGATGGTCCGATGCCGCAAACTCGAGAACATATTCTTTTAGCTCGTCAAGTAGGTGTACCTTATATCATCGTTTTTATAAATAAATGTGATATGGTTAACGATGAAGAATTATTAGAATTAGTGGAAATGGAAGTTCGTGATTTACTATCACAATATGATTTTCCTGGAGACACCACACCTATAGTACATGGTTCAGCATTAAAAGTATTAGAAGGAGATAAAAATTGGGAACAAAAAATTATTGAATTAGCTAATCATTTAGATAATTATATCCCTGAACCAAAACGTAATATTGACAAACCATTTTTATTACCAATTGAAGATGTTTTTTCTATCTCAGGTAGAGGAACAGTAGTTACTGGACGTGTCGAACAAGGAGTCATCAAAATAGGTGAAGAAGTAGAAATAGTAGGTATTAGAAATACCGTTAAATCTATATGTACAG
Source organism: Candidatus Dasytiphilus stammeri (assembly GCA_041942055.1). Classification (GTDB taxonomy): domain Bacteria; phylum Pseudomonadota; class Gammaproteobacteria; order Enterobacterales; family Enterobacteriaceae; genus Dasytiphilus; species Dasytiphilus stammeri_E. The sequence continues at coordinate 85,206 of CP145874.1, read as the reverse complement.
GAGTAGAAATGTTCCGTAAATTATTAGATGAAGGACGAGCCGGTGAAAATATTGGAATTTTATTAAGAGGTATAAAGCGAGAAGATATTGAAAGAGGACAAGTCTTAGCTAAGCCAAATTCTATCAAACCCCATTCTAAATTTGAAGCTGAAGTATATATTCTTAATAAAGATGAAGGAGGTCGTCATACTCCGTTTTTTAATGGTTACAGACCTCAATTTTATTTTCGCACCACAGATGTTACTGGTACGGTTGAATTAGCAAAAGAAGTAGAAATGGTCATGCCAGGAGATAATATAAAAATGTTAGTAAATCTTATTCATCCCATTGCTATGGATGAAGGACTTAGATTTGCTATTCGAGAAGGCGGTCGTACTGTAGGTGCTGGTTTAGTTACTAAAGTAATTAGTTAGAAGAAAAATAAAATATTCTTTAGTATTAAGATAAATTTTTACAACAATATAAATTTATTTAATGTACTTCCTATCTCATATCAGTTTAGGTATACTGATAGATGAGTCAATTTCAATTAAACCAAATTATTCTTGCTAATGGAAAAAATGGGGAGTTATTTACCTAATGAGAGAGAAAAGGAAGAATTATGCCTAATCAAAGAATACGTATTCGTCTTAAAGCTTATGATCATCGTTTAATAGATAAATCAACATTAGAAATTGTTGAAACAGCTAAACGCACTGGAGCACAAGTAAGAGGTCCTATTCCATTACCTACTCATAAAGAACGTTTTACAATTTTGATTTCTCCTCATGTAAATAAAGATGCTAGAGATCAATATGAAATACGTACTCATAAACGATTAGTTGATATTATTGAACCAACTGAAAAAACTGTAGATGCTTTAATGCGTTTAGATCTAGCATCAGGAGTAGATGTACAAATTAGCTTACGATGATAGATAATTATTTTAATAAATCTAATAATAATTTTTAAGGATTATAAACCATGATTGGTTTAGTGGGTACCAAACTTGGAATGACTCGGATTTTTACAAAAAATGGAGAATCTATTCCAGTTACTGTAATAAAAATTGAAGAGAATTATATTACTCAAATAAAAACCCTTATAACTGATGGTTATGATGCTATACAAGTAACTACAGGTAAAATAAAACCTAGTCGTATTAATCAATCGCAAGCAGGACATTTTAAAAAGGCAGGTGTGAGTGCAGGACGAAGTTTAAAAGAATTTAAAATATCTACATTAGAAGAAAAAAAAAGGCAATTTATTATAGGCAAAAGTATTAATGTCAGTCATTTTAGTAAATTACAGAAAGTAGATGTTGTAGGAACTTCTAAAGGTAAAGGCTTTGCTGGAACTGTGAAACGATGGAATTTTCATACTCAAGATGCTAGTCATGGAAACTCTTTATCCCATCGCGTTCCAGGATCTATTGGACAAAATCAGACTCCAGGAAGAGTTTTTAAAGGAAAAAAAATGGCTGGAAGATTAGGAAACGAACGTGTAACTATTCAAAATCTCAAAGTTATTCGTGTAGATCCCGAAAATAATTATCTATTAGTTAAAGGATCTATTCCAGGATTTACTGGTAGTGAAATTATTGTGAAACCAGCCATCAAATGATGTTCTTCTAGGATATGAATATGGAATTGCTAATACAAGATACTTGTAATATGATGAAAGTGTCTGAAAAAATTTTTGGACAATCTTTTAACCAATCTTTAATACATCAAGTTGTAGTGGCTTTTAGTACTCGAGCTCGTCAAGGTACTAAAGCACAAAAAAGTCGATCAGAAGTAAAAGGTTCAAATAAAAAACCATGGCGGCAGAAAGGATTAGGTAGAGCAAGAGCTGGCTCAGTTAAGAGTCCAATTTGGCGTTCTGGTGGTGTTACTTTTGCTGCAAAACCTAAACAACATTTATATAAATTAAATAAAAAAATGTATCGAGGTGCATTGAAAAGTATCTTATCAGAATTGATAAGACAAAGTCGTATGATGATTTTTGAAGAATTCTCTTTAACTTCTCCGAAAACTAAATGTTTAGTAAATAAACTAAATAAATTGATCACCAATAATGTATTAATTATTACTGATAAATGGGATTCCAACTTATTTCTAGCAGCACGTAATTTATACGGAGTTGATGTTAGAACCTTTCAATCTATAGATCCCATAAGTTTAATTGGATTTAATAATATTATTATTACTGTCAATGCTATTAAGAATTTGGAAACAATATTAAGATGACTACTAATAAAAAATTAATCGATCATAATATCTTATGTTTTCCTCATGTTTCTGAAAAGTCTTCCAATCTGGAAAAAATCCATAATACTATAGTTTTTCAGGTTAGAAAGGATGCCACTAAAGCAGCTATTAAAAAAGCCATTAAAACAATTTTTAATGTGGAAGTTTTGATAGTAAATACTTTACAAGTTAAAGGCAAAGTCAAATCTCATGTGAGTTATGGTAAATCTCATCAAGCGATTCAATCACGTAAAAATCATTGGAAAAAAGCTTATATCACTTTAAAATTAGGACACAAAATCGAGTTAATAAATAATAACATAGATAGAACAATGGAATAAATTAATAATGACATTAATCAAATGTAAACCAACTTCCCCTGGTCGTCGCCATGTTGTAAAATTAGTTAATTCGGATCTTTATAAAGGTCGTAGCTTTGCTTTATTAACTAAAAAAAAATTGAAAACTGGTGGTAGAAATAATCAGGGTATAATTACTGTACGCCATATTGGAGGAGGACATAAACAACAATATCGGTTAATTGATTTTAAACGTAATAAGGATGATATTATTGCTTATATTGAACGGATTGAATATGATCCGAATAGATCGGCAAATATTGCTTTGGTATTATATCAAGATGGTGAACGTCGTTATATTTTAGCTCCTAAGGAACTAAAAGTTGGAGATCAAATCCAATCGGGAAATGATGCTCCTATAAAAATAGCCAATACTTTACCTATTTATAAGATTCCAATAGGAACGACTATACATAATATAGAAATAAAACATGGTAAAGGAGGACAAATTGCGCGTGCAGCGGGGTCATCAGCACAAATAATTACACATGAAGGATCGCATGTGATTATTCGTTTACGTTCAGGAGAATTACGAAGGATTTCTTGTAATTGCCGTGCTACAATAGGAGAAGTAGGTAATTCTGAACATATGTTACGCATTTTAGGTAAAGCAGGTGCTAAAAGATGGTTAGGTGATCGTCCTACAGTAAGAGGAACCGCAATGAATCCTATTGATCATCCTCATGGAGGTGGTGAAGGACGCAATTTTGGAAAACATCCAGTAACTCCTTGGGGGATACCTACTAAAGGTAAGAAAACTCGTAAAAATAAACGTACTGATAAATTTATAGTGCAGTCTCGTAATAAACAATAAGATTAGAGGATATATAATAATGCCACGTTCTATCAAAAAAGGTCCTTTTATTGACCAACATTTATTTAACAAGATCGATAAGGCATTGGAAAAAAAAGATAAAAAAATATTAAAGACTTGGTCTCGTCGCTCAACTATCTTTCCTAATATGATTGGATTAACTATTTCTGTTCATAATGGTCGTCAACATGTTCCTATATTTATTACTGATGAAATGGTAGGTCATAAATTAGGAGAATTTGCACCTACACGAACTTATCGTGGTCATACATCTGCAGATAAGAAAATCAAAAAACGCTCTTAGTAATTAATGGTAGAGGAAAAATATTACATGCAAACTATAGCTCGATATCATAATGCCGTTTCTTCCGCACAAAAAATTCGTCTGATTGCAGATCAAATTAGAGGAAAAAAAGTATCGCATGCATTAAATATTTTAACATATAATAAAAAAAAAGCGGCTGGAATTATTAAAAAAGTTTTGGAATCTGCCATTGCTAATTCTGAACATAATGATGGTGCGGAATTTGACGAGTTGAAAGTTGCAAAAATTTTTATTGATAAAGGTTCTACTATAAAACGTTCATTTTTACGTGCCAAAGGACGTACTGATCGTATTGTGAAGCATAGAAGTCATATAACAATAATTGTATCATCAGATCAATAAATAATATGGAGACGATACAGCTGGAGATTTATTATGGGACATAAAGTACATCCAAATGGTATGCGATTAGGAATTACCAAATTTTGGAATTCTAGTTGGTTTGCTAATAATCGAGATTATGCTAAAAACTTAGAAAGTGATGATAACATTCGGGATTTTTTAAATAAAAAACTTGCCAAAGCATTTTTGTCTCATATTTTTATTGAACGTCCCGCGAAAAGTATTCGCATAACCATTCATAGTGCACGACCTGGTATTATTATAGGTAAGAAAGGAGAAGATATAGAAAAATTACGTCAAAAAGTAGCTCAACTCGCAGGAGTACCTTGTCAAATTAATATTACAGAAGTACATAAACCCGAATTAAATGCCAAACTAGTAGCAGATAGTATTGCTTCTCAATTAGAACGTCGTATGATGTTTCGTCGTGCTATGAAAAGGGCAGTACAAAATGCTATGAGATTAGGTGCTAAAGGAATAAAAGTTGAAATCAGTGGAAGAATTGGAGGAGCTGAGATAGCTCGTAGAGAATGGTATCGTGAAGGACGTGTTCCATTACATACCTTACGAGCAGATATTGATTTTAGTATTTCTGAAGCTTATACCAATTACGGTGTAATTGGTGTAAAAGCATGGATTTTTAAAGGTGAAATTCTTGGTAAGATTATTCCTACTGGTATTCCTTTAATTTTATCAGAAGAAAGGACCAAACATAATAATAAGAAGCAACATCGCAATAAGATTAAAAATCGTAAAGAGAATAAATAGTCAGGAGAAAATAAGATGTTGCAACCGAAACGAACTAAATTTAGAAAAATGCAAAAAGGTCGAAATAAAGGATTATCCACTAGTACTAAAATTAATTTTGGCCAGTTTGGATTAAAAGCAATAGAACGTGGCATGATAACAGCTTCTCAAATTGAAGCGGCTAGAATAGTTATGAGTCGTGCAATAAAGCGTCAAGGAAAAATATGGATTTGTATTTTTCCAGATAAACCTATGACTAAAAAACCTTTAGAAGTAAGAATGGGAAAAGGAAAAGGTAATGTTGAGTTTTGGGCAGCACCTATTCAACCAGGTAAAATATTATATGAAATGGATGGAGTAACAGAAGATTTAGCTCGCTTAGCTTTTAAATTAGCCACAGCAAAATTACCAATTAAAACAATATTTATAAAAATATGATTATATAATGGATAAAACAAATTTGATTCATAAACAAAATATTTCTATATTAAAGATAGAATTAGCGAATTTACAACGGGAATTATTTAATTTACGTATGCAAAAAAGAATGGATCCCAAATGGCAAAATAATAATGGCTTAAAATCAGTACGTAGAAATATTGCTCGTATTAAAACTTTTATTACTATAAAAAAAAGAACCAGTGAAAATAATGATTGATAAAAAAAGAACAGTACAAGCACGAGTAGTAAGTAATAGAATGCAAAAATCTGCAGTTGTTATTATTGATAGATTTTACAAACATCCTATTTATGGTAAATTCATAAAACGTACTAATAAACTACACATTCATGATGAATTTAATCAATGTAATATTGGTGATATAGTAGAAATAAGAGAATGTCGTCCTATATCTAAAACTAAATCATGGACATTAGTTTGTTTAGTAAAAAAATCCCCTTTTAATTAGGTATGATTGTTTATGATTCAAGAACAAAGTATTCTTACTGTAGCTGATAATTCAGGTGCACGAAAGGTAATGTGTATCAAAGTCCTTGGTGGCTCTCGACGTCGTTATGCAAATATTGGTGATATAATTAAAATTGCAATAAAAGATGCAACACCTAGAGGTAAAGTTAAAAACGGTGATATTTTAAAAGCTGTAATTGTACGTACTAAAAAAGGAATACGTCGTATTGATGGATCAGTAATACGTTTTGATACAAATTGTTGTGTACTATTAAATAATAATACTGAGTTACCTATTGGTACGAGAATTTTTGGTCCAGTAACTCGAGAATTACGTAATGAGAAATTTATGAAAATACTTTCTTTAGCTCCTGAAGTTTTATAGGAAGGAGAATAAATAATGGCAGCCAAAATTCGTCAGGGAGATAAAGTAGTAATTCTAACGGGTAAAAATAAAGGAAAGCATGGAAAAGTAAAGAGTGTTTTATCTTCGGATAAAATTATTGTTGAAGGTATTAATCTAGTTAAGCACCATCAAAAAGCCATTCCTACTTTAAATAGACCCGGAGGAATTATTTTAAAAGAATCACCCATTCACATTAGTAATGTAGCTATTTATAATACAAAAACTGGTAAACCAGATCGGATTGGATTTAAATTAAAGCAAGGAAAAAAAATGAGATTTTTAAAATCTAGTAATCAAATTATTTCGGAGTAATTTTATATGGCAGAATTGCATGATTTCTATAAATTAGAAGTAATTAATAAACTAATGATGCATTTTCAGTATAAAACAGTCATGCAAGTTCCTAATTTAAAAAAAATTACCTTAAATATGGGAGTAGGAAAAGCTGTATCTGATAAAAAACTTCTTGATAATGCTATTGCGGATTTAACGGCCATTTCTGGTCAAAAGCCTTTAATAACTAAAGCACGTAAATCTATCTCAGGTTTTAAAATTCGTAAAGGATATCCTTTAGGATGTAAAGTGACACTTAGAGGAGAAAGGATGTGGGATTTTTTTGAACGTTTAATTTATATTGTAATTCCACGAATTCGTGATTTTAGAGGTTTCTCTCTTAGATCATTTGATAGATATGGAAATTATAGTATTGGAATTAAAGAACAAATTATTTTTCCCGAAATTATTTATGATAAAATTGATCATATTCGAGGTTTAGATATTACTATTACTACCACAGCTAAATCAGATAAAGAAGCACATTATTTATTAAGTGCATTTAATTTTCCTTTTCGAACTGAATTAAGTAAGGATTTCAATGACTAAAAAATCAAGGATTTCTCGTGATAAAAAACGTATTAAGATGGCTAATAAATTTTTTATAAAACGTATGCAATTAAAAAAAATTATTTGTGATGATATTACATCAGATATAGACAAAATGAAGGCAATATTCAAATTACAAAGTTTACCGCGTGATTCTAGTCCATCACGTCAACGTAACCGTTGTCGCAAAACTGGACGACCACATGCTTTTCTTCGTAAATTTGGATTAAGTCGTATAAAAGTCCGTGAAGCAGCTATGCGAGGCGAAATTCCAGGTCTTAAAAAAGCAAGTTGGTAGTAATGTAATTAGTAGTATCAAAACCTAAGGAAAAAAAAATATGAATATGCAAGATCCAATTTCTGATATGATAACTCGTATTCGCAATGGACAAGCAGCAAAATTTAGTGATGTATCTATGCAGTTTTCAACTATAAAAAAAGCTATTGCTCATATTTTAACTGAAGAAGGTTATATTGAAAGATATCAAATTATTAGCAATAATTTATTAAAAATTAAGCTAAAATATTTTTATAATCAACCTGTAATAGAAATGATTCAGAGGGTGAGTAAACCAGGATTACGCATTTATAAACGCAAAGAAGAATTACCAAAAATAATGAATGGTTTGGGAATTGCAATTATTTCTACTTCTCAAGGAATAATGACAGATAAATCCGCTCGTACAAAGGGCATAGGAGGAGAAATTTTATGTTATGTAGCTTAAAATTTAAATGGAGTCAATAATCAATGTCTCGTGTTGCAAAAAATCCTATTACAATTCCTAAAGAAGTTGAAGTTAAATTACAAGATCAATCAATTTATATTAAAGGAAATAATGGTAAACTTAGTCTTATTATTAATGATGCTGTAGAAATTGTAAAAATTGATAATTGTTTAACATTTAAAGCACGATTAGGATTGATAAATGGCTGGACGCAAGCTGGTACGACACGTGCTATTATTAATAGCATGATTATTGGCGTAACTAAAGGTTTTAGTAAAACATTACAATTAGTTGGTATAGGTTTTCGTGCATCTATTGATAATAATCAAATGTTAACTTTAGCTTTAGGTTTTTCACATTTAATATATTATAAATTACCCATTGGAATTACAGTAGAATGTCCTTCGTCTACTGAGGTGGTAATAAAAGGTGCTGATAAACAATTAGTGGGTCAAGTAGCAGCAGAGATATATTCTTATCGTCCTCCTGAACCTTATAAAGGAAGGGGAATTCGTTATAGTAACCAAGTAATTCGTATTAAAGAAGCCAAAAAGAAATAAAATAATATGTGTAAAAAATCTATTCGACTTCGTCGAAGTGCACGTGCACGTAGTCAGTTTAAAAAATTTGATAGCATACGTTTAGTAATACATCGTACTTCATGTCATATTTATGCACAGATCATAACGGTTAATTCAAGTGGGTGCCAAATTTTAGCAGTTGCGTCCACTCTTGAGAAAACTATCAAAAATAAATTAATAAATACTGGTAATAAAATTGCTGCCAAAATAGTTGGTGAAATAATTGCTGAACGTGCTTTGAAAAAAGGAATACGCACCGTATCTTTTGATAGATCAGGTTTTTTATATCATGGTCGTATTCAAGCATTAGCTGATGCTGCTAGAAGTAAAGGACTAAAATTCTAATAATTTTATCCGGAGAAATAAAAATTTATGATTAAAAATCATCTTGATGAAAAACTACACGTTTCTGAACTGCAAGAAAAAATGATAGTAGTTAATCGAGTTTCTAAAACAGTAAAAGGTGGACGAATTTTTAGTTTTGCGGCATTAACTGTTGTAGGAAATGGTAATGGAAGAGTAGGTTTTGGTTATGGAAAAGCACGTGAAGTACCTGTAGCTATTCAAAAAGCTATGGAAAAAGCTCGTCGGAATATGATTAATATTATGTTAAAGAACGGAACGTTACAATATCAGATTAAAGGAGTACATACCGGATCCAAAGTTATTATGCAACCGGCCTATGAAGGAACTGGAATTATTGCTGGAGGATCAATGCGTGCTGTATTAGAAGTGGCTGGAGTTCGGAATGTTTTAGCAAAAACTTATGGTTCTACTAATCCTATTAATGTTGTTCGAGCAACATTTAATGGATTAGCTAAAATGAAATCTCCAACAATGATAGCAGCTAAAAGAGGTAAAAATATTTTTTAAATAAATATTTTTTATAACAACAATATTACTAAAGATTTTTATTATGGCTAATTTTATTCAAATAACTCAAGTGCGTAGTGTAATTGGATGCTTACCAAAACATAGAGCTACATTACGTGGGTTAGGATTGCGTCATATTGGACATACTGTAGAACGTGAAGATACTCCTTCAGTACGAGGAATGTTAAATCATGTTTACTATATGGTAAAAATAGTACCAATGGAGAAATAGATGTATTTAAATACTTTATATCCATCTCTAGGTTCCAAACAGATCTCAAAAAGAGTAGGTCGTGGTATTGGTTCAGGAACGGGTAAAACATGTGGATATGGTCATAAAGGACAAAAATCTCGTTCAGGTGGTAAAGTAAAAAGAGGTTTTGAGGGTGGACAAACTCCTTTACGTCGTCGTTTACCAAAAATTGGATTTGTTTCAGCACAGTCAAAAATTACTACATCAATTACACTGTCGGATTTAAATAAAGTAAATAATAATATTATTGACTTAGATTATCTAAAATCCTCTCATATTATTGGTAATAATATTCAATTTGTTAAAATTATTTTATCAGGAAAATTATTGACTCCTGTCACTATAAAAATTAGTAAGAGTATAATAATTACTAAAGGCGCTTCTAAGGTACTAGAAAGTCTTGGTAGTACTATACTTTCTAGTACAACAAAATAGATGAATAACATTAATAAAAAATATCTGTCATTTAATTTTCAAAAAAAAATGAGTAGTTATAGTGAAATCAAACGTAGATTAATTTTTGTTATTACTGCAATTATAATTTTTAGAATTGGGTGTTTTGTGCCCATTCCAGGAATTAATACCATGTTTTTGTCAAAATTAGTTGAACAACAACATGGAACTCTACTAGACATGTTTAATATGTTTTCTGGAGGTGCATTAAGTCGTGCCTCTATTTTTGCTTTAGGAATTATGCCTTATATATCTGCTTCTATCATAATTCAATTACTTACGGTCATACATTCAGGTTTAGCTGAAATAAAAAAAGAGGGAGAAAGTGGACGTCGAAAAATAAACCAATATACGCGTTATGCTACTTTTATATTATCTATTTTTCAATCAATTGGAATAGTTACTAGTTTACCACATTTACCTGGTATGCAAATATTAATACTCAATACCAGTTTTTCTTTTTATTTAACTGCAGTATTTAGTTTAGTAACGGGAACTATGTTTCTTATGTGGTTAGGAGAACAGATCACGGAATATGGTATTGGTAATGGAACCTCCATGATTATTTATACTGGAATAGTAACTGGATTACCAAATGCTATCATTAATACTATAGAAAAGTCTCGGCAAGGAGATGTAAATTTATTAATCTTATTAGTAGTAGTATTATTAATTTTAGCTATTATTTTTTTGGTAGTATTTATAGAAAAAGGACAAAGACGTATAATTGTCAATTATGCAATGAGACCTCATTTACGGCGTTTAAATTATGGTGGAATTACACAATATAGTACACATTTACCATTTAAAATAAATATGGCAGGTGTTATTCCTGCAATATTTGCATCCAGTTTAATATTGTTTCCAATAACTATTTTATCATGGTTTGGAGGAGGAATTAGATGGAAGTGGCTAAAAAGTGTTTTAACATATTTACAACCGGGACAACCTTTACATATGATTTTATATACTATAGGTATAATTTTTTTCTGTTTTTTTTATACTAATTTAGTTTTTAATTCTCGTGAAACTGCAGATAATTTAAAAAAATCTGGAGCATTTGTGCCTGGTATTCGTCCCGGAGAACAGACAGCAAAATATATTAAGAATATTATGAACCGTTTAACTTTAATAGGAGCGTTATATGTATCTTTTATTTGTTTAATTCCTGAATTGATGCGAAGTATATTAAGAGTACCATTTCATTTTGGTGGAACTTCACTACTTATTGTAGTAGTAGTCATAATGGATTTCATGATTCATGTACAAACCATTATGATGTCTAAACAATATGAATCATTATTAAAAAAAGTAAAAAAATAAATCCTACTAACTATCTTATAAAAAAGTGGAGAATAAAGAAATGAAGGTTCGTACTTCGGTAAAAAAATTATGTAATAATTGTAAAATTATAAAACGTCAAGGTATAGTACGAGTTATATGTATTGATCCAAAACATAAACAACGTCAAGGATAATGAAAAATTTTTTCATAAAAAGTATGGGAGTATATAATAGTGGCACGCATGGCAGGAATTAACATACCCGACCATAAACATACATTTATTGCTTTAAGGTCAATTTATGGTATAGGAAGAAATATTTCTCAAACTATTTGTGCTTCTACAGGTATAGAACCGTATATAAAAATAAAAGATTTATCAGAAGAACAATTAGAAAAATTACGTATTGAAGTTTCTAAATATCCTATTGAAGGAGATTTACGTAGAGAAGTAACATTAAATGTTAAGAGATTGATAGATTTAGGGTGTTATCGGGGATTACGTCATCGTAAGGGTCTTCCTGTGCGAGGACAAAGGACTAAAACTAATGCACGTACTAGAAAAGGTCCACGTAAAATATTAAAAAAATAAAAAAAATAATCACAGGACATATCATATATGATCAAATCATCACTTCAAACCCGTAAACGTATTAAAAAAACTGTTACTGACGGTATTGCTCATATTCATGCTTCTTTTAATAATACTATAGTTACTATTACAGATCGATTAGGTAATGTATTAGCCTGGGCAACAGCTGGAGGTTCAGGGTTTCGGGGATCTCGCAAATCTACTCCATTTGCTGCACAAGTAGCAGTAGAGCGATGTGCAGAATTGGTAAAAGATTATGGAATGAAAAATTTAGAAATTATGGTAAATGGTCCTGGACCCGGGAGAGAATCTAGTATTAGAGCTTTTAATGCTGCGGGTTTTCGTATCATAAATATTGTTGATGTAACTCCTATTCCTCATAATGGTTGTAGACCTGCGAAAAAAAGACGAGTATAAAACTATATTTTTAGATAAAAGGAAAAAATATGGCAAGATATTTAGGTCCAAAACTGAAGTTAAATCGTCGTGAAGGTACGGATTTATTTTTAAAATCTGGAATTCGCGAAATTAATTCTAAATGTAAAATAGATAAAGCTCCAGGACAACATGGAACTCGAAAAACACGTTTATCTGATTATGGAATACAATTAAGAGAAAAACAAAAAGTTCGTAGAATATACGGAGTGCTAGAACGTCAATTTCGTAATTACTATAACAAATGTACTCGTATAAAAGGTAATACTGGAGAAAATCTTTTGTTTATGCTTGAAAGTCGTTTAGATAATGTGGTTTATCGCATGGGTTTTGCATCAACACGTGCAGAAGCAAGACAACTAATTTCTCATAAATCAATCTTGGTAAATAATAAAATTGTTAATATCCCTTCTTATAAGGTTAATCCTAATAATATAGTTACAATTCATAAAAAAGCTCAAGAACAGTCTCGAATCAAAGCTTCCTTAGAGATTGCTAAACAAAGAGAAAAACCCATTTGGTTAGAAGTTAATTTTGCAAAATTAGAAGGGGTGTTCAAACGTATACCAGAACGTGCAGATTTATCCATGGATATTAATGAACATCTTATTGTTGAACTTTACTCGAAATAATAAATATAAATAATGTTAGAGGATAGAATGCCAAATTATGTTACAGAGTTTTTAAAACCACGACTAGTGGATATTGAGCATAAAAGCCCCACACATGCTAAAATCGTCTTAGAACCATTAGAACGAGGTTTTGGTCATACTTTAGGCAATGCATTAAGAAGAATTTTATTATCATCACTTCCTGGTTGTGCAGTAACTGAAGTTGAGATTGAAGGAATATTACATGAATATAGTACTAAACCCGGTATAAAAGAGGATATAATAGATATTATTCTTAATTTAAAAGAATTAGCTCTTACAATTTACGATAAAGATCATGCTATTATTATAATAAATAAATCTGGAAAAGGAGTAGTAAGTGCTGCAGATATTATACATGATAATAGTGTAAACATTGTCAATCCACACCAAATTATTTGTACATTGACTAACGAAATAGCCAATATAAATATGCGTATTAAAGTTGAACGTGGTCGAGGTTATATACCAGCTACAGCAAGAATGAATGCTGAAAAAAACAAAGAACGTCCAATTGGACGTTTATTAGTTGATGCCTGTTATAGTCCTATACAACGCATTATTTATAATGTTGAGGCAGCACGTGTAGAACAACGTACAGATTTAGATAAATTAGTTATAGAAATGGAAACTAATGGGACCATTGATCCAGAAGAAGCAATAAAACGTGCTGCTACTATTTTAGCTGAACAACTTGAAGCTTTCGTTGATTTACGTGATAAAATTCCTACTGAAATTAAAGAAGAAGAAAAACCAGATTTTGATCCAATTTTATTACGTCCTGTTGATGATTTAGAATTAACAGTTAGATCCGCAAATTGTTTAAAAGCTGAAGCCATTCATTATCTTGGTGATCTGGTTCAAAAAACTGAAGTAGAATTATTAAAAACTCCTAATTTAGGTAAAAAATCTCTTAATGAAATTAAGGATGTATTAGCTTCTAAAAAATTAAAATTAGGTATGCGTTTAGATAATTGGCCTCCATTAAGTCTTCATACTGATGAAGAATAGGATAAATACATGCATCATCGTAAAATTGGACGTAAATTTAACTGTAATAGTAGTTATCGTCATGCATTATTTCGTAATTTAATAATTAATTTAGTAAGAGATGAAATAATTAAAATCACATTACCCAAAGCTAAAGAATTACGACGTTTTATTGAACCTTTAATTACCCGCTCTAAAGTAGATAATTTACCAAATCGTCGATTAATTTTTTCAAGAATTAGAAATAAAAATACTCTAAATAAACTGTTTAAAGAATTAGCACCACGATTTGCAAATCGTTATGGAGGTTATACACGAGTGTTAAAATGTGGTTATAGAAATGGCGACAAAGCTCCAATGGCATATTTAGAAATCTTAAAAAACACTCAAACCAAATAGTAATAATAAAGTAAAAAGTTATTTTTTTACTATATTAATAGTAATATTTACTATTATATTATGATGTAATCTTATAAGTACTTTATGTTGACCAAGAGTACGTAATAATCCATCAGGTAATCGAATTTCATTTTTATTGACTTTGATACCAACCGAATTGAAATGTTTAACAATCTCGTTCGTTCCAATGGATCCAAATAATTTTCCTAACTCATTAGATTTAGCAGGAATATTGAATCCTGAAAAATGCGATATTTGTTCTTTACGTTTTATAGCTATTTCTAATTCTTTTAATTTTTGAGCTTCAATTTCCGCACGACAAGTATTAAAATATTTTATATTTTCTTTAGTAGCAAGTAATGCTCTTTTTTTTGGAAGTAAAAAATTACGTGCATAACCGGGTTTTACATTAACTTGATCACCAATCTCACCCAGATTGGGTATTTTTACAAGTAAAATAATTAACATTTATTGTTGTCGATCAGTATATGGTAATAAAGAAAGATAACGAGCTCTTTTAATAGCTTTAGCTAGTTGTCTTTGATATTTTGCACATGTCCCTGTAATACGGCTTGGAACAATTTTACCTGTTTCAGTAATAAAATTTTTTATAGTTACAAGATCTTTGTAATCTATTTCTTGAATGTTTTCAGCGGTAAATCGGCAAAATTTTCGTCTCCGTAAAGAATATGATTTCATGATAATTCATCTACCTAATTTTGGTTATGTATGTGATTGTTCTTCGATTTTATCATTTTTTATTTGGTTTAATAATTTCATTATTGGAGATAATTCAGTAATTGCATTTTTTACTCGAATAATAATATTTCTAATAATAGCATTATTATAATGCAATTGATGATTTATTTCATCAATCGTTTTGTTCGAAGCTTGTATATTCATCAAAACATAATGAGCTTTATGTAAATGATTAATTGAATATGATAATTGACGTCGTCCCCAATCTTCTAAACGATGAATGATTCCATTATTTTCTTTTATAATATTAGTAAATAATTTGATTATTTCTGAGACTTTTTCACTAGAGTCTGGATGAACCATAAAAATGATCTCGTAATGATGCATTAAACTATTCCACTCCTCACATATTAAAACTTAATAAATAAAATTTATCTCAGTATATATATTAATATATTTTAACAATAAATTACAGTGTTTTGTTAAAAAGACGTTGTCTTATCGTTTCAAACAGACAAATAGCTGTCGCTACCGAAACATTTAGTGATGAAAAATTACGTAACATAGGTATATTAATTAAATCATCACAATATTTACGTGTTAGATTCCTTAATCCTTTTTCTTCTGATCCCATAACTATAGCTAAAGCCCCTGTCATTGAGCTGTCAAAAAGATTATGGTTAGCTGTCTCACTGGTACCTATAATTTTTATATTATATTTCTGAAGGATTTGAATAGTACGCGAAATATTAATAACTGTAAATATAGTTATATTTTCTACTGCTCCAGAAGCTACTTTTTTTACTACTGCATTATTAATTTTGGCCGATCGATTTTTTGGTAAAATTACTGCATCTACACCTGCTGCATAAGCGCTACGTATGCAAGCCCCTAAATTATGGGGATCTTTTATGCAATCTAAAATCAATAATAGAGGGTCAGGTTTGGTTTTAGATTCTAGAAATTTTACTAGATTTTTTTCACCAAGTAATGGGGTGTATGATATTTTTGCTATAATACCTTGGTGTACTCCTCCTTTAGATTTTAAATCTAGCCATTTTTCTGAGACTAGTTTTATTAAAATTCCTTGGTTTTTTATAATTTTTAAAATTAACTTTAAACGTGCATTTTGCAAATAATTAGTAATATAGATTGTTTTACATCTTTCTGGATGGAATTGTAAAAGAGAATGAATTGTATGAATTCCAAAAATAAATTCGTTCATATATATATGTTATTTAATTAATTTTGAACCAAGCTAAAATTGATTCTTCGTTCTTCTATATTAACTGCTAATATTTTTACCCTAACAATATCATGAAGACAATATGTATTTCCTTTAATATGTCCAATTAATTTTTGATTTATAGCATTAAAGTTATATTTATCATCCTTTAAAGTAGAAATATGTACCAAACCTTCAATTAAATATTCTTTTAATTTGACAAAAAAACCAAAAGAGGTAATAAGAACAATATTTCCAATATAAATATTACCAATTTTATTTTTCATAAACTCACATTTTAACCAATCCTCTACATTTCGCCTAGCTTCATCTGCTCTTCGTTCAGCTAATGAACAATGTTTACCTAATTGTATCATTTGCTTAACACTATAATGATAATAACTCTTATTATTAATTCCTTTTATTTTATGCAAAATATATTTTATTACTCTATGTAATAATAGATCGGGATAACGTCGAATAGGTGAAGTAAAATGGGTATATTTATTTAAACCTAATCCAAAATGTCCTCTATTATCTACAGCATAAACCGCTTGCTGCATAGATTGTAGCATAATTTTTTGTAATATTTCACGGTCTGGACGATTCATAACGTATATCAATAAATCTGAATAATTTTTGGATTGGGGTTTTTTACCCCCTCTAATAAATAACCCTCTTTCATAAAGAAAAGAAGTAAACTTACTTATACTAGTGTTATTTGGACGATCGTGATCACGAAATAAAACTGGTTCTTGATATTTTTCCACTAACTGAGCTGAAGCAATATTAGCTAATATCATACACTCTTCTATTATTTTGTGTGCATCATTACGAATAATTGGTTCAATTCTGTCAATATATTGTTTAGAATTTAGTATGAATTTAGCTTCTTGCATTTCAAATGAAATACAACCGCGTTCTTTGCTGGCTTTTTTTAATACATGATATATCTTATATAAGTTGTTTAAAGGTTTTAATAAGTATTTATACTGCAAATGTAACTTTTTATTATTTTTTAAAATTTCCCAAACTATATTATAAGTTAATTGTGCTTTAGAACATATTATGGCCTCATAATGATTATGAGATAATAACCTACCGTTTGGAGAAACAATCATTTCACATGTTAAACATAATCTATCTTTATTAGGAATAAGAGAGCACAAATCATTAGATAATATTTCCGGTAACATTGGAATGACATTGAATGGAAAATAAATAGAAGTTGCACGATTACAAGCTTCTTTGTCTATAGCAGTAAAGGGTTTTACATAGTAACTTACATCAGCTATGGCAACTAGTAATTTCCATTTACCTCCGGGTATTTTTTCACAATAAACTGCATCATCAAAATCTTTAGCATCTTCATTATCAATAGTTACAAATGGTAACGCACGTAAATCAACTCGCGTATGAGTTTTTAATTGGATGGAAGATGCTACTTGGTTTATTTCTTTTTTTACAGTTGGAGACCATTCATATGGTATATTATTACTATGTAATGCTATAAGAATAGCTATTCTAAGACTCATTTGATTTCCAAGTATTTGTATAATTTTTCCATTGATTGGTTGGTTTTTTGGACGTAATAATTTAACTCTTACAATACAACCATTTTTAAGTTTTTCATACTTGGCGGATGAATAAATAATAATTTTAAAATTTAATCGATTATCATAAGGTTTGACAAAATTATGACCGGTTTTATTTCTTCTAAAATAATACCCAACAATAATATTGTTTCTTGGTTTGGTTAAACTTACGAAGCTAGCGTTTTTTCGTTCTTTATATTGGTTGGTAATAATTTTTGCTAAAATGGTATCATCATGGATACAGAATTTCATTTGTTCAGATGATAGATAAAAATCTTTTTCGTATCCTTCTACTCTTAAAAAACCATAACCATCTCGATGAGCAATGACTTTACCTTCCAATAATTTTGAGACTCTATGAAATTTAGTTTTTAACATACTAGGTTAGTTTGGATTTTTAAAAAAGGTCAACTAATCTTAATTATAAATTTAAAGTAAAGGATTCCTTATAAAAATAGTTTGATTCCGATCAGGACCAGTTGAGATAATATCAATAGGTATACCAACTAGTGTTTCTATGCGTTGAATATATTGACGGGCTGCTAAAGTAAGTGCGTTTACTTCTTTAATTCCAAAAGTACTTTCACTCCATCCAGGCAATTTTTCATAAATTGGGGTAATTTTTTCCCATTCATCTTCTGTTTCTATAGGTGCATAAGTAATTTTATGACCATTAGACATGCGATATGCAACACAAATTTTTACTTCGTCTAAGCCATCGAGAACATCTAATTTAGTTAAACAAAGACTTGATAAAGAATTAATTTGTACAGCTCTACGTATAGCAACAGCATCCAACCATCCAGTGCGACGCCGTCGACCAGTTGTCGTACCAAATTCATTACCTTTAATACAAAGATATTCTCCAATTTCATCGGATAATTCTGTAGGAAAGGGACCCATGCCTACACGAGTAGAATAGGCTTTTACAATCCCGAGAACACTATTTATGCGTAAACCCAATCCTGTTCCTGTAATAACTCCACCAATAGTAGTATTAGAAGACGTAACATAAGGATATGTTCCATGATCTATATCTAATAACATTCCTTGTGCACCTTCAAAAATAATAGTATCTCCATGTTGATAAGCATCATCTAACAACATAGCTACATCAGTAGCTATACTAGTAATTGTTCTAGAAACAGATAATAACTTATCTAATACCAATTGATAATCAATTGCTTCTTCATGGTATAAATGTACTAATTGAAAATTATGATAGTCCATAATTTTTTTTAATTTTAAAGATAAATTTTTACTATTAAATAAATCACAAACTCGCAATCCTCTCCTAGCTATTTTATCTTCATATGCTGGACCAATACCTCGTCCTGTAGTACCAATAGCATTTAATTTTTGAAATTTCTCACGTGCTATATCTAAAGCAATATGCGAGAGTAAAACTAAAGGACAAGATTTAGAAATTAATAAACGTTCCAAAACAGGAATGCCCTGTTGTTCTAATTGTGTAATTTCATTCATTAAACCGTCTGGAGATAATACGACTCCATTTCCAATGATACTAATAATACCATTATGCATAATTCCAGAAGGAATTAAGTGTAAAATAGTTTTTTTACCATTAATTACTATGGTATGACCAGCATTATTACCTCCCTGATATCGGACAACATATTTTGCATTCGGCGTAAGAAGATCAACAATTTTACCTTTTCCTTCATCACCCCATTGGGTGCCTAATATAACAATATTTCTACCCATATTAATAATACTTACTATTTGATAAAATCATGATTTTATCACTGTAATTATTTATTTTCAGCTATTTTAATTAATTTATCGGCACGAGAGGATTTGAACCTCTGACCACTGACACCCCATGACAGTGCGCTACCAAGCTGCGCTACGTGCCGTAATTTTTAAACTATTCGTATGAAATCCACATGAAGTATTTTTGGTTTAAAAGGATGATACTGGATTTCTTGGATTTTTACATGATTTTCCTGACCATCAATAATTATAGTTAGAGGTTTATTATAAAATTCTTTTTGACTTTGTAATTTGGTGAGTTTATGAAGATCTAAAATAATCGAAATAGCTTCTATTTTACCACCATAAATCACAGCAGGTAATAAATTTGATGCCCGTAAACGTCTATTTGCACTCTTACCATGCTCATTATGCTTTACTGCATGAATTGTTATCATAAAAATTCCTATTATTGAATGAAATGCAATCAATTACTTAATATAATACAAATACCTTAAGTTTCATTTGAAAATTGTTGACCTTTTAACCATGCAATTTCATCTTTCCATATAAGAGGATTAATTGTTTCAATAATGATAGGAATATCATTAAAACGTTGATCATTCATGATCCATTTGAAAACCTCTTTTCCGATTTTTCCTAATCCTAGGGAATGATGACGATCAATACGACTATTTAAAATCCTTTTTGAATCATTTAGATGCATTGCACATAAATATTTAAAACCAATAATTTGGTCAAATTCTATAAAAGTTTTTTGATATAATTCTTGAGTACAAAAATTATAACCCGCTGCAAATGCATGACAAGTATCGAAACAAACACCAATACGTGATTTGTCTTCTACTGAATTAATAATTTTAGCTAGATGTTCGAATAAAAAACCTAAATTAGTTCCTTGACCTGCGGTATTTTCAATTACTGCAATTACATCATGTGTTTCTTGTAATACAAGATTAATTGATTCTATAATATTTGTTAAACATGTATCCTCATCTATCATATTTAGATGACTACCAGGATGAAAATTTAACAATTTAATACCTAGTTTATTACACCGTCGCATTTCATCTATAAAAGCTAAACGAGATTTTTCTCGTAATTTATTAATAGGATGACCTAGATTAATTAAATAACTACTATGAGATATAATTTGTTTAGATGTAAAGTGATATTGTTTACATAAACTACGAAAACGGTTAATTTCATAATCACTTAAAGGAATAGTATTCCACTGTCGTTGATTCTTTACAAAAATGGAAAACGCAGTAGCATGTAACTCATTAGCACGTAATACTGCTTGTTCAATGCCTCCAGACGTGCTAACATGGGCTCCAATATATTTCATAAGATGATTTTTATTTAAGTTAATAAAAATAAATTATATCAAAACTAATTTGACATTATGTTATATGTCAAAAAAAAATAGTACTATGATTAAAGTATCGTATCAAGGCAAAATTTTTTGTGGAAATACTAAACAAGTTTTAATTGAACAGCTTGAAGAACAACACTTGATTATTCCTTATTTTTGTAGAGCTGGAATATGTGGTGCATGTAAACTACGACTAATAAAAGGAAATATAAAAAAATCCCCAATATCTATTAATGGATTTATTCTTTCCTGTTGTTCAATACCTACTAGTGATATTGAATTAGCGTGATTGAATAATTTACTTAAATATTCATTAATATTTCTTTTAATAAAGATGGTCCTTTATATATTAATCCCGAATAAATTTGTAATAAGGTGGCTCCTGCCGCTAGTTTTTCACGAGCAGAAATTATACTATTAATACCTCCCACACCTATAATAGGTATACGTCCTCGTAATTCTTTGGTTAAAAGTCTAATTATGTTAGTACTACGAGATTGCAGTGGAATTCCACTTAAGCCTCCTATTTGTTCACAATATTTAAAACCTTTTATTAAAGTGTGATCTAGTGTGGTATTAGTAGCTATAATACCATCAATATTATAACGTACTAAAGTATCTGCAATTTGAATTAATTCTGATTCTGATATATCAGGAGATATTTTTAGGATCAAAGGAATATATTTATGATATTTTTGGGTGAGTAATTGTTGTTCTTGTTTAAGATTTTTTAAGAGATCTTCTAAAAGTTCACCGTATTGTAAAATACGTAACTTTGGAGTATTAGGAGAAGAAAGATTAATTGTGATATAACTAGCATATTGATAAATTTTCTTCATACAAATTAAAAAATCTTCTTTACTAAGCTCTATAGAAGTATCTTGATTTTTACTAATATTAATTCCTAAAATACCTTTAAATTGTGCTTTTTTAACATTTTCAATTAATTTATCAACTCCTTGATTATTAAAACCCATACGGTTAATAAATGCTTCAGCTTCCCTAATACGAAAAAGGCGGGGTTTTTTATTACCAAATTGTGCCTTGGGAGTAACTGTACCAATTTCTATATAACCAAAACCCATTAATGCTAGACTATTAATAAACTCACCATTTTTATCTAATCCAGCTGCAAGTCCTAGTGGATTTTTAAAATGGATTCCCATACAATTAACAGGTTTAGATATAATATCTGAAGTAAATTGCTCAAATAATGTAATTAACTTCATGTGTTTACAAATTTTTTCATGTACCAATTCAGGATCTATTTTAAATAAAATGTTGCGAATTAGATTATATAACATTTATAATTTACTCCTTAAGTTAAAAAATAGATATCAATAAAATGTACGAATTGTTTTTGTTAATTTCATCTTTGAGAAATATTTATGTATGAAGTTTCTGTGGTAGATATTTTACAACATCGTATCCAAGTTAATAGTATTGTTACTTTAAAAGGTTGGGTACGTACTAAAAGATCTTCAAAATCGGGTGTGTCATTTATTGCAATATCTGATGGTTCATGCTTGAATACTATTCAAGCAGTTGCTGAACATTCTTTGCCTAATTATCAAGAAATATTGCATTTATCTACTGGATGTTCGGTAATAGTTACAGGAAAACTTATAATTTCATCAGGAAAAGAACAAGATTTGGAAATAGCTATTACTTTAATAAAGGTAGTTGGTTGGATTGAAGATCCTAATACATATCCCATTACTGCAAAACATCATTCCCGAGAACATTTACGAGAAGTTTGTCATTTACGTCCACGTACCAAATTCATTGGTGCTATGTCGCGTATTCGTCATACATTAGCACAAGCTATCCATCGTTTTTTTCATGATAACGGTTATTTATGGATTGCAACTCCTATTATTACTACTTATGACACTGAAGGAATGGGGGAAATGTTTCGTGTATCTAATTTGGATTTAGAATCATTACCTTTGAATAATCAAGGTCAAGTAGATTTTACTAGAGATTTTTTCGCTAAAGCAACCTTTTTAACTGGAACAGGACAATTGAATTGCGAATCCTATGCTTGCGCATTATCGAAAGTATATACTTTTGGACCAACTTTTCGTGCAGAAAACTCTAATACTAGCCGTCATTTAGCAGAATTTTGGATGGTTGAGCCTGAAGTAGCATTTGCTACATTAAATGACATTACTTGTTTAGCAGAACAAATGCTAATTAATATTATTAAAAATGTATTAATTGAAAGATTTGAGGATCTTAATTTTTTTACTCAGTTCAACCAACATATTATTACTCGTTTAGAAGAATTAACCGTCAAAAAATTAGCTATCATAGATTATAATGATGCTATACAAATACTTTTATCAAGTAATAAAAAGTTTAAAAACCAAGTTTTTTGGGGAATAGATTTATCATCAGAACATGAACGTTATTTAGCAGAACAATATTTTAAGTGTCCACTAGGAGTAATAAATTATCCAAAAGATATAAAACCATTTTATATGCGTCTTAATGATGATAATAAAACTGTAGCCTCTTTAGATATTCTAGTTCCTGGGATAGGAGAAATTATTGGTGGTTCACAGCGTGAAGAACGGTTAAATGTTCTGGACCAAAAGATGTGTGAAAAAGGAATCAAAACAGAAGAATATTGGTGGTATCGTGATTTACGTCGTTATGGAACTGTACCCCATTCAGGATTTGGTCTAGGTTTCGAACGATTAATAGCCTATGTAACTGGAATCCAAAATATTAAAGACACTGTCCCATTTCCACGTACACCACGTAATGCTAAAATTTAATTAGTAATTGACAATAGAAAGAGGATTTTTTAAAATAGTAATTTTCCTCTGTAGTTCAGTTGGTAGAACGACGGACTGTTAATCCGTATGTCACTGGTTCGAGTCCAGTCAGGGGAGTATCAATTTACTTTTTTATACGATTAAGAATTTCAAAATAATAACTATAATGATTTTTATCATCTACCGAATGAAATTCTTGAAATATAGAAATCCATTCTTTGCTAGAATAAATTGGAAAATAAGTGTCTCCTTCAACTTCTAGATCAATATATGTAAGATAAATACTGTCAGCATAGTTTATCATTTGTCGATATATATTTTCTCCTCCTATTACCATAATTTCTTTAAAATCCAACTTTAATGCTAAATCTATGGCTAATTCTATTGAGGGTACTAAACTAATATGATAATCAGTAGTATAGTTGTTAGTAATAGATTTGCTAACTACAATATTATGCCTTCCTAATAAGGGTTTTTTTAAGGATTGCCATGTATAACGTCCCATAAGGACTGGTTTGTTAAAAGTATGTTTTTTAAACCAATTTAAGTCTGCTGGTAAATGCCAAGGAATGGTATTATTTCTTCCAATCACATTATTATTGGCGATTGCTGCAATTAAACTGATTTTCATTGATTAGTTAAGTTAGTAGCTAGCGATTTGAATTTTTTACTTTGGGTAGACCAAGTCATTCATTCTAATAATAAGTATTCCTATATAAAAAGATAAATAAAGCGATGAACAAGAATGATATGAAAGTTAAACCAAACTCAACCATGGCCTAAAGGTTTATTTGAGAATTAGAAGAAAACCTAACATGATTATTTAGGACGTATTTTTATAGTAGCATTATCTAATACAGCATTAATAAATTTATAACTCTCTTCTGCCCCAAATGTTTTTGCTAATTCTATTCCTTCATTGATTATTACTTTATACGGTATGTTATGAAATTGAATTAATTCAAATAAAGATAATCGTAAAATAGATTTTTCTATTGGTCCTATTTTATCTAATTTTCTACTAATATTTTGTTCGATTATTAGATCTAAATCTTTTTTATAAGTTATAACACCTCTTAATAATTCAGTAAAATATAGTATGTCTATTTGTTTAGTATCCGGTTGAAAGAATAACTGAGACTCAATGTCAGCTATGTCATTACCAGATAACTGCCAAGCATAAAGTGCTTGGAGGACATATTCACGTGCACGACGCCTTTTATATTTAGTTAATTTCACAATATTCTTACACACCATTGAATAAACCAACATGTATCTGATTGATTTTTTTTTAAATCTATTAGAGTGCCTTATTATAAGTAATAAAATTTATGGTGCCTGGAGGTGGAATTGAACCACCGACACAGGGATTTTCAGTCCCTTGCTCTACCAACTGAGCTATCCAGGCAATTTTTCACAACAACTGTTATTAGTGATTAGATTAATGATTGAGATATCCATGATAGATATTGTTCATTACCATGTATTATAGGTAAAACTAATATTTCGGGTATTTGATATGGATGCGTATTTTTGATAACTTGTAATAATTCTTTTTCATGTAAATAGTTACTTTTTATTAACATTTGAACTTCAGTAGTATTTTGAATTTTGTCCTTCCAATAATATAAAGATTTAGCATTTAGCCAATATGTTATACAAGCAGCAATTTTTCTTGATAATAATTTATTCGATAATTTTAGTGCCCATTCTTCATTAGGTACCGTACATAATATAATAATAGCTTGATTATCATTCTTCATAGGGATTAGTTTTATAACTGATTCTCTCTACTAGTCGGTTCAACTATTCGTTGTAATCCAACGACATGTTCATTTAGTGAAGTACGTATCAAAACTACACCTTGAGTATTACGTGCTACAATACTTACTTCTGCGACTCTAGTACGAACTAAAGTTCCCGCATCTGTTATTATCATAATTTCATCACAGCTATCAACTTGAACTGCACCCACTACACTACCATTACGCTTAGTAACTTTTATAGAAATGACACCCTGTGTAGCCCTTGACTTCACCGGGTATTCATCAATAGCTGTTCTTTTTCCATATCCATTTTTAGTAACTGTTAGTATTTGTCCATTATCCTGTGGAATAATTAATGAAACTACTCGATCCCCGGAAGATATCTTAATACCACGTACTCCAGTAGATGTTCGACCCATTGATCGTACTGATTGTTCGGGAAAACGTACTACTTTACCGACAGCGGTAAATAACATAACATCATTAGTTCCAGTAGTGAAATTTACTCCTATAAGTTCATCATCTGGATTTAAATTGATAGCAATAATACCAGTATTTCTAGATTTTTTAAATTCAGTTAAAGGAGTTTTTTTGACTAAACCCTTTGCAGTAGCCATAAAAACATGTTTTCCATAGAGATTATCATGAACTGGAAGAATAGCGGTAATTCTCTCATTAGAAATTAAGGGCAAAATATTTACTATTGGACGACCTTTGGCACCCCGAGTGGCTTCCGGTAATTGATATACTTTGAGCCAGTATAATCTACCAATACTAGAGAAACATAGAATAGAATCATGACTATTTGCAACTAATAATCGTTCTATATAATCTTGTCCTTTTTTTATACGAGTAGCTGATTTGCCTTTTCCCCCTCGATGTTGGGCTTCATACTCTGATAATGGTTGATATTTGACATATCCTAGATGTGATAAAGTTACTACTACAGGTACATTATTAATAAGATCTTGA
Organism: Candidatus Dasytiphilus stammeri; assembly: GCA_041942055.1. GTDB lineage: Bacteria > Pseudomonadota > Gammaproteobacteria > Enterobacterales > Enterobacteriaceae > Dasytiphilus > Dasytiphilus stammeri_E. The sequence continues at coordinate 58,815 of CP145874.1, read as the reverse complement.
AGATCGATATCAACAGTTTGTCTGATAATTTCAGTACGACGTTCGTCATCAAACTGATCACGAATTTCAATTAATTCTTTAGAAATAACTTTCATTAGCTGTTCAGAATTTTTAAGAATATGAGACAACTGTTGGATTTTTTTCAACAGATCATTATATTCATCTAGTAAATTTTTATGTTCTAAACTAGTAAGTTTATTTAATCTTAAATCTAAGATTGCTTGGGTTTGTTGTTTTGAAAAATAATATTTATTTTCATTAATTTTGGATTCATTGCTATTAATATTATTAGATGGAATTTTACAAGAATTTTCTATAATGATAGGAAGATCAGGTACCTCCCAAGACTGTGATAAAAGTATAGATTTAGCTTCTATAACATTTTTGCTATTGCGAATGATTTCTATCACTTGATCGATATTCACTAAGGCAATAGCTAAACCTTCTAAAATATGAGCAGTATTGCGGGTTTTATTTAAATCGTAAATAGTCCGACGTATAACTACTTCACGTCTATGATGAATAAAAGCGGTTATCATATCTTTTAAACTAAGAAGTTGTGGTTTACCATCATGTAAAGCTACCATATTAATATTAAAAGAAATTTGTAATGGAGTTAAATTATAAAGATGATTCAATACAATTTCTCCAATGAAGTCACGTTTAATTTCAATAAAAATTCGTGTACCATCTTTGTCGGATTCGTCACGCAATGTATTAATACCTTCAATACGTTTTTCTTTAATTAACTCTGCAATTTTTTCTATTAGACGAGCTTTATTTACTTGATAAGGAATTTCATAACAAATGATAGTTTCACGTCCAGTTTTAGGATCTGGTTCTATTTTACAGCGCGCTCTCAAAGTAATTTGACCGCGTCCCGTATTATATGCTTCTTCAATACCATTGGTACCATTAATAATTGCCGCAGTAGGAAAATCCGGACCCGGAATATATTTCATCAACTCTTTGATACCAATATGATTGTTATCAATATAAGCTAAACACCCATTAATAATTTCACTTAAATTATGAGGTGGAATATTAGTAGCCATTCCTACAGCAATGCCAGAACAACCATTTATTAATAAATTTGGAATTTTGGTTGGAAATACTTCTGGAATATGTTCGTTTCCATCGTAGTTAAGTACAAATTTAACGGTTTCTTTTTCTAAATCTGCTAAAAGTTCATGGGCAATTTTTGTCATACGTACTTCTGTATAACGCATGGCAGCAGCAGGATCTCCATCAATTGATCCAAAATTACCTTGACCATCAACTAATATATAACGCAGAGAAAAGGATTGTGCCATCCTAACGAGAGCATCATATACTGCCATATCTCCATGAGGATGATATTTTCCAATAACGTCACCTACTATTCGAGCAGACTTTTTATATGGTTTATTCCAATTATTACCAAGTATATGCATAGCATAAAGCACACGACGATGTACAGGTTTAAGTCCATCTCTAATATCTGGTAATGCTCGTCCAACAATAACAGACATAGCATAATCTAAATATGAATGTTCAAGTTCTTCTTCAAGATCAATTGGTACAATTTCACTACCGCTGGCAAAGTCGCTCATAGAGCTATTATTCCTCTGTATTTATCTGAAAGCTTCTTTTTAAAAACCTCATAAATTATATCATTTTATCATTCATAATGGCAATTTAATTGATCTAGAGAAGATAAATCTAGGAAATAGAAAGATGATTTAGTATATTATTTTAAAATTCTTGTTTCATTAACAGTGATTTATAATGGCAGAGAATGAATATTGGATGAGATATGCTTTAAAATTAGCTAATTATGCATTGCAAGTAGGTGAAGTACCAGTAGGAGCAGTTTTAGTTCGTTCAAATCAAATCATTGGTGAAGGTTGGAATTGTTCCATTAATAGTCATGATCCTACTGGTCATGCTGAAATTTTAGCATTACGTAGAGCTGGAATAGCCTTAAAAAATTATAGGTTACTTAATACTACCCTTTATGTTACACTCGAACCTTGTATAATGTGTGTAGGTGCAATTGTACATAGTCGCATTAAACATTTAGTTTTTGGAGCCAATGATCATACATTTGGAACTTCCAGTGTTTTATTGAAAAAAACTTTTTTCAATCATCAAGTCAAAATCACTGGAAACATTCTTAACGTTGATTGTGCTAATTTATTGAAAAATTTTTTTAAAAATCGACGTAATAAACAATAGAAGTTTTTTTCTAATTTCAGATTTACCTTATAATGATAAAAGATCAAATAAAAATTGCTGATTATGATCCAGAAATCTGGTTAGTTTTACAAGAAGAAAAATTAAGGCAGGAAAATAGCATTAACTTAATTGCTTCTGAGAACTATGCTAGTTTTAGTGTTATGCAAGCGCAAGGGTCAGAATTAACTAATAAATATGCTGAAGGTTATCCAGGTAAAAGATATTATGGTGGTTGTGAATATGTAGATATGATAGAGCAGTTAGCAATTAATCGAGCTAAAGTTTTATTTAAGGCAGATTATGCTAATGTGCAACCACATTCTGGTTCTCAAGCTAATTTTGCCGTTTATCATGCTTTACTCCAACCTGGAGATATGATTCTAAGTATGAATCTAACTCATGGGGGTCATTTAACTCATGGATGTTCATCTAATTTTTCGGGTAAAAATTATAAGGTTGTACATTACGGAACTAATTCCGAAGGAGATATTGATTATTATCAATTAGAGGATTTAGCCAAATATTTTAAACCTAAGATGATCATTGGAGGTTTTTCAGCTTGGTCAGGAAGAGCTGATTGGATTAAGATGCGTAATATTAGTGATAGTGTTAAAGCATTTTTATTAGTAGATATGTCTCACATAGCTGGATTAGTTGCGGCCGGAGTTTATCCGAGTCCTTTACAATACGCACATGTCGTAACCACTACTACACATAAGACTCTTGGTGGACCTCGAGGTGGATTAATATTAGCACAAGGAGGTAATAAGGATTTATATCAAAAAATTAATTCAGCAGTATTTCCTGGACAACAAGGTGGTCCATTGATGCATATTATTGCAGGTAAAGCCATTGCCTTTAAGGAAGCCATGGAACCAGAATTTCGAAAATATCAACATCAAGTAATAAAGAATGCACAAGCAATGGTTGAAGTATTTTTAAAGAGAAATTATAGGGTTGTAGGAGGTCGTACATTAAATCATATGTTTTTAATTGATTTACGTAACAAAAATATTACTGGTAAAGAAGCGAATAGTATTTTGAATCAAGCTAATATTATAGTAAATAAAAATAATATACCTGATGATCCTAAAAGTGCATTCATTACATCTGGTATTCGTATCGGATCGGCTGCAATTACTCGTCGGGGTTTAAAAGAAACACAAGTTCAAAAAATTGCCGAATGGATTTGCGAGATTCTTAATAATATAAATGATTTACATACAGTTAAAAGAGTTAAGGAAGAAATATTGTCTCTTTGTGCTAAATATCCCATATATGGTTAATATTAATTATTTTTTATAACCATGCCACCATATTCACGTCTTAATAATTTATAATATAAGTATAATAAGCATATTAAATCACAATCAAACCGTTCAGCTGTGACATAAAATCATCAAGTGTGAAGTGATTATACCTTACCTAAAAAAAATCTTTTTTATCTTAAGGTCTTATTCTTATTACATTACTACGAAGACAATAACCCGATAGTTACCTCTCCTGGTACAGCAAGTAGTAAAGAATTTCTTACGTATAAAGTCATAATAAAAACCACAGCTATTTCGTTCTAACCTGACATACGTATTAATATGGTAATAGTAAAAGGTATAAATTTTTTATAAAGATTAAATCTAATGTTGACTATTTTAGTCAACTATGACACATTTATCTATGTAATCACCTATAATGTACAAAATCTTTTTTAGGTAATTGTTAAAAAAAATGAGACTAACATCTAAAGGTCGTTATGCAGTAACAGCTCTCCTTGATGTTGCAATGCATTCACATGGAAATCCAGTTTCTTTAGCGAAAATTTCTGAGCGTCAAGGAATATCTGTTTATTATTTAGAACAAATATTTGCTCTTTTGTGTAAAAAGAAATTAGTCTTTAGTATTCGTGGCCCTGGTGGAGGTTATCTTTTAGGTAAAGAAGTAAGTGAGATTACTATTAGTTCAATAATGAAGGCTGTTAACGAGTCAATAGATGCAACTAAATGTAGAGGAAAAAGCAGCTGTAAAAATGGATATCTTTGTTTAACTCATAATTTATGGACTGATATCAATAATTGTATCCATGAATTTATAAAAAATATTACTTTAGCTGAATTAGTTAACAATGTTCACCAAATTCATAAAAATAGTAATTTATCACAATTAACATCAATGAGTAAGTGAAATCGATAAAAACTTAGTTAAAGTTGATAACGGTAACGGAGTTTTTGAATGAAATTACCAATTTATTTGGATTATTCAGCAACAACACCAATTGATCCCCGGGTGATGAAAAAAATGATACTTTATATGAGTCCCGAAGGGATTTTTGGTAATCCAGCTTCTCGTTCGCATCGTTTTGGATGGCAAGCTGAAGAAGCTGTAGATATAGCCCGTAATCAAATTGCAGATTTAATTGGATCAGATTCTCGGGAAATAATTTTTACTTCAGGAGCAACTGAATCAAATAACCTTGCAATCAAAGGGATAGCGAATTTTTATAAAAAAAACGGTAACCATATTATTACGAGTAAAATAGAACATAAAGCTGTATTAGATACCTGTCGTCAATTAGAACGTGAAGGTTTTATGGTGACTTATTTATCCCCATTAAATAATGGAATCATTGATTTAAAACAATTAGAAGCAGAAATACGACCGAATACGATTCTCGTATCAATTATGCATGTTAATAATGAAATAGGCGTTATTCAAGATATTAGTAAGATTGGTGAATTTTGTCGTCAAAATAATATTTTTTATCATGTTGATGCTACTCAAAGTGTGGGAAAGTTGCCTATTAATTTAGCGAATTTAAAAATAGATTTATTATCTTTTTCTGCACATAAAATTTATGGTCCAAAAGGAATTGGAGTTTTATATGTACGTCGTAAACCTCGCGTTCGTTTAGAAGCTCAAATACATGGGGGGGGTCATGAACGGGGATTAAGATCTGGAACTTTGCCAGTACATCAAATTGTGGGGATGGGTGAAGCATGTCGTATTGCCAAAGAAACTATGACTAGTGAAATGGAGCGTTTAAGTAAATTACGTAATATACTCTGGAATGGAATAAAAAATATTGAAGAAGTTTATTTAAATAGTACTATTGAACATAGTATACCTAATATATTAAATGTTAGCTTTAATTATATAGAAGGTGAATCATTAATTATGGCGCTGAAAGATTTAGCAGTATCTTCAGGTTCTGCTTGTACTTCCGCTAGTTTAGAACCTTCGTATGTGCTTAGAGCATTAGGAATAAATGACGAGTTAGCGCATAGTTCTATTCGTTTTTCTCTAGGACGTTTTACTACGACAGAGGAAATCGATTATACAATAGATTTAGTATCTAAATCTATTGATCGTTTACGAGAACTGTCTCCTTTATGGGAAATGTATAAAAAAGGAATAGATATTAATAGTATTAACTGGATCTGTAATTAAAAGATCTATCATACATAATCAATCGAATAGTAAAGGAAGGTAGATATATGGCTTATAGCAAAAAAGTTATTGATCATTATGAAAATCCTCGTAATGTTGGATCATTTGATAGTTCAGATTCTTCGGTTGGAAGTGGTATGGTTGGTGCACCAGCTTGTGGTGATGTAATGAAATTACAAATTAAAGTAGATAAGAATGGTATTATTAAAGATGCACGATTTAAAACTTATGGATGTGGTTCTGCTATAGCTTCTAGTTCATTGGTTACAGAATTGGTAAAAGGAAAGTCTTTGGACGAAGCTGAATTGATTAAAAATATTCATATTGCGCAAGAGTTAGAGTTACCACCGGTTAAAATTCATTGCTCTATTTTAGCTGAAGATGCAATTAAAGCAGCCATTGCGGATTATAAAAATAAAAAAAGCAAATAAAAAGTTCCGGTGAAATAATGTCCATTACTTTAACTGAAAGTGCCGTTATACAAATTCGCTATTTATTAAGTAAAAGAGGAAAAGGATTCGGTATACGTTTAGGAGTTCGTACTTCTGGTTGTACGGGTTTGGCTTATGTTATGGAGTTTGTAGATGAATTAAAAGAAGATGATATTCTTCTGAAAGAAAAAGACCTGAAGATTTTCATAAATAAAAAAGATTTTTTATATTTAAATGGTACTGAATTAGATTTTACCCGAGAAGGTTTGAACGAAGGTTTTAAATTCAACAACCCAAATGTAAAATATAAGTGTGGTTGTGGTAAAAGTTTTAGTATTTAATAGTTGGAATCTAATATTTATGTTAGTAGATAACCTGACTAATTTTTATAGTAATAATTATTTTGATCTCTTTGGATTACCAGTGAAATTTGATCTTGATCAAAAATTACTTGCTATGCGTTGTTATGAGTTACAACAGCAATTTCATCCTGATCATTGTATTAATAATAAATCTGCAATAGAAAAAAAAATTTGTTTAGAGCGATGTGCTTTCATAAATAAAGCTTGGCAAATATTACGTCAACCTTTATCACGAGCAGTGTATATACTTTCTATTTATGGTTTTGATATTATCGGTAATGAATCTTCTATTACAGATCTTAGTTTTTTAAACGAACAATTACAGTTACGTGAAGAATGTGAAAAAATTGAACAGCAACTTAATGAAGTGACTTTAAATAATTTCATTAATAAAATTAACACTTTAGTAAGTACACTTACTGTACAAATAGAAAAACAAATGGAATATCAAAAATGGGAAGAAGCTGTCAAAACCGTGCAAAAACTCCAATTTTTAACTAAACTTCGTCATCATCTGGATGAGTTAGAGAATCGTTTATTTAATTTTTAACCAATGATATTTTTTTAAAAGTACAACACATGGTATTATTACAAATTACTGATCCTCTAAAAGATAATAAATTAGCAATTGGAATCGATTTAGGAACCACATATTCTTTAGTAGCCAGTGTATATAATGGTAATGTAGAAATATTTTTAGATGAAAAAAATCATCCTTTATTACCTTCCGTAGTACATTATAATCAGGAAAAAACCATTGTAGGTTGGAAAGCACGTACACATGCATTGCATGATCCGGTTAATACTATAATTTCAGTCAAACGGCTCTTAGGTTATTCATTAGAAGAAATAATAAGCAAGTACCCAAAATTACCTTATAATTTTCAATTAACTGAAAAAGGATTAGTAGTAATAAATACATCAGCAGGTATAATTAGTCTGGCTCAAGTTTGCAGTGATATTTTGAGTACACTTGTTCAACGTGTTTCTAACAAATTTCCTAATCAATTATTGTCAGGAGTTGTGATTACTATACCAGCATATTTTAGTGAGGCACAACGCCGAGAGATTCAACAAGCTGCCTTGTTATCTGGATTACGAGTTTTAAGATTACTTCATGAACCTACAGCTGCGGCTATTGCTTATGGTCTAGATTCTGGACAAGAAGGAATAATTGCAGTTTATGATTTAGGTGGAGGTACTTTTGATATTTCTATTCTTCGCTTATTAAAACAAAGCGTTTTTGAAGTTTTAGCTACTGGAGGGATATCAACTCTTGGCGGAGATGATTTTGACCAGTTATTAGTAAATTGGATCAGTTGTCAAATTGGATTAGCAGAAACAGATCTTAATCCGATGTTGCAACGAAAGATATTAAGTGCTGCTATTATTGCCAAAATTGATTTGAGTTATAAAAATAGTACTATTATTCGTCTAGATGAATACAATCTTCATATCAAACGTGAGAAGTTTGAAGAACTTATACAAAGTAAAGTAGAACGTACTATATTAATGTGCCGTCGTACTTTGAAAGATGCAAATATTGGATTAGAAAATATCTCACAAGTTATTATGGTGGGAGGATCAACAAGAGTGCCACTAGTACGTAAAACAGTAGAAGAATTTTTTGGTAGAAAACCATTAACATCGATTGATCCTGAAAAAGTAGTGGTGATAGGTGCAGCCATTCATGCAGATAAACTAGCAGGTAATAAGCAATATCAAGACATTTTGTTATTGGATGTTATACCATTGTCTTTAGGTATAGAAACTATAGGAGGATTAGTAGAAAAAATTATTCCACGTAATACAACTATTCCTACTACTCAATCACAGGAATTTACAACTTTAACAGATAATCAGAAGAGTATTATGATCCATGTGGTACAAGGAGAACGAGAAAAAGTAGGGGATTGTAGATCACTAGCTCGTTTTAATCTACGAGGTATTACTGCATTACCGGCTGGTCAAGCACGTATTCAAGTGATTTTTCAAGTAGATGAAAATGGATTATTAAATGTTACTGCTAGAGAAAAAAAGGCGGGAACTACTGCATCTATTCAGATTAATCCTAGTTATGGATTAAGTGAAAAAAATATAATTAATCTTATTCAAGATAAATAAGAGGTTTTTATAATTCATGCCAAAAATTTTTTTTTTGCCTCATGAATTTTTGATTCCCGATGGAAAAATCGTTGAGGCTTTAGTAGGAGAGACAATCTTAGATGTAGCATTACGTAATTGTATTAAAATAGAACATTTTTGCGAAAAATCTTGTGCATGTGCTACTTGTCATTGCATAATTCGTAGCGGTTTTCATTCGTTATCAACGATAAGTGAAAGAGAAGAGGATATGTTAGATAAAGCATGGGGATTAGAACCTAATAGTAGGTTAAGTTGTCAAGCACATCTGGTAAAAAATGAAGATTTAATAATGGTCGAAATTCCTCGTTATACTGCTAATATAAGTGAAGAGTAGTAGACAAGACAGATAGATATTTAACGAACTATTATCATCTCTATATAGAGGATATCATGACAATTGAACGAACTTTTTCTATTATAAAACCTAATGCAATTTTTAAAAATCTTCTGGGAACTATTTATTGCCGTATTGAAAATGCGGGATTTAGAATTATTGCAGCTAAAATGCAAAAATTAACTAGAAAACAAGCTCAAGAATTTTATGCTGAACATTGTAATAAACCTTTTTTTGAAACCTTAATTGGTTTTATGATTTCTGGTCCTATCATGATATCAGTATTAGAAAGAGAAAATGCTGTACAATATTTTCGTGAGTTAATGGGGACAGCTAATCCTACTCATGCTGTTGTAGGTACATTACGTGCGGATTATGCAGATAGTATTACAGCCAATGCGATTCATGGTTCGGATTCGCTTAATTCTGCTCAGCGAGAAATTACTTATTTTTTTCGTCCAGATGAAATTTACTCCTATTAAATAAAATTTTTCATAAAAAAAATGATTGAAAAATCCAAGAATTTTAATTTCTCGAGCAAAATAAATTTGTTAGATCTTAATCGTCATCAAATGCGCGATTTTTTTGTATTTTTAGAAGAACAACCTTATAGAGCCGATCAAGTAATGAAATGGATTTATCATCATGATTGTGAAGATTTTTATCTGATGACTAATCTTAATAAAAAATTATGTGATAAACTAAATGCTCATTCAAAGATTCATGCACCTAATATTATAAAAGAATATTGTTCAACTGATGGAACAATTAAATGGATTCTTACAGTTTCTAATCAACAAAAAATAGAAATGGTTTATATACCTACCAATTATTCTAGAGCCACTCTTTGTATTTCTTCTCAAGTAGGATGTCCAGTAGGATGTAGTTTTTGTTATACTGCACAGCAAGGATTTTATCGCAATTTATCTGTCTCAGAAATTATTGGACAAGTTTGGATGGCTAATAAAATTCTAAAAAAGAGATACAAAGTCACTGAAGGTAAAAAATCTAGAATTATTAATAATATCGTCTTAATGGGAATGGGAGAACCCTTACTAAATTTATCAAATGTAGTTCCAGCCATAGAAATAATGTTGGACGATTTAGGTTTTGCTTTATCTAAAAGGCATATCACTATTTCTACATCAGGAGTTGTTCCTGCTATAAAACAGTTAGCAGCCAAAATTGATGTAGGTTTAGCCATTTCTCTTCATGCTCCAAATGACAAATTAAGGGATATGATTATGCCAATCAATAAAAAATACAATATTACTTCACTACTTGCAGCAGCATCTAGTTATCTTAAAAAATCGCATGCAAATTATGGAGGTATAACAATTGAGTATCTAATGATAGATAATTTAAATGATCGTATAGAACATGCTCATGAGTTAGCAAATCTTCTCAAAGAAATACCTTGTAAGATTAATTTAATTCCTTGGAACACTTATCCTAATTCATTCTATAAAAGAAGTTTATCTAAAAATATAGAATTATTTTCTAAAGTATTAGTTTCATATGGGTTTTTTATTTTTATACGTCATACCCGAGGTGATGATATTAGTGCTGCTTGTGGACAGTTATCCGGTCAAATTATTCCTCACACTCTTTCAAGTTTATAAGTTCAGTATTCCTATTTAGTCAAGTAATAAAATTATCTTTTATTTATAACAAATGTATTATTATACATTTATATGTATATGTATGTTATCTCGGAGAAAAATATGTGTAGCAAAGGTAGCAACAACAACAAAGCTACTATAAATCGTCGAAAATCCAAACAGATTTATGTTGGAAACGTGCCTATTGGTGGGGGCTCTACCATTTCTGTTCAGTCAATGACAAATACGTATACTACTAATATTGAACAAACCATCGAACAGATCAAATCATTAGAACAAGTAGGAGCTGATATAGTTCGTGTATCTATACCGACTATGGATGCTGCAGAAGCTTTTAAAAAAATTAAGAACCAAGTACAAGTTCCATTAATTGCAGATATTCATTTTGATTATCGTATTGCCCTAAAAGCTGCCGAATATGGCGCCGATTGTTTACGTATTAACCCTGGCAATATCGGTAATGAAAGGCGTATTCGTCAAGTTATTGATTGTGCTAAACAAAACCACATTCCTATTAGAATAGGAGTAAATTCGGGTTCTCTAGAAAAAGACCTACAGCAAAAATATGGTAAACCTACTGCGCAAGCTTTAATAGAATCTGCTTTACGTCATATTGATTATTTTGATCGAATGAATTTTGATCAGTTTAAAGTTAGTATTAAAGCTTCAGATGTATTTTTAGCAGTAGAATCCTATCGATTGTTATCGAAGCAGATAGAAAATCCTTTACATTTAGGTATTACAGAAGCTGGAGGAATACGTGGAGGAACTGTCAAATCTGCTATTGGCATAGGAATATTATTATCTGAAGGCATTGGTGATACCTTAAGAGTTTCTTTAGCTGCTAACCCAATAGAAGAAGTTAAGGTGGGATTCGAGATTCTTAAGTCTTTGCGAATTCGTACTAGAGGTATTAATTTTATTGCTTGTCCTAGTTGTTCACGACAGGAATTTGATGTAATTAGCACAGTTCAAGCTTTAGAACATCGTTTAGAAGATATAGTGACTCCAATGACTGTTTCAATTATTGGTTGTAGGGTTAATGGTCCAGGAGAAGCCTTAATATCGGATCTAGGTGTGACAGGTAGCAAAAATACCAGTAATTTTTATGAAAATGGTATAAGTACGCATGAAAGATTAGATAATAATCAATTGATAGATCAATTGGAGAAAAAAATCCGTGCAAAAGCTGCTCTATTAGAGAAGAACAAACTTTTAGAGGATAAATGTAAATAATAACTAACAGTAATCGGATAAATTTTTAATGTTAAAAGATCGAATGCAAGCTATACGTGGTATGAAAGATTATCTTCCACCAGAGACTGTAATTTGGCGACGTATTGAAGATATTATTATACAGGTGCTTAATAGCTATTGTTATCAAGAAATCAAAATGCCCATTATAGAATATACTTCTTTATTTCACCATGCTATAGGTGAAATTACAGACGTAGTACAAAAAGAAATGTATACTTTTAATAGTCGTAATGGTCAAAGTTTGACGTTAAGACCCGAAGGTACAGCAGGTTGTGTTCGTGCTGGAATACAAGGTGGATTATTATATAATCAAGAACAACGTCTGTGGTATTCGGGACCCATGTTTCGTTATGAAAGACCACAAAAAGGACGTTATCGTCAGTTTCATCAAATAGGTGTAGAGGTATTTGGTTTACCAGGTCCAAACATTGATATTGAATTAATTTTATTAACCGCTAGATGGTGGCGCCAATTAGGCATTATGAATTATCTTGATCTTCAACTGAATTCTATAGGATCTTTAAAAGCTCGTAGTAGTTATAAAACTGCTTTGATTTCATTTTTAGAATCTCATCTAAATTATTTAGATGATAATAGTAAACGATGTATGTATACAAATCCTTTAAGAATTCTTGACACAAAAAATGAGAGAATTAAAAGAATATTAAATAAAGCACCGACACTTTCTTCATATTTAGATGAAGAATCACAAATTCATTTTAGTGAACTGTGTAATTTACTAGATATTACTGGAATTAGTTATAAAATTAATCCATTTTTAGTTCGTGGATTAGATTACTATAATCGTACCGTTTTTGAATGGGTTACCAAAAATATAGAAGGAACACAATTCACGTTATGCGCTGGTGGTCGTTATGACGGTTTAGTTGAACAACTTGGAGGGTATACTACTCCTGCTATAGGATTAGCATTAGGTATGGAACGTTTAGTGATGTTAGTAAATATGATAAATACTAAACTAAGGATTTCATCGGAAATTATCGATGTTTATTTAATTTATTCGGTTCCAGATTTACAAGGAAAAGCCATAATTTTATCAGAATACTTACGTGAGTGTATGCCTAACATAAAATTAATGATAAATTATAGTACAACAAATAATAACTTAAAAAAATTATTTTATCAGGCGTATAAAAAGGGGGCTCGTATAGTTTTAGTATTAGAGGAAAAAGAATTCGCTAATGATTATCTTATGATAAAAGATTTATATACTAGAAAAAAGCAAATGATCAAGAAACAAGATGTTGCTAAATTTATATCTAATTATTTAGAAAGGAAAAAACATGGGGCAACATCTTCTATATCAGAATAAAAAATTATTATGTTATTTACTGGCTTTGATTTTATTATGTATTGGAGGATTTTGGTGGTATAAGTACAAATTAAATGGCTTAAAAAATGCTTCTATTATTTATCAAAAAATTTTAAAAAATAATAATCGGGTAGCGGCAGAAAATTTTATAAATTGTAATAATAATATTTATGGTATTTTAATATCGTTAAATTTAGCTAAAGAATCTGTAGAAAAAAAAGATTTTTTTCAGGCAGAATTACAATTAAAAAAGGGGTTGAACAAAACTTCTGATGTCAATCTACAGACTATAGTAAAATTACGTTTAGCACGTATTCAATTACAGCAAAAAAAAAATGATGAAGCGTTGTATATATTAAAAACTATTAAAGGAATTACTTGGACAGATAGAGTTGCTGAACTTCAAGGTGATGCATGGTTCAGTAAAGGAAATTTTTACCAAGCTTATCAATCTTGGTCTAAGGGTATTGCAGTAACGACTTCACCAATTATGAAAAAAATTCTGAAATTAAAAATGAATAATTTGCCTGAATCCGTGAATAAATATTTGACCTCTTAATTTCATGACAAACATTATAAAAATAGCATTAGTGGGACGTCCAAATGTAGGTAAATCTACCTTATTTAATAAAATCACCAGTACGCATGATGCTTTAGTGACAGATCATTGTAATATGACACGAGATCGCAATTATGGTATAACGAGAATTAAGGAATATCAATTTATTGTGATTGATACTGCTGGTATTGATAATCAGGAAAAAGTCAAACCTTCTAACTTAGCAAGTATAGATCAGAAGGTTTTATTGCAATTTGATAAAGCAATTGAAGAATCCAATATTATTTTATTTATAGTGGATGCACATTCGGGACTTATGCCGGGTGATTTTTATCTAATGAAACGGATTCGTTCTAGTAATAAACCTTTATTTATAGCCGTTAATAAAATTGATGTAATAAGTAAAAATATTTCTCTTACTGAATTTTACTCTTTAGGAGTAAAGAATATTTATTTTATTGCTGCATCTAGCTGTAGAGGTGTGACGAAATTATTAGAACAACTTTATTTATGGTGTAAAAAAAATTTCCATAAAAATATTATAATTTCATGTAAACCGAGTCATTTTTTTACAAAACATCATGCTCGAGAAAATTCCTTGTTTATATGCTTCTTAGCCATTGTCGGTCGTCCAAACGTAGGTAAATCTACACTTATTAATAGATTACTCGGTGAAGAAAGAGTAATAGTTTTTAATATGCCAGGAACCACACGGGATAGTATTTATATTCCTTTTGAATATAAAAAATCTCAATATTTTTTAATTGATACTGCAGGTTTACGAAAACGTACAAAAGTTTTCGATGAACGTGAAAAGTTATCAATAATAACTACTTTACATACTATTAATAAAGCCAATGTAGTGATAATGGTTATGGATGCATCAGATAATGCTATTTGTGATCAAGATTTATCGATATTAAATATTATTTTAAAAAATGGCAGGTCTTTAGTTATTGTAGTGAACAAATGGGATACTGTATCTGCTGCAATGAAAACTAAGTTTAAAGAAAATTTATTATTTCGTCTAAAATTTGTAAATTTTATACGTATACATTTTTTTTCAGCTCTAGAATTATCTAGACAAGATATAGAAAATCTATTTAAATCCGTAATAGAAGCGTATTCTAATTCAAAGAAAAAATTTAGCAGTAGAACGTTAACAGGTATTATGAAAAATGCTCTCGAAGAACATCAACTACCATTAAGTCATCAGATAAAATTAAAATATGCTCATTCAGGAGGTTATAATCCTCCTCTTGTAGTTATTCATGGTCATCATGTAAATAAATTACCTAATTCCTATAAAAATTATCTAAAAAAATATTTTAGACGTTCATTAGAGCTAAATGGTACTCCTATTAAGATTTGTTTAAAGGAAGAAAAGTAACTAAGAATTTTTTGGTTCTATTTCGATTAGAGAAATTATTTTACTTATAGCAAAACCATCTATAAATCTAATTTTTATTAAATCTTGATTTTTCAACTGATGTATGCTTTTAACAATATTATTATTGGATAGTGTAATTATACCGTAACCACGTTTAATAGTTGCGAGGGGACTAATTGCTTCTAGTTGTGTAATTCTAGAACTTAAATACTGAGAATAATTATTTAATTTACTTTCTATCTGTTTTTGGAGTCTATATACTAAATTCTGAATATTTTGTTGATGTTTATTAATAATTGCTAAAATTGGAAAAGAAAATAATCGTTGATTTGCATATGTATACTGGTGAGTATATTTTTTTAATTTTTCTTTCATAAGATTATCTAAAGAGTTCAATATATTTATCACAATAGTTAATTTTCGATTCAAATATAATTGAGGATGTTGTTGTCGAAGCTGAAAATATAAAGATGTTAATGCATGATTTTTCTGAGTTAAAATATGATCTATAGCCATTCCAATATGCTGATTTTGAGTTTGTATCAATCGCAATAACTCTATTTGGTTACTACTAATTAATTCAGCAGCTCCAGATGGAGTAGATGCTCTAATATCTGCAACAAAGTCAGCAATAGTTACATCAGTTTCGTGACCTATTGCACTTACAATAGGGATTGTACTTGAACATATAGTACGTGCAACGCTTTCATTATTAAAACACCACAGATCTTCTAAACTTCCTCCACCTCTTGCTAGAATTAGTACATCACATTCTTTACGTTGATTGGCTAAATTAATAGCATTGATAATGGTTTCTGGAGCCTTATCCCCTTGTACTATAGCCGGATAAATTATTATAGATAATAAAGGATCTCGTCGATTTAATATTCGTAATATATCATATAAAGCGGCTCCAGTTGTAGATGTAATAATTCCTACTTGATGTGCAGATTTTGGTAATGATTTTTTCAAATTCTCCGATAATAATCCTTCTGAAGCTAATAGTTTTTTTATTCTTTCATATTCTTGATGTAATACTCCCTCTCCAACTGGTTGTATACTTTCTACAATCAGTTGATAATCTCCTCGAGGTTCATATAAAGTAATTCCAGCAAATGCTATAATTTGTTGACCATTTTTAGGACATAAAAAATTACGGTTGTAATTGCGAAACATTACACATCGCACCTGAGCGAGATTATCTTTAAGTGTAAAATACCAATGACCTGATACAGGATGAGAGAAATTAGAAACTTCAGCGTTTAACCAAATTTTACCTATTCCTTCATCAATTAACTGACGTACTTTTTTATTTAAACTGCTAACACTAAGTATCATATGAGGTAAAGGTATCATATCCAAATCATTCCTAAAATAAAATTCATTATGTATTTGATCTTACCTATCTATTTGATAGGATCAATATTTTATTCCATAAAATATTCTTTCTTAGAAAGATAAATTTTTTATTTGAGATATAGCCATATGCTACGTATATCTAAAGAAGCTCTAACATTTGATGATGTACTGCTAGTTCCTGCTCATTCTACTGTTTTGCCTCATACTGCTAATATTACTACTTGGTTAACTCAAACTATTAATTTAAATATTCCTCTGATCTCTGCCGCTATGGATACAGTAACTGAATATGCTTTAGCTATTGCATTAGCACAAGAAGGCGGAATAGGTTTTATTCATAAAAATATGTCGATTGAACAACAGGTAGAAGAAGTACGTAGAGTCAAAACGCATGAGACTGGTGTAATTATAGATCCACAAACTGTCTTACCAACAACCATGTTATGGGAAGTAAAAAAACTAACCCAAAAAAATGGATTTGCTGGTTATCCTGTGGTTAATCATAATAATGAACTAATAGGAATTATTACAGCACGAGATATTCGTTTTTTAACTAATCTTAATCAACCTGTAGCTGCTGTAATGACACCCAAAGATCGTTTGGTAACTATAAAGGAGGGAGAATCTAGAGATAGTGTTTTACAAAAAATGCATGATAAGCGGGTGGAAAAAGCTCTTGTAGTAAATCAAAAGTTTAATTTATTAGGTATGATTACGGTAAAAGATTTCCAAAAAGCTGAAAGCAAACCCAATGCATGTAAAGATGAGAAAGGCAGATTACGTGTTGGTGCGGCTGTAGGTACCGGCCATGATTATAAAAAACGCATTGAAGCATTAGTTACAGCTAACGTAGATGCTTTACTTCTTGATTCATCTCATGGTCATTCTCAAAAAGTATTACAGTGTATACATGAGACTCGTAGAAATTATCCCAAATTACAAATAATAGGTGGGAATATTGCAACCTATTCTGGAGCCTTAGCTTTAGCAGAGGCCGGAGTAAGTGCTGTAAAAGTTGGGATTGGACCAGGTTCAATTTGTACCACTCGTATTGTAACTGGAGTTGGTATTCCCCAAATTACGGCCATTGCAGATGCAGTATCAGCATTGGATGGTTTAAATATACCTGTGATTGCGGATGGAGGCATTAGATTTTCTGGTGATATTGCCAAGGCAATTGCAGCAGGTGCTTCTTGTGTTATGATAGGTTCTTTATTAGCTGGAACAGAAGAATCTCCTGGTCAGATTGAGTTATATCATGGAAGAGCATTTAAATCTTATAGAGGAATGGGTTCATTAGGTGCAATGTCTAAAGCGAATGGTTCTTCAGATCGTTATTTTCAGTCAGATAATGCTCTAGATAAATTAGTACCAGAAGGAATTGAAGGACGAGTTCCATATAAAGGAAAAGTTAAAGAAATCATTAATCAACAAATAGGGGGATTACGTTCCTGTATGGGTTTAACCGGTTGTAGTACTATTAATGAATTACGTATAAACACCGAATTTGTAAGAATTAGTAATGCAGGTATCACAGAAAGTCATATTCATGATGTAGTTCTTACCAAAGAACCACCAAATTATCGTGTAGGTTAACTTATAGGAATTTTATGCTAAAAGATATTCATAAATATAAAATATTAATTATGGATTTTGGTTCACAATATACCAAGTTAATTGCACGTCGTATACGGGAGTTAGGAGTTTACTGTGAATTATGGACATGGAATATTACACCAAGGCAGATTCATAAGTTTAATCCTAATGGAATTATTCTTTCGGGAGGACCAAATAGTACTCTGGAAAGTAATAGTCCTCAGGTTCCAGATGATGTATTTAAATTTGGATGTCCAGTACTAGGAATATGTTATGGTATGCAAACTATGGCTTTACAATTAGGTGGTAAAGTAAAAAAATCTGATAAAAGAGAATTCGGTTATGCGCAGGTTAAAGTCATTCGTGAGAATCTACTAACTCATAAAATCCAGGATAATTTGAATGAGAATGGTATCCCATTATTAGATGTATGGATGAGTCATGGAGATCAAGTAATAGAAGTACCGGATAATTTTGTTATTATTGGTTTTACGGATATGTGTCCTATAGCTATTATGGCAGATGAAAAAAGACGATTTTATGGTCTACAATTTCATCCTGAAGTTACTCAAACTAAACAAGGACAACTTTTATTAAAACAATTTATCTACGATATTTGTAGATGTGAAGGAAATTGGACTCCAATAGAAATACTTAAGGATATAGAAAATCAATTATACAATAAAATTGGTAATTGCAAATTTAATGTCATTTTAGGTTTTTCTGGAGGCATTGATTCATGTGTAACTGCAATTTTGTTAAATCGTATTATTGGAAACCGTCTAACATGTATTTTTGTTGATAATGGTTTACTTCGTTTAAACGAAGTAAATCAAGTGATGGAACTTGTTAAAAATTTTTTTGGTTTAAATATTCTTCATATTCAAGCTGAAAATTTATTTTTATCCGCATTAGCTGGTATCAAAGATCCTGAACAAAAACGTAAAACTATTGGTCGTCTCTTTATTGAGATTTTTAATCAAGAAGCGGAAAAAATTCCTCAAGTAAAATGGTTAGCGCAAGGAACTATTTATCCAGATATCATCGAATCTTCTTTAGGTGAAGCACATATGATTAAATCACATCATAATGTAGGTGGTTTACCAAAAAAAATCTCTCTGGATTTAATAGAACCTTTAAAAGAATTATTTAAAGATGAAGTACGTAAAATAGGATTAGAACTTAATATTCCCTATAAGATATTATATCGTCATCCTTTTCCAGGACCAGGCTTAGGAGTACGTATATTAGGAGAAATAAAAAAAGAATATTGTGATTTATTACGTAAGGCTGATGCAATTTTCATGGAAGAATTATATAAATCTCGATTTTATTATAAAGTAAGTCAAGCATTTGCGGTTTTTATACCTGTTCGTTCAGTCGGGATCATGGGTGATATTCGTAACTATGATTGGGTAATATGCTTACGGGCTGTAAAAACCATTGATTTCATGACGGCATCGTGGGCACATTTACCTTATAAGTTACTTGGCCGTATTGCCAATCGCATTATTAATGAAGTCGAAGGTATTTCTCGTGTAGTTTATGATATTTCTAGCAAACCACCTTCTACTATTGAGTGGGAATGACGTTACTTGATTGGAACATAAACCCCCGATACGATAACGGGGGTTAAACTCTTCTTAAAGTCTCAAAAAAAACCAAATATTGATAATAATTAAGCAAGTGGTTGAGTTGTGATGCCTTCGACTTCAATTTCTACACGTCGATCGGATGATAAGCATTGAATTAAAGAATTACGATCTTTGATCTTATTACAATGATGATCTGCAATGGAATCCATTTCTCCTCTACCATATACTAAAATTTTATTAGCTAATATTCCTTTAGAGATTAGATAATCAGCAACAACTTTAGCACGTTTTTCAGAGAGTTTTTGATTATAATATTCTGATCCAATATTATCGGTATAACCTATAACAATAGTGGTACTATCTGTTGGATGCAGAGATCTGATTTTAGAATATAATTTATTTAATTCGTCTTTACCTTCAGATTTTAGTTTTGCATCATCAAAATTAAATAACACCTCCGACTTTAAAGTAAAACGTTGGTTTTTTTTTGCCAAGGTTTTTAGAACTGGCAGGGGTAAGATAGTATCATTATCATTATGATTCAAACGATAAGTAATTCCTATTCCAAACATACCATTGTCCGTCTTCATACCAACCGAATTAGGTTCTCCAACTTGATTAATCCATTGATAATCTAAACGGGTGGAAATTTTTTTAGATAAAGCATACTCCATACCTACTGCACCTAAAGGTGAAATACCTGTTTCGTGATCACTAATATGACCCCAAACCGGATTATTTTGATTAGAGTTAGTTCTCCAAACCATACCACCTAAACGAGTATAAATATCAATTTTTCTAGTGATTGGATAACTGATTTTAGTACTCATTTGTACTCCATAGGTTTGAAATGCACCATTAATTGCAACACCGTTTTTTTGCATACGACCTAACCAATCATAACCTAATTCTAATCCTAAACATGGATTAATCTGATAACCCAATATTGCACCTGCACCCAATGGATTTTCATCGGTTGTTCCATCATTAGTTATATAACCATTTCCATTATAACTATTCTCATGGTACTGAGACCAACCAAATTTAGTACCACTATACCAATCATTTTCTTTATAAGCTGCTTGTACTACAGTAGTAGATAATCCTAGAACAAGGATTGCGATTGTAAGAGCTTTGTTTGTATTCATTTTTTTTACTTACGCCTCGTTATAATATAAATAGGCTATAGCTTTTAAAGCTATTAATGATTTGTTTGATTATTAAAATCAATCTATATATAACAAAGTCTATAACTTAGTAGAAAAGTTACAAGTCAGATGTTATTATGTATGAAATTTTTTCATTCTAAATTCATCATTTTCCTTGTGGATCAAATAATGACTATAAAATTCAATGAATTAATTATTCGCCGTCCTGATGACTGGCATACTCATTTACGAGATAATGAGTTATTACGTAGTGTGCTTCCTTTTACTAGTAGTGTTTTTGCTCGTGCTATTATTATGCCTAATATTTTTCCACCTTTAACAAGTATAGAAAGTGTTATTTTTTACCGAAATCGTATTATAGCTGCTGTCCCTGACTCTCATATTTTTCAACCTTTAATGACTTATTACATTACTGAAAATTTTGATCTCAAAGAAATCACTAGGGGTTTTATTCAAGGAATTTTTATAGCAGCTAAACTTTATTTTACACATACAACTATAAATAGCATGTATGGAATTAAAAATATTAATAATATAATGCCTCTTTTAGAAAATCTTCAAGAAATCAAAATGCCTTTATTAATACATGGTGAAATATCCGATCACACTATTGATATCTATGATCGAGAAGCACTTTTTATAGATCAAGTATTAGATCCTTTACGTAAAAAATTTCCTAAATTAAAAATCGTATTGGAGCATATTTCTACTAAAGAGGCTGTGCAGTATATTATAGAAGGTAATAATTATATAGCCGCGACTATAACACCCCAACACTTGATGTTCAACCGTAATCATATGTTTATGGATGGATTACATCCACATCTCTATTGTTCACCTATCTTAAAAAGATCTATTCACCAAGAAGCACTACGTGAAGCCATTGCGACTGGTTGCACACGATTTTTTATTGGTACCGATACAGCTCCTCACTTAAGCCAAAATAAAGAAAATGAATGTGGTTGTGCAGGTATATTTAATGCTCCTACTGCTTTGGCTGCTTATGTTAAGGTATTTGAAGAAATGAATTGTTTACAATATTTGGAATCTTTTTGTGCCGAAAATGGTCCTCGTTATTATGGTTTACCCCTAAATCAGCAAAAAATTAAATTAATACGTAAACCATGGATAGTACCTGATAAAATCCGAGTGGGTTCGGATTACTTAGTTCCATTTTTAGCAGGAAAAAATCTTGAATGGTTGATTTATTCTTAATCTTGTATCTCAAATGAAGAAAATTATTTTAGCTACTTTAAATAAATGGAAATTACAAGAATTTATACAAATAGCTAAAACCAACAAGTTTTTTATAGAATTTGAACCTATTAGTCGAAATATTGGTTGTATTCCTGAAACCGGAAAATCTTATTTGGATAATGCTTTAATTAAAGCTAATCTTGCTTATAAGTATTATAGATCTCCAGTTGTATCGGATGATTCTGGCTTAGAGCTAATAAATTTTAATAATCTTCCTGGAGTTTATTCAGCAAGGTATGCGGGTCTTAATGCTACCGAAAAAGAAAATCGTAATAAACTCAATAAATTTTTATTAGATAATAATCTTACATTTACACCTGCTAGATATAGGTGTATTCTCGTATATAAATATAAGTTAGATCAATATAATTTTTTTGAAGCTATATGGAACGGTAAAATTATTCTTAATAATGTTTCAGCTGAAGGATTTGGTTATGATCCGATGTTTATTCCTATAGGATGTAATAAAACTATTAATCAAATAGATCTTAAATATAAGAATACTTTTTCTCATCGTGCAAGAGCTCTGGTACAGTTATTCAATTTTATATTCGATTCGGTCCAAGAATAAAACATTCAAATTAATGTCACTGGTTTTCTATTAATAACGCTTCTATTAAATCTAATTCATATAATAATTTATGCATAGTTTCGTCACTAATTTTTTGAGTAGCACGTAGATGATACACTTCTCCACGTTCAGCACGTAAACCAGTGAGGCGAAAACGTCTTTCCAAATTATCTAGGAATAAAATATGATCAATATTTTTTTCGGCTGCATCTAAACGTCTTCTTAAACTACCAATGACACGTGAAGTGACTTCCTTTATTAATTCAGAATCAATATTCTCAGTAGTATCATTAATTAATCTATCTTGCATTTTATATAAACTATCAATTGCTACTTGTGCCATAATAGAACGAGCATTTTGTATTTCATTTTTTAGTACGAAGGTATCAAATGTAGAAACCCCTCGTAATAGATATGGTAATACTATCATCGCCATAAACAATGAAAATAGAATTACCCCTGTAGATAAGAAAATTATTTCATAACGTGCAGGAAATTCTTTATTAAAATTTATAAAATGCGGTACTGATAACACACCTGCAAGGGTAATAGCTCCGCGAACTCCAGCAAACGATGCTGTAAGTAATTCACGTAAACTATATCTACTGAATTCTAGAGGACGTATTTTAATCCACTTACAACTGATATATCGCATGGTTAATAACCAACTCAAACGAAGTACTAATAATGCTATATAAATCAATACTATATCGAACAGTAATATCCATAATTTCATGGATGTATACATATCTATTCGATAAAAGGTATTTCTTATTATTTGGGGTAATTGTAATCCAAGTAAAATAAAAACCATACCATTAAAAATAAATTCTAGCATTGACCAAACACTATTAGCACGTAAACGCATAGATAATGGAGCATTATGTATAATACCCGATTTAGATACCGTCATTCCTGCAGCTACTGCGGCTAAGATACCGGATAGCTCAATACAATCTGCTATTATTGAACATGCAAAAGGTAATAAGAATAAAAAAATCATTTCCGTTACAGGATCTTCTTCCGTCCATCTACTCATAGAACGTAAAGCATTTCCATATAATAACGTTATAACAATTCCAGCTGTTACTCCACCAATAAATATTTTTATAAATTCAATCATGGCTCCAGAAAAAGTAAATGCCATTTCTCCTAAAGAAACCGCTACTGCAAATTTTAAAGCAACTAAACTAGAAGCATCATTCGTCAATGCTTCACCTTGTAATATAGCCATAATTTTTTTAGGTATTCTTCCTTCACCAATGATTCCGGATAAAGCAACTGCGTCGGTTGGTGATAATACTGCAGCTAAACAAAAAGCAGGTAATAACTGAATTTCTGGGACTATCCAATAGATCAGATAACCAATTATTACTACTGTTAATAATACCAAAACTAGCGCTAATCCTACAATCTCTCGTCCATGTTTAATAAATTCACTAGGAGGTGTTTTCCACCCATCTACAAATAATAAAGGAGGTATAAATAAAACCATAAATAGTTCTGAATTAAAATTAATATGCAAACCAAACTTAGGCCATGCCATAAGGCTACCCATACCAATTTGTAATAATGGCAAAGGAAGTTGATAGGGTATAACACGTTTAGCAATTCCTGAACAAGATACTAAGATCATCAAAATTAGAATATTTAAAAATATGTTCATGATTTTTTTGGTTGACCAGATTCCATGTCATTCTCATATTTTAATAAGTTTTAAATTTGGTGTAATATTGATTAAATAGAAAATATCAAGTTACATAATTTTTATCTATATGTTAAAATAAAATGATGTAAAAATAATTTTTTAATCTGAAAATAACAAAGATTGATCCTGAGGTATTAAGTAAGGATCTTAAAGAATAGAAATGGAATTGAATAAGTTAAAAAGGAATCTCATCATCATCAAAATCAATTGGTGATTCATTATCAGATGATATTGGATTTTTATTCTCATCCAATTGACTTTTATGATCGGACTGTGTCCAATTATTTTTTGAATTGACTGCTGCTCCAGCTGCTATTGAACTCTTACGATTACCTATTATTTGCATAGTACCATTAACACCCACTATAATTTCAGTCATATATCGTTCTTGTCCGTTATGATCTTGCCATTTACGGGTTTGTAACGATCCTTCTATATATACTTGAGATCCTTTTTGTAATAACTCACCAGCAATTTCAGCTAATTTTCCAAATAAAACAATACGATGCCATTCAGTTTTCTCTTTAGTCTGTCCACTTTGTTTATCACGCCATATTTCTGATGTAGCTAAAGGAAAATTAGTTACTGCTCCACCATTGGTCATATAACGAACTTCTGGATTCTTACCTAAATTTCCAATCAGAATTACTTTATTTACTCCTCTATTAGCCATATTATTCATATTCCCTATAATTAAGATCATGTAGTAATTATACAAAATTCATTAGATTGTTTCTGATTGTAAAGAATAACATAAATCCCAAGAAACATATCATTTATCAGTAAAAAGTATATTAATAATTATTCACTAATAACCGGATTATTCTTCATTACAATCATATTTCTTAATTAATCACACACTTAAATTGAATAATCACCTTAATCTTCACTCACTTAGTATTTTAAATGTATAATACTTAGATATGAGAGTAGTAATAACAGTAAATTTTTGGTATAAAAATTATGGCAGTAAATAAATTCACAAAATCCATTGATCGATACCTTATTAAGCGACCCCCGCATTCTTTAGAAGCCGAGCAATCTGTATTAGGAGGCTTAATGTTGGATAATGACCGTTGGGATAATGTAATTGAAAAATTAGTAGCTAATGATTTTTTCACTCATGCTCACCGGATGATTTTTAATGAAATGCAACGTCTTATAGAACAGGGTAAGCCAATTGATTTAATTACTCTTTCCGAATCATTAGATCAAGAAGGAAAGCTAGAAAAAGTAGGAGGTTTCGCTTATCTAGCTGAATTATCTAAAAATACTCCGAGTGCGGCAAACATTAATGCATATGCTGATATTGTACGTGAACGTGCCATAGTACGTGAAATGATTTCAGTTACCAATGAAATTAACGATGCTTGTTATGATTTATCAGGACTCAATAGTGACGATCTGTTGGATATGGCAGAATCGCGTGTTTTTCAAATTGCCACTAAACGTGCTAAAAATAAAGGACCGAAAAGTATTGATAAAATTATAGAAGATACTATTTCTAAAATAGAATCTCTATATCAACAGCCATATTCTAATGTAACTGGAATTTCTACGGGTTATCATGATCTTGATAGAAAAACTGCAGGCTTACAGAAATCCGATTTAATCATTATTGCAGCACGACCCTCGATGGGAAAAACTACCTTTGCTATCAACTTATGCGAAAATGCTGCTTTAACTCAAGATAAACCGGTTCTAATTTTTAGTCTTGAGATGCCATCTGAACAGATTATGATGAGGATATTAGCCTCTTTATCACGTGTCGATCATACTAAAATTCGTACCGGACAACTCAATGATAATGACTGGGCACGTATTTCTAGCACAATAAAAATTTTTATAGAAAAACCTAATATGTATATAGATGATTCATCAAGTCTTACTCCTATAGAGGTTCGATCACGAACTAGACGCATATTTAGGGAACATAATGGATTAAGCCTTATCATGATAGATTACTTACAGCTTATGCGAGTGCCAGCGCTTGCTAATAATCGTACTCTTGAAATTTCTGAAATTTCTCGTTCTTTAAAGGCGTTAGCAAAAGAATTACAAGTACCAGTAGTTGCATTATCTCAATTAAATCGTTTGTTAGAACAAAGAACTAATAAACGTCCTGTCAATTCCGATTTGCGTGAATCTGGATCTATTGAACAAGATGCAGATGTAGTTATGTTTATTTATAGAGATGAAGTATATAATGAGAATACTGATACTAAAGGTATCGCTGAAATTCTTATTGGAAAACAACGCAATGGTCCTATAGGATCTATAAAATTGATCTTTAATAGTAAATGGTCAAGATTTGATAATTATGCAGAAATATTAACTGAATAGGAATATAAATGCTATCAAATAAAGACATTTTATCGGTTTTTATCAAGAGAACATGGTTGAACAATTAAGGTTTTTCTTTCCCAACATAACATTGTTAATGATCCTCCCCAACAACAACCAGTGTCCAAACCAATAATGCCATTTGGAGTAGTATCTTGACTATTTAATGAAGCCCAATGACCAAAAATTATAGTATAATCATCTGATGATAATAAAATTCGGTTAGGAAGAGAGAACCATGGTTGCAATGGTGCTGGGGCATAAGAGGGTGCATCTTTACATTTCATATCTAGTTGACCTTTAGGAAAACAATAACGCATGCGTGTTAGAACATTCATGATAAATCGCCATCGTACAATACCTTTTAATTTTGGGCTCCAACTGTTTAGCATATTACTACTATTGTACATATCATGAAAAAAAGTAATATAATTATCGCTTGCAAGTATTAATTCTACTTCTCGTGCACATTTTTTCGCAGTCTTAAGATCCCACTGTGGATAAATGCCCGCATGTGACATAATAATTTTTTTTTCTTCATCAATTTGTAATAGTGGTTGGTGACGTAACCAATAGATAAGATCGTCAGCATCTGAGGCTTTAATAATTTCTTCCAAATCCTTATTGTTTTTTTTATTATAGTTTCCATATAATGCAATGAGATTAATCTCATGATTACCTAAAACTAAACGTACGGATTTTTCCAAAGATCTAATATAACGTAGTACTTTTAGTGAATTAGGTCCTCGTGCAATAAGATCTCCAGTCAACCAAAGTATATCTTTTTTAGGATCAAAATTCACTCGCTTTAATAGGATACATAATTCGTTGTAACATCCATGAACATCACCAATTAAATAGGTACTCATAACATTAACCTATATACATCATTTTTAATTAAATGGGGAGAAACTGTTTGTTGAGTGTGAAGTCAACCCATTCATTAAATTCGCTAATTGACAATAAAGTGCTACTGAAATATTCTCAGCACGTAAAGTAGGAAAAATGCCTATTTGTTCTAAAAATTCTGACGAAAATAAATTCTTCATACTATTACGTAACATTTTTCTTCGTTGGCTAAAAGCTATATTGGTAATGCGATTTAAATCGTTAACGTTTTTAACTTTATTTGGCATTATATCATGTGGAATTAAACGTATTAAAGCTGATTTCACTTTAGGTTTTGGTTGAAAAGATTTAGGTAAGATTTCAAAAATAAAACTAGGACGACAATAATATTGTGAAATGACACTGAATCTGCCATAGTCTTTACAGCCTGGAACAGCAATTATACGATCTACAAACTCTTTTTGTAACAAAAAATGCATATCTTTGATGACTTTAATATGATCAAAAAGATGAAATAACAGAGAAGTAGAAATATTATAAGGTAGGTTTCCAAATACACGTAACATTTTTCTTTTTTTATGTGAGAATTCAGTAAAGTTAAAGGTTAGAACATTTTGCTGATAGATAGTTAATTTTTTTGTAAGAGACTCATTATTCTTGAGGAAATTTATTATTAAATTTCGATCAATTTCAATGGCTGTGAGATTTCTAACATATTCACTAATAGGTTGAGTTAACGCACCTAAACCAGAACCTATTTCAATAAGTATATTATCATCATCAGGTTTAGGAGAAATAATCGCAACTATTTTATTAATAACCTTCTTATCATGAAGAAAATGTTGACTAAATTTTTTATGAGCAAAAATATTGGAATTATTAATCATAAATTGTCCTCACTACTTAAAATAAACCCGTATTAATCTTTAATGGAATTTATATTCGGTATCTAGTATTTTAACATAAGCGTTTTCAGATTGTTTTCTTATCCATTGTTGGATTTCAAAATTCCATTTTTGTTGATATAGAATGCGTAATGCTCGTTCTTTCAAAAGAATATCAGTTTTATTGGTTTTACGTGTTTCTTGGAGTTGAATTAAGTGCCAACTATTTTGAGAAAAAATGGGAACACTGATATCATTTTTATTTAAATTTAACAAAATGAAACCTAATGGTTCACCTAACATATCTGGAGTTATCCAACCTAAATCTCCTTCTTTAAAAGCAGCAGAAGTGAAATCTTCAGAAGATTTATGAGCAGCTGTATAAAAATTTATTGTTCGATTGTTAATATCTAAACCTATTTGATTTAGCTTTTGTATTTGTTTATCATTTGTAAGTAATATATGTTTTACATGCATTTCAGTAATAAATATCTTCGAATTACTAATTAAATTAGTTGGTTTTTTAAGCTGTTGTGTTATTTCGTATGGTGTTATTGTTACATAATTCTTAATATTATTTATAATAACCGAATTGATAATCAGATTATGGAGAATTTGTCCATATAATAAATAATATTTCCATTTATATTTCGCAAAAAAATCATAATAAAACTGATGGAGTGGAATATGTTTTCTCTCTGCCATATGTTTGATATGAAGCGCGATAGTTTTGTAAATGGTATTTTCAGTTACCGAAATATTTTGTTCTTTTCCTATTTCCAATAAAATATTTTTTAATATGATTTCTTCAATTAGTTTATCTCTTCTAAAGTTATTGATAAAATTAATATTTTCCACATTAATAAAATCTACGATATAATCAATATCACTTTTTAAAATAATATTATCATTCATAATTACAGCAATTTTATCTATAAGCACAGGAGATGCTTTTACTAAACTATAAAAAAATATAAATAGTATAGAGAATAGATAAAGACTAATTCTGATAAAAATATTCATTTGGTATATGATAACAGTTGAAATCTTCCATGAAATAAAATTCATAGTTATTTTAAATTAGCATCTGAATATATAACTCTATATTCAAAATTATAATCTATAGTTAGATATTTTCCATAACATACATAAGATATGAATTTTCATATTCCAGTATTAGCAAATGAAGCTATTAAAGGTCTTAATATTAAACCTAATGGTTTATATATTGATGGTACGTTTGGAAGAGGTGGTCATACCAAATTAATTTTATCTCAATTGAATTCTAAAGGGCATTTATATGCCATTGATCGTGATCCTCAAGCTATTGAAATGGCTACTAGTATTATTGATTCAAGATTTACTATTATTCAGGGACAATTTTCTCGGTTAGCTAATTATATGAATGATAATAAATTAATTGGACGTGTTGATGGAATTTTATTGGATCTTGGAATCTCATCTAACCAAATTGACAGTGCCGAACGTGGTTTTTCTTTTATGCATGATGGACCACTTGATATGCGTATGGATCCAACCAATGGTTTTTCAGCTGCTGAGTGGCTATTAAATTGTAGTGAACATGAAATTTACTGGGTTTTAAAGAATTTTGGGGAAGAACGTTTTGCACGACGCATCGCTCGATCTATTATTTATCGTTCTAAATCTAAACCCATTACACGTACCAAAGAACTTGTAGATATTATTTATGCAACTTTACCACGTAGAATAAAATCTAATAAACATCTAGCAACTCGTTGTTTCCAAGCAATACGAATTTTTATTAACAACGAATTAAAAGAGTTAGAGCAAGTGTTACAAAGTGCGTTGGTAGTTTTACGAAAGTCAGGACGTTTATCGGTGATTAGCTTCCATTCCCTCGAAGATAGAATGGTAAAACGTTTTATTAATAAGTACAGTAGTGCTACATTCATACCTCATGATATTCCTTTAACAAAAGCAGAATTGAATAGTCGTAGTTATAAATTATTAAAACCTATTGCAAGAATTAAACCCACTAAAAGAGAAGTAAATCATAATAGACGTGCTAGAAGTGCAATTTTACGTATTGCAGAAAAGATAGTTGATTAAGAATATAAAAAACCTTATAAGATAAGCATAGATTTAATTCTAATTAATTGGATAAACCTGTTATTTAGTAATAGTTAGTTTTTCAAACTATTTTTCATACGCTTCATTTAAAAAAAGCTGGCATCCTCATGTAGTCTTAGGTAGATATATATGGGGTTACGGAGTAAAATAGCCGCCGCCTCCCCATAAATTACCAACCTAGTAGCCCATGAAAAGGCTATGGTGGTAATATTATCGATCAAGTCAGTAATTAATTCGTCGATACTGAGTATTTGATTGATCAATCTTGATATACGCTGACACCAAGCCTTTTACCAACTTGATGCCATAAATTAATTATATTACATAAAATATGTACAACTAACTTGTGGTATAACAAACATAGTTTGAAAAAATCTGTTCTCCCTGCCTGACTACCTCCAAGTACTAAAAGACGCACGTGGGAATAGGCTTGTTTCTGAAAAACGTGATTCAGGTGGAGGTAGATAACGTATTTTCTCACGAAGAGAATTGGATTTTTTTTAATATAACAGGTTTTAAGCTCCAGGAAAAGGCTGTAGTTTTTAGATGCAATTTTTGAATCAAATAAGAGATATAAAATATGTAGGGTGAGTAAATATTCAAAATGAAACCTGCGAAATTACAGCAGTAAATGTAATGAAAAGCTAGATCGAACAACCTTATTAAATAAATATGGCTTGATATTATATAATAAACGTCTCAAAAAATTCCATTCTAAGATGAGTAATACTAAGATTATTGTATCTACAGTATTGTAAATGTTTTAAAAGATAGATAAATACGATCAGTTAATCAGCTAAAGATGCTAATCTTTCTAAGATAAATTTAATATTCTTAGGACTTTGACGGGCAACATTACGTAATATAATGGCACTTCTTTTACTTATAGTTCGTTTGTTATTATTGGTAGATGGTTTTGAGATAGATTGTATTATTGATGGATTTATTACTATATTAATTTCGACTAAGGTTGGCAATATTTTCGCTTGTAAAGTTGAAAGTAATATTGGTTGTTGATAACGTAAGTACGTTAACCAATGAGCATTTGCTGCTTCAATAATTAAGATATGTTGTCGTAAATTTGCCACTCTACACCAGGGATGAAAATGTAATGGTAATTCTTCTTTTAAGGCATAATCTAAATTAATTAATTTGAGAGATTTTTTTTTTAAAAATTGTAAGATGCTTTGGTTATGAGCCAAATGAAAAATTTTTTCAATTGTATGGGGGCTACTAGAGCGCATTATATATTCCCTCATTCAGTTTGAATTTAAAGTACTAACAATAATAAAAATAAGATTTATTATACCTATATTCAATAAACCAAGGATATAATTTATTATATTCTATCAGATAAACAAGAGAATTTATTTGCTATGGTGCTAAATTTACTTACTAAAATATTTGGTAGTCGAAATGATCGTATACTATGTAAATTAAAAAAAATTGTTGATAGTATCAATAAGCTCGAACCTAACTTTTCCAAATTATCGAATGAAGAACTAAAACAAAAAACCAGCATATTTCGTTCTAGAATAAAAAAGGGAGAAAAATTAGACAATTTAATTCCAGAAGCTTTTGCAACTGTACGTGAAGCTAGTAAGCGTGTGTTTAATATGCGCCACTTTGATGTTCAATTACTTGGTGGAATAGTTTTGAATAATCGTTGTATTGCTGAAATGCCTACTGGAGAAGGTAAAACTTTGACAGCTACTTTACCAGCTTATTTAAATGCTCTCACTGGTGAAGGAGTACATATTGTTACAGTAAACGATTATTTAGCACAGCGAGATGCCAATAGCAATCGTCCTTTATTTAATTTTTTGGGAATGAATGTAGGTATAAATTTATCGGGTATGTCTAAACTTGAAAAACGTGCTGCTTATGCTTCTGATATTACTTATGGAACTAATAATGAATATGGTTTTGATTATTTAAGGGATAATATGATTTTTGATCCTAAAGATCGTGTGCAACGTAAATTACATTATGCTTTAATTGATGAAGTGGATTCAATACTGATTGATGAAGCTCGCACTCCATTAATTATTTCAGGTCCTATGGAAAATCGTTCAGAGCTTTATATACAAATCAATCATCTCATTCCTCAATTAATTCAACAGGATCGAGATGATTCCGATACATTTCAAGGAAAAGGTCATTTTTCAGTAGATGAAAAATCACGACAGGTATATCTTACTGAACGGGGTCTCATTTTTATAGAAGATCTCTTGATGCGTGAAGGTTTAATGAAACAGCATGAATGTCTTTATGCACCTTCTAACATAATACTGATGTATCATGTAACAGCAGCTTTGCGAGCTCATACACTATTTTTTCGTAATATAGATTATATTGTTAAAAATGGAGAAGTAATCATTGTAGATGAACATACCGGTAGAATTATGCCAGGACGTCGGTGGGGTGACGGATTACATCAAGCACTTGAAGCTAAAGAGAGAGTTAAAATTCAAAACGAAAATCAAACCCTAGCGTCTATTACTTTCCAGAATTACTTTAGATTATATTATAAATTGGCTGGAATGACGGGTACCGCAGATACAGAATCCTTTGAATTTCGTTCAATTTATCAATTAGATACTATAGTAATTCCTCCCAATAAAAAAATGATTAGAGAAGATCTACCAGATGTAATATTTCTTAGCGAAAAAGAAAAAATTGAAGCGGTAATTCAAGATATACATCAACGAACCATTAAAGGTCAACCAATATTAGTAGGAACAATTTCTATTGAAAAATCTGAAAAAATTTCTCGAGAACTAACTGGTGCAGGTATCGCTCATAAGGTTTTAAATGCTAAATTTCATGCTCAGGAAGCTGATATTATTGCACGTGCTGGTCAAGTAGGTGCAGTAACTATTGCTACTAATATGGCCGGTCGGGGAACTGATATAGTACTTGGAGGTAGTATACAGTCTGAAATTATCCAAATAAAATCTTCAGATGAGGAAAAAATCCAAAATATTCAAAAAAAGTGGCAAATCCATCATAATGAAGTGGTGAAATCCGGAGGGTTACATATTATTGGTACAGAACGTCATGAGTCCCGCCGAATTGACAATCAACTTCGTGGTAGAGCTGGACGTCAAGGGGATCCTGGATCTTCAAGATTTTATCTTTCTATGGAAGATACTTTAATGCGTATTTTTGCTTCAGATCGTATTTCTGGAATGATGCGAAGACTGGGGATGAAATCAGGAGAAGCTATAGAACATCCTTGGATTACTAAAGCTATTGCTAATGCCCAGTGTAAAGTAGAAAATCGCAATTTTGATATTCGTAAACAGTTGTTGGAATATGATAATGTAGCTAATGATCAACGACAAGCGATTTATGCACAACGTAATGAATTATTAGATACTCCAATTACTGATATCAGCCAAATCATTATCCAACTTTATAAAGATGTTTTAAAAAAAATTATAAGTAGATATATTCCAATTTGTTCTTCAAAAGATATGTGGGATATCTGCGGATTAATAGAATATTTTCAAATAGAATTAAATATTCCTTTACCAATTAATGATTGGATAAACAATCAACAAGTAATTGTTGCAGAACAATTTATCCATAATATTATTAAATATGCTATAGAAATATACCAACAAAAAAAAATGTTAGTAGGTATTGATAAAATGGGTAAGTTTGAAAAAAGTATCATGTTACAAACGATGGATATTATGTGGAGAGAACATTTAGCTGCAATGGATTATTTACGTCAAGGAATTCATTTACGTGGTTATGCACAAAAAGATCCTAAACAAGAATACCAACGAGAATCATTTACTATGTTTTCCAATATGCTTGAAATGATGAAATATGAAGTGATCAAAATAATTTGTAAAGTTCAAGTACATGTTTCAGAAGAATTAGTTACTGATAATTTACTACTATTGCAGGACAACCAAACTAATTTAAAACTGACCAACTATATAAATCCTAATAAGATAGGACGTAACGATCTTTGTCCTTGTGGCTCTCTTAAAAAATATAAAAAATGTCATGGAGGTTAGTTATTTTTTTTTTTTTACTTCCATATCAAAAATATAATGAATTCCTCATTCATACCCTAAATTAGGTAATTAATACAATGAATATAAAAAAATGTCCGATATGTTAAAAACCATTGGATAGAATAAAACCAATCTTGTTCGTCCTTTTTGTAATCAGAAGTACCAAATTCTTGATTTCAGTCCCTGGTTGAATTTAATAATTCCGAATTAATTTATTAATAAAAATGATTATAGTTTTACTGTTTGTACGAGTAATGCAATTAATTACTTAGAGATACCAATTATATGATTAGTCCAAAATTAATCCTGGAATAAACCATTCCTTGCGTGAATTAAGAAATTCACCAACTGTCATGATTTTTTTTCCGGCTGGTTGTAATTCTTCTATATTCAGAATATCTTGTCTAGTAACAATTTGAATTCCATGCTTATTAACTTGGATAATCTCTCCTGGCTGAATGCCATGAAAATTTTTTTGAAGAAGTACCGATGCTTTCCAAACTTTTATATATTTTCCATGAATAAAAAAATAGCTTACTGGCCACGGATTAAAAGCACGTATATAACGTTCAATTTCTATTGCAGATAATTTCCAGTTAAGTTGTGCTTCTTTTTTGCAGATCTTTTTAGCATAGGTGGCTGCAGATTCCGATTGTACTTGTGGATATATACTTCCATGAACTAACTGTTCCAATGTTCTTAACATACTAATTGATGCAAGTCTGGATAATTTTTTGCCAAGTGTAGCACTGGTATCGGTATTATCAATTGCACAAGGAATTTTATGTAAAATTTCTCCAGTGTCAATTCCAGAATTTATTTGTATTGTAGTAACTCCAGTAATTTGATCTCCTGCTATTATTGAACGCTGTATTGGAGCTGCTCCACGCCAACGAGGTAAAAGAGAACTATGCACATTAATACAACCAAATCGTGGTAGATTTATAATAGAAGATGGTAATATTATACCATAAGCAATTACTACCATCAGATCAGCTTTTAAATCTGCAAGTTGTTGATGAAAATGATTTTGGAAAAAATGGGAGAATTTCGGTTGAAACAGTGAAATATTATGCTTAATGGCAAACTTTTTGATTCCGCTAATAACTAATTTGTTCTTTTGTCCAGTCATGTTACTATCAGGAGAAGTTAATATACCAACTATTTGATATTTAGATACTAAATTAGTAAGATGATATACGGTAAATTCACCTGTACCGGCAAAAATAATTTTCAGTCCCTTATAATTACACACCTTATTCCACCTTTATAAGGCTCTTTTTTTTATTTTAGATAAAATTCTATTCTGTATTAATGGTGATAAGTAATCTATAAATAATTTTCCTTTTAAATGATCCATTTCATGTTGAATACAAATGGCTAATAAACTATATGCTTCCATGGTAAAATATTTACCATTAATATCTAAAGCTAAAATCTTAATTTTTTCTGCACGAGGAATAAAAGCTGTTTGTTCGGGAAGAGATAAACATCCTTCTTCAATACTAATACAACCACTATTTTCTAATAATTTGGGATTAATTAGTACTAAACCTTCATCTCGTTTTGGCGATAGATCTATTACTATAATTTGTTTATGAATATTTACTTGTGTAGCTGCTAAACCAATTCCAT
Source organism: Candidatus Dasytiphilus stammeri (assembly GCA_041942055.1). GTDB lineage: Bacteria > Pseudomonadota > Gammaproteobacteria > Enterobacterales > Enterobacteriaceae > Dasytiphilus > Dasytiphilus stammeri_E. The sequence continues at coordinate 22,612 of CP145874.1, read as the reverse complement.
TGTTAGCATACATAGTTTCAAACATATCATTAATAATCTTGTTGATTTTAGTATTGATTTTAGTAATTGGCATAGCAATACTTCTAAGTCGTTCATCAGGATAAGTTAATATTTGCATAATAGTCATAATGTTCAATTTAGTATAAATAATGTTTTTTTATTCTTATATTGTACATGACTTTTTATTTCTTTGTGTTAGGATTATTAATGATAATATATAGTCATAATTAATATATACATATGAAAAATTCTAGTAATATAGATGATTTCATCAAAATACTTCTGGAAGATGAAACTATTGCTTATCCTACTGAATCTGTATTTGGTTTAGGATGTAATCCTGAAAGTAAAAAAGCTGTTATGCATTTATTATCATTAAAACAACGTTCAATAGAGAAAGGTTTTATCTTAGTAGCAGCTGATTATGAACAAATAAAACCTTATATTCACGAGCATCAATTATCAAATAAACACCGTGAGATTATATCTAGTTCCACTAAACCTATAACATGGTTATTACCGAAAAATATAAACACACCATACTGGCTTACAGGGAATTTTTCTTCATTAGCAGTACGTATTAGTCAGTATCCATCCATTCAGCAATTATGTCGAGCTTTTAATAAACCATTAGTTTCAACTAGTGCTAATATTACCGGATCTATTCCATGTCGTACAGTAAAAGAAATCCAAAATCAATTTGGGAATAGTTTAAAAATATATCCGGGGTGTCTTGGACCATTGAAATGTCATACAGAAATTCGAGATTTATTGAGTGGTAAAATTATTCGTTATGGATGGTAAGATAAATTATGCGATATTTGGCAATCCGGTTAAACATAGTAAATCACCGCTAATTCACTATTACTTTAGCAAAATGATGAATATTCAACATCATACTTATGGATGTATTTGTTCTTCTGAAGAGCGTTTTAGGTATGAACTGTATAAATTTTTTTTAAGTGGAGGGTTAGGTGCTAATATAACTGTTCCGTATAAACAAATTGCTTATAGTTTAGTCAATAAATTAACTAATCGAGCTTTATTATCAGGGTCGGTAAATACTATAAAAAAATTAGAAAATCATCAACTTTTAGGAGATAATACGGATGGTATTGGTATATTAAATGACCTGACTAGACTTCAGTTAATTCAACCTCATGATAGAATATTAATTATTGGTGCAGGGGGAGCAGCACATGGAATAATTTATCCTCTTTTACATTATGGTTGTTCAATAATAGTTACTAATCGCACGTGGTATAAAGCACAAGAATTAGTTCATAAATTTAAACCTTATGGTATAATTTCAGTCGAACAGTTCGATCAATTAGAAAAACATCAGTTTGATTTAATTATCAATGCTACTTCCTGTGGTATTCAAGGCATAGTACCTGAATTACCTCGTCATTTGATTAATATTCATACACGTTGCTATGATATGTTTTATCAATCCCAATTAACTCCATTTTTACAATGGTGTCAAGAACATGGGTCCAAAAAATATGCAGATGGAATAGGTATGTTAGTAGCTCAAGCAGCATATTCGTTTTTATTATGGCACGGTGTTTTGCCATCAATAACTAGTGTGATTAAAAAAATCATCGAGGAATGAATTGAAATTATTGTTTATAATTTTTTATGATAAGGTTTGTTTGTAGATTTGAGGGGCGTAGTTCAATGGTAGAGCACCGGTCTCCAAAACCGGTAGTTAGGGGTTCGAATCCCTTCGCCCCTGCCATGCGGCTATTGAATAAATTTAGTTAAATTAAGTAACTGATGGATTTGCGTTTGATGATCATTAGTTGGTAGCCAAATGGCACATAAAGAACGACTGATAATAGGAAAATTTGAGAGGGCTGTTAATTCTTCTTTATATAAATCAGTCCAGTGTATAGGTAATAAAGCACAAGCATTTATTAAAGGTAATAAATGACGTGTTAAATGGGCTGAGGATGTTATTAATATGGGAAAGATCTGAATTAAATTTTCATGATCATGGATAAAAAAATCTATTCCCCAGTCCAATTTTATAAATTGGTATTTATTATTTTGGTCAAAATTGGTTTTGGAGGATTTGACTATTTTTAGTGAGATATGTCCTATTGGCTTACTTATTAAGTCAGCTATTTTAGGTACTTCAGTTGTAATTAAAATATCTAATTGATGTTCATATAATTGTTTTATTAACATATTACGTGGTGCTATACGTATATCTAGGTGTATGTCGGGTTGAATTTGATAAATTAATTTTATCCATGAAGTTAAATAAGTCTCCCATAAAGAAGCACTTGCTCCTATTGATAATTTAGGATGTTTTTTAGTATGTATAACTTCTTTTTTAGCTATCTTCCAGGTATTTAATAAATTATTGGCATAAGGGATTAGTCGTTCCCCCGCAGGAGTTAAATGAATATTATTTCTATGACGATTCAAAAGAGTTACACCTAATTTACTTTCTAGCTGTTTAATCCGAAAGCTCACTGCTGATTGAGTAAGATAAAGTAGCTCAGCTGCTCTACCAAAGTGTCGGGTTTTGCTGACTTCTAAAAAGGTTTTTAGTAATTCTATATTCACAAGGTTCTCCACTAAATTAGTTTAAGATTTTTTAATAAGGTTGAAGTATTTTGCTCTATATGCATTGAAAAGTTTAATGTCAGCCCATAACTATTTGATGAAGAACATAGTTTATAAAAGTATGTAAAAAAAAAAGTAATGATTTTAAAGGTATGTAAAAAAAATTATTTATCATTACTGAAGAGTCTTATGATATAACAATCAAATTAGATGGTTGATTAAATTATATAACATAATATAATAAATTGATATGAATCATTACTTATTAAACTATAAGTGATCTGAGTACTGTTTTTTGAGTTATTACTTAGAAGTTGAGAATTATAATTCGATTTTTTCATCTAACTATCCAAAACTTATTAGTATACTTTTTTGTTTCCAGTTTGCTGCTAGATACAATAAATACCTCACTCAATGTATTATATTTATAGCTAACTGATAGTTAGATTGGTTCTTTTTTAAACCATACCAATAAACAATTGATTTTTTTTATAATATTTATGGAGTATAACAACATGAGTGATAAAATTATTTATTTAACCGATGATAATTTTGAAGAATATATATTAAAAGTAGATCTAGTGACACTAGTTGATTTTTGGACGGAATGGTGTGGACCTTGCAAGGTACTTGCACCGATTTTAGACGAAATAGCGGAAGAATATTTGGGTGAGCTTAAGGTAGCGAAATTAAATGTAGATAATAATCCTAATACGGCGAAAAAATATGGAATTCGTGGAATTCCAACTTTATTAGTTTTTAAAAATGGTAAAGTAGTTGCTAGCAAAGTTGGTAGTTTATCTAAAGGACAAATCAAAGATTTTTTAGCACCAATCTTAACAGAGTAATTAGTATGAAAAAATCATCTTTAATACAATTATATATTCATACATAGAATTGATGAAAGTTACTAAAAATAAACCATATAACAAGTGCTTATACCATATAAATAACTTCTTTTTATACTGCGACTTAAAGATAAAGAACCTACCATTATGAATCTTACCGAATTAAAAAATAAGACTATCTCTGAACTGATTGTTTTAGGTGAAAGTATAGGACTAGAAAATTTAGCACGTATACGTAGACAGGATATAATCTTTTCCATTCTTAAACACCGTGCAAGAAATGGGGAAGATATATTTGGTTATGGAGTGCTAGAAATTTTACACGACGGTTTTGGTTTTCTGAGGTCTGTAAATAGTTCATATCTAGCAGGATCAGATGACATTTATGTATCTCCTAGTCAAATCAGACGATTTAGTCTTCGCACTGGCGATACTGTTGCGGGTAAAATTCGTCCTCCAAAGGAAGGAGAACGTTATTTCGCCCTTTTAAAAGTAAATACAGTTAACTATGATAATCCAGAAGATACTCGTAATAAAATATTATTTGAAAACTTAACACCACTCCATGCAAATAAAAGATTACGTATGGAAAGGGGTAATGGTTCTACAGAAGATTTAACTGGTCGTGTATTAGATCTCGCATCACCAATAGGATGTGGACAAAGAGGCTTGATTGTAGCACCTCCAAAAGCTGGTAAAACTATGCTTATGCAAAATATTGCACAAAGTATTGCTTCTAATTACCAAGATTGTTTTTTAATGGTATTACTTATTGATGAACGTCCTGAAGAAGTGACAGAAATGCATCGATTAGTTAAAGGAGATGTAATGGCTTCTACTTTTGATGAACCTGCTACACGACATGTTCAAATTGCTGAAATGGTAATTGAAAAAGCCAAGCGTTTAGTTGAACATAAAAAAGATGTTATTATTTTGTTAGATTCAATAACACGTTTAGCCAGAGCTTATAATACCGTAGTACCTTCGTCAGGAAAAGTATTAACTGGAGGAGTAGATGCTCATGCTCTTCATAGACCCAAAAGATTTTTCGGAGCCGCTCGAAATGTAGAAGAAGGAGGGAGTTTAACAATTATAGCAACTGCTTTGATTGATACTGGCTCCAAAATGGATGAAGTAATCTACGAAGAATTTAAAGGTACTGGTAATATGGAATTACATTTAGCCAGAAAAATTGCCGAAAAAAGAGTTTTTCCCGCTATCGATTATAATCGTTCAGGAACACGTAAAGAAGAATTACTTACTTCACCAGATGAACTGCAAAAAATGTGGATATTAAGAAAAATTTTACATCCCATGAGTGAAATTGATGGAATGGAATTCCTTATAAATAAGTTATCAATGACTAAAACTAATGATGAATTCTTCAAGATGATGAAACGATATTAACTCATATCTCCAAATTAATTGGAAAAATTACTAGACAGTATTAAAGCAAATTCGTAGGATTTAATTAATTAGCTACTAAATACTGACTGATTATTAGCGCCCGTAGCTCAGTTGGATAGAGCACTGCCCTCCGGAGGCAGAGGTCTCAGGTTCGAATCCTGTCGGGTGCGTAGTAGCACATATCCATAGTAGTGGTGGCTATAGCTCAGTTGGTAGAGCCCTGGATTGTGGTTCCAGTCGTCATGGGTTCAAATCCCATTAGCCACCCCTCCAGATTTTTTGCGAAGATGGCGGAATATGGTAGACGCACTAGTTTCAGGAGCTAGTATCCTAATTAAAGGGATGTGAGGGTTCAAATCCCTCTCTTTGCACTTAATAATTTAGGCGGCGAGTAGCGCAGCTTGGTAGCGCAACTGGTTTGGGACCAGTTGGTCGGAGGTTCAAATCCTCTCTCGCCGACCACTTTTTATATGGTTTTATACTCTCTTTTTACTTTTAGATTAATTATTCTAGACTTTTTATTAGTGGCATTTTTTTAAAAAAAAACTATAGTTGTAATTAATCGATTTAAATAAAAGAGGTATAAGTATGTTACCTAATAGACATAAAAACAGTTGTAACCCCATTCTTGCACAAGAGATAATAAAGAAACGTAAAAATTTACTTTGGTGGTTAATACCTTTATTAATATTAATATTAATGATCTTATGGTATTTTCATCATTCAGATGAAAAGGAATATAATAATAATAATTATATTCCTACATCACATACCTCTCCATTTACAACCAATACTACTAATAGCGTTCTATTACCTGATGGCACATCTATTAATATACGTGATGACAGTATTGAAATGAAACTCCTTACGTTTATTAAAGATCCATGGAAAATATCTTCTAATTATATGTGGTTTGATCTGGATCAAATCTTTTTTGATAGCGGTGAGAAGAATCCTCAAATAAATGCTCAAATGCAGCTTAATAAGGTTGCAGCTATCTTGAAAGCCTATCCAAATGTAAAAATTAAAATAGGCGGTTATACCGATAACATCGGTAGTATAGAACAAAATCAAATTCTATCCCAAGCAAGAGCTGAGGAAATTAAAAACGAGTTAATTAAATTAAATATTCCATCAGAACGTTTAGTTACAGAAGGTTATGGAGAAACACATCCTATAGCTTCTAATGATACTACAGAAGGACGTGCAAAAAATCGTAGAGTATCTATAAGGATAATAGAAAAACAAATCAACTCATAAAATTTAGATACAATGTTATTTAAGAGGATTTAATAATGAGCTATGAAAAAATAGTTACGTTATTTGATAATGCAGAACATGCGGAATCTGCAAAAAATAACTTACTACAAGCCGGTTTTAGTATAGATGATATTAGTTTAATTGATGATAATCAGTTAAGATCAGCAAATATTTTATCTCATCAAGATGATATTTGGCACCGTTTATTCGGTAAGGGTTTAACGGAAGAAGAATCTAAAGTCTATGCTCAGGCAGTAGAAACAGGAGGAGTTATTTTGATTTTGCGTAGTAATGAAGAAGATACTCCTAGAGCTATGGAGATTCTTAATGCTCATCAAATGATGGATGTATCACAAACTCCTACATGTACAACAGATAAACATGATAGTCAATATCATCAATCCGATACTACTAAATGCCAATCTTCAGAAAACCATCAGGATCAATGTATTTCGACTGAGGATATTTTACCATTAGCAGAAGAGCAATTAGAAATTGGTAAGAAACTTATTAAAGAAGGTTCTACACGCGTTCGACGTTTTGTAACTGAAAAAGACGTTGAAGTTGAAGTACCTCTTCATGAAGAACATGCGGCTATTTTTAGACGTTCTATTATTAACAAAGATCAATGCCCCGATAAATTTGATTGGTCTGATACTGTCGTAGAAATTACTGAAACTAGTGAACAACCAGTTGTTAATAAAACTGCCCATATTGTGGAAGAAATAATTGTACGTAAAGAAGGAAGAGATCGTATACAGAAAATTCATGATACTGTACGTAAACAGGAAGTAAAAATTGAACATGATAATAAGAAAGATAAATGTTAATAATTATTATATTGCAATCAGAGATATCAAATAATATAAATCGTTTGCGGACATGGAAGGTCCGCATTTTCATTCATTAGTTGGTTTTTTATATCGCAATAATGCTTCTCACTTACACTAAATGTATTTAGTAATAGCATTCTAATCAATATAGATCAAAAAATAAATGTTCGGAAGTTCGTAAAATTGGAATTTGGATTGAATTTTTGTTACTCTATTTATACATAAAAGTATTTAGAGATTTTGGCTATGCTTAACGCATATAAATTAAGTAATAAGTTTTTAACACGTATTGAGCTAGAACAAGATTTAGTTAATTCTATTTGGGTCGATCTAATTGAACCCGAATTAAATGAGCGAGAACAAGTACAGAATATCTTAGGACAAAGTTTAGCAACACGTCCGGAGTTAGAAGATATAGAGGCTTCTGCACGTTTTTTTGAAGATAAAGATGGATTACATATCCATTCTTTTTTCTTTTATGAAGATGCTGAAGATCATGCAGGAAATGCTACAGTTGCATTTACTATGCGTGATGGAAGATTGTATACCTTACGCGATCGCGAATTACCAGCATTTAGACTTTTTCGGATGCGTGCACGTAGTCAATTTTTAATTGATGGCAATGCTTTTGAGATAATGTTAGATCTATTTGAAACTAAAATAGAACAATTAGCAGATGAAATTGAAAGTATTTATAGTGATTTAGAAAAACTAAGCCGTGTAATTATGGAAGGTCATCAAGATGAGCAATGTAATGAAGCACTTTCAACGTTAGCTGAATTAGAAGATATTGTTTGGAAAGTTCGTTTATGTTTAATGGATACTCAACGAGCACTAAACTTTTTAGTACGAAAACATCGCTTACCTATTAAACAATTAGAGCCTGCACGAGAAATATTACGGGATATAGAATCTTTATTACCACATAATGAATCTTTAATTCAAAAAGTAAATTTTTTAATGCAAGCTGCTATGGGATTTATTAATATTGAACAAAATAGAATAATAAAAATTTTTTCGGTAGTTTCGGTTATCTTTCTACCACCAACGTTAGTTGCTTCAAGCTATGGTATGAATTTTCAATTCATGCCTGAACTTAAATGGATTTTTGGTTATCCTTTAGCTCTAATAGCTATGATTCTTACTGGACTTGCTCCTTATGCATATTTTAAATATAGAAATTGGTTATAATAATAATTCTATTGTGGTTAGGTAATTAGTTTCTTACCGGTTGGTTTTGAAAAAACTTGAGTGTGTGATCTCTTAACCATTTATGAGCAGGAGAATTATCATTTCTAGGATGCCATGCTTGTATGAAGCTAATTGGTGGTAAAATCATTTCAGGTTCAAAAGTAGCAATTTCAATTTTTAGTCGGTTGATAGTATCAGCAAAAAATATTGGTATTACAGCTAGACAATCGGTATTTATTATTGTTTCAAGAGTAGAAAAATAACTTGGATTAATACCAATTACTTTTCGTTGATAGCCTTTAGCAATAAAAATTTGATCAATAATTGTATTTAATTTTCCTTTGGTACTTATAAAATTATAATGGCTTAAATTATGGATGTTTTTATTTTTTTTAAGTATTTCATGTTGCTTATTAGCAATAATTAAACAATTATCACGATATACTGTTCTAATTTTTATTTCTGGACTCAGATCTCGTGATTCACCAATATATAAATCTAGATTGTCTTGGCGTAAAAAATTTTCCGACAAATTATCATATTTAAATTCAATTAAAATCTTAGGTTCATCTGGTTCAATTTTACTAATGAAATGGTAGCTTAATATTGAAATCAAAAGGTCATTTGATACTATGTTAAATAGTAACGATTTTTTGCCTACTCTAAAAGTAAGATTTTGATATAATATATTCCTTATATTATTAATGATGTGTCGAATTTGTGGCTTAAGTTGAAAAGCTAGAGGAGTTAATATTAATTTAGATCCGGAACGTACTAAAATTTGATCTTGAAAAGTCTCTCTAATTTTATTTAAAGATTTACTGATAGCAGGTGGTGTTACGTTTAGTTTTTTAGCGGTTTTACTAACACTACATACTTCTAGTAAAATATCTAAAACTATTAGTAAATTTAAGTCTGTACGGTGCACAATTCATCCTCCATAGTTTCCAATTGGAATATTAGTTTTAATTAGAGATTCCCCAAATTTTTGCTAATAATACTAATGCATCGATGATATTTTTTACTCCAAATACAGTAATATTATCTATTAGATCTTTAGAAAAATTTGATATTGGTACTATAGCTCGACGGAAACCATGTTTTGCCGCTTCCACTATTCGTGCATGACTACTAGGAACGGGTCTAATTTCACCAGATAGACCTACTTCTCCAAAAATTACTATATCTATAGGAATAGGTATATTCCGTAGACTAGAAATTATAGCAAGTAATAAAGCTAGATCTACACTAGTTTCTGTAACTTTTACTCCTCCAACTACATTAACAAAAATATCTAGATCACTAATTTGTACACCACCATGCCGATGTAATACTGCAAGTAATATAGTTAGCCTATTGTGGTCTAATCCTACAACTACTCTTTTTGGATGGCCAAGAATTATTGTATGATCTACTAATACCTGAATTTCAACTAGTAAAGGCCTCGTTCCTTCCCATATTGCCATAATAGCACTACCAGTAGTGATTTTATCACGACGGTTAATAAAAATAGCTGAGGGATTATTTACTTCAGTTAAACCCTGTTCTGTCATAGAAAAAATACCTAATTCATTTATTGCTCCAAATCTATTTTTGTGACTTCGTAAAATTCTAAAATTAGATTCTACAGTTGCATCTAGGAACAGTGAACAATCTATACAATGTTCTAATACTTTTGGTCCAGCTAAAATTCCATCTTTAGTAACATGACCAACAATAATAATGGTTATAAGATTTTTTTTAGCAAATTGGGTAAGATAAGCAGCAATTTCACGTACCTGACCTACACTTCCTGGAGAGGATCGTACATTAGTTATATGCATTACTTGAATAGAATCAATAACAATTATTGAAGGTTGTTCTTGTTCTGCAACCCGACAAATTTGTTCTATGCTAGTTGTAGATAACATGTATACATTAAATTTTGACAAATTCAATCGATGAGCTCGCAAAGCCACCTGATTCAGTGATTCTTCTCCAGTTACATAAATAGCTTTCATTTTATTAGATAAGTTACAAAGAGTTTGTAATAAAAGAGTACTTTTACCTGTTCCTGGATTACCTCCAATTAAGATTGTACTTCCGGATACTATGCCTCCGCCAAGTACTCGATCAAATTCTTTAAATCCCGTTGAAAAGCGAGGAAATTCTTCTAAAGTTATTAGTGAAAGGGGTTGTATCTGATTAGAATCATCGGCAGAAGATTGATTTATATTGTGATGCCATTTATTAGTAGTAAATGGCATTTCAATAATAGTATTCCACTGCTTACAGCAATTACACTGTCCTTTCCAACGGGAATAAGTTATATTACATTTCTTACAAATAAATAGGTATTTTACTTTCACTATTTTTGAAATATTAAAACTTAGATTTTAAGGTATTTTTATGATCGAATAATACGATCGAATGCAAAGCAATTTGTATCATTTCATTAAATGAGGATTGTCTATCTTCTACAGTTAAACTCTTATCAGGAAAATGAAAATGATCTGATACCGTACAAATAGTTAATGCTTTAACATTATATTCTGCTGCAATAGAATATAGTCCTGCCGTTTCCATTTCTATACCCAGTATTCTATACTTTTCCATAAGATGAAATAGATTAGTATCTGTAGGATAAAATAGATCAGTAGTAAAAAGATTACCAATATGTACAGTAAATCCTAATTGATTAGCTGCCTCAACAGCAGTACATGTTAAATGAAAATCTGCTATTGCAGAAAAATCATATCCATTAAACTTAATCCTATTAACCTTTGAATCAGTACAAGCTCCCATACCAATAATAATATCACGAAGTTTAATTTCTTGTAATATAGTTCCACAAGAACCAACCCTAATAAGGTTCTTAACTCCGTATTCTGTAATGAGTTCTTTAGCATACAGAGAACATGAGGGAATACCTATTCCATGTCCCATGACTGATATATATTTATTTTTATAAATTCCTGTATAACCTAACATACCTCTTATAGTATTTACTTCCCAATGATCATCTAGAAAATTTTCCGCAATATATTTTGCCCTCAATGGATCACCAGAAATTAGTATTGTTTCAGCAAAATCTCCCTTTTTAGCATTAATATGTGGTGTAATCATTAATCTATCCTATATAAAAATTTATTTATTATTACTTACACCATACTTTTACCATAATCCATATTAGTTAAGCCAAAATATTTGGCTATGGTTTGACTAATATCTGCAAAGGTTTCACGTGGTCCTAAAAAACCTGAAGATATTATTGGACTATAGAGAAGCACAGGAATATGTTCGCGGGTATGATCATTTCCATGCCAAGTGGGGTCACAACCATGATCAGCAGTAATAATTAAAAGGTCATTTTTTTTAATTATAGATAGTAGTTCTGGTACATGCCTATCAAATAGTTCTAATCCTGTAGCATAACCTGCTACATCGCGTCTATGTCCCCACAATGAATCAAAATCTACAAAATTAGCAAAAACTAGAGTGTTATCAACAGCTCTACTTATTTCTTGCATAGTCACTTTAAATAGTTCTTCTAACCCCGCCGCTTTCACTGTTCTAGTAATCCCAGAATGTGCATAAAGATCAGCTACTTTTCCAATAGAAATAACATTCCCTCCTTTTTCATCAACTAATTTATTTAAAAGAGTTGGGGCTGGTGGTGGTAGCGTTAAATCATAACGATTTGGAGTACGCTTAAAAGAGCCTTTTTTAGTGCCAGTAAAGGGACGTGCTATTACCCTACAAATTTTATAACCTTCTTCATTAAGAATTTTTCGGGTAATAGTACATAATTTATATAAACTATCAAGCCCAAATAGCTCTTCATTACAAGCAATTTGAAAAACCGAATCAGTTGAAGTATAAAAGATAGGTTTGGTAGTTTTTATATGTTCTTCTCCAAGATCATCTATAATGATAGTTCCAGAAGCATGACAATTACCTAAATATCCTGATAATTGTGCACGTTCAATAATTTTATCTAGTAATTTATTAGGAAAACTATGAATTTTTTTAGTAAAATAATCCCATTTAAAAAGAACAGGGACTCCAGCTATTTCCCAATGTCCTGTAGGACTATCTTTACTAAAAGACATTTCTTTTGCGTAACTATAACATCCCATAATCGGGGTATTTTTATTAAGACCTGGAGGGAAATTGCCTGTAGATTGTTGTGCAGCTTTTGCCAGTCCTAATGCGGTAAGATGTGGTAATTGTAATGAACCTCGACGGTTTTTGGTATTAGCTTGACCTTTAATACATGCTTCAGCAATATGTCCTAGGGTATCAGCTCCAACATCTCCAAACTGATCAGCATCTTGAGTATATCCAATTCCAAAAGAGTCTAATACTATTATAAATGCTCTTTTCATTCTTTTATTCCTATTAGTAATGGAAACCTTCTAGTAGTCATTTTAACTATTTTTGTTAAAAACCCTATTAATTCTTAATTTTTATAAAACATATCTAATAAATGGAGAAATCTATTTGTCGGAAGTAATACATGATGAGATATAATTTTCTTTATCATTATAAAGAGGTTGAATATAAGTAATATTACCCCATATATGATTTGTCTTATGATTATCTATCATCCTAAGTTTTTTATGGGGGTTATAAATGACAACAATACTAAGTGTACGCCGTAATGATAAGGTAGTAATGGGTGGTGATGGTCAAGCGACACTAGGATACACAATAATGAAAAGAAATATCCAAAAAGTGCGTCGTCTTTATAATGATCATGTAATGGCTGGTTTTGCTGGCGGAACCGCAGATGCTTTTACGTTATTTGAACGTTTTGAGCGCAAATTAGGTATATGTCAGGGACATCTAATAAAGGCAGCAGTAGAACTTGCAAAAGATTGGCGTACTGATCGTATGTTACGCAGATTGGAAGCACTGTTGGCAGTTGCAGATGAAAATGCATCATTGATCATTACCGGAAATGGTGATGTTATTCAACCGGAAAATGATCTTATAGCTATTGGTTCTGGTGGAATTTATGCTCAAGCAGCTGCTAAAGCTATGTTAGAAACAACCAATCTTAATGCTCGTGAAATTACAGAAAAAGCTTTAACTATTGCTGGTGATATCTGTATTTATACCAATCATAATTTTACAATTGAAGAATTAACCTCTAAAGTTAAAGTGTAAGGATCTTTATTATGGCTGAGATGACTCCTCGGGAAATAGTGAATGAATTAAATAAATTTATTATTGGTCAAAATCATGCAAAACGTGCAGTTGCAATAGCATTACGTAATCGCTGGAGACGTATGCAATTAAATGAAGAACTACGCCATGAGATTACTCCTAAAAATATTTTAATGATTGGTCCAACTGGTGTAGGAAAAACGGAAATTGCTCGCCGTTTAGCAAGATTAGCCCATGCACCCTTTATTAAAGTTGAAGCAACCAAATTTACTGAAGTAGGATATGTAGGGAAAGAAGTTGATTCTATCATCCGTGATTTAACAGATTCTGCCATAAAAATTGTACGTATTTTACGGATGGATCAAAATCGCCATCGTGCTGAAAAAATGGCAGAGGAACGTATATTGGATGTATTAGTTCCACCATCTTCTAATAATAACTGGAAGAATCAAGAAGGATCTCAAGAACCTTCAGTAACTCGACAACTATTCAGGAAAAAGTTACGAGATGGAGTATTGAATGATAAAGAGATAGAGATTAATTTAAGTACGGTTCCTATGGGAATAGAAATTATGGCACCACCAGGCATGGAAGAAATGACCAGTCAATTACAGTCTATGTTCCAAAATTTAAGTGGTCAAAAACAAAAAAAACACAAGCTTAAAATTATAGATGCCATGAAGTTTTTAATAGAAGAAGAAGCATCTCGACTACTTAATCCTGAAGAGTTAAAAAAGGAGGCTATTGAAGCAGTAGAACAACATGGAATTGTGTTTATCGATGAAATTGATAAAATTTGTACACGTGGTGAATCAACGGGACCTGATGTGTCTAGAGAAGGAGTACAAAGAGATCTTTTACCTTTAGTTGAAGGATGTTTAGTATCTACTAAACATGGTATGGTGAAAACCGATCATATTTTATTTATAGCTTCTGGGGCTTTTCAAATCTCAAGTCCTTCTGATTTAATTCCAGAACTTCAAGGACGTTTACCAATTCGTGTCGAATTACAAGCTTTGACAACAAATGATTTTGAACGTATTCTGACTGAACCAAATGCATCTATGACTACACAGTATAAAGCCTTGATGGCTACAGAAGGTGTAAATATTAATTTCACTAAAGATGGTATTCGTAGGATTGCTGAATCTGCTTGGCAAGTAAATGAAACTACTGAAAATATTGGAGCTAGAAGATTATATACTGTATTAGAACGATTAATGGAAGAAATTTCTTACGAAGCTAATAATCTTAGTGGTAAAACAATCACTATTGATGAAAAATATGTATCTAATCATTTAGATCAATTAGTAACAGATGAAGATTTAAGTCGTTTTATATTATAATAACTGAACATGATCTTGATGCTTGAATAATCTAATTAATCAAAAATATTGTATTTATCTAAAGTGAATGTAATTTTGAACGTTACATAAATAATATTTATTCATAACTTACTTTCCTTGAAACTATACGTAATTATGTTATTAGTAATTTTTTTAGTCTCAGGAATTTTATATGGCTATAGATAAAAAACAATACCTTCTTGCTCTTGATCAAGGTACAACTAGTTCTCGTGCTGTAGTATTAGATCGTGATGTAAATATTGTAGCAATATCACAGCGTGAATTTACACAAATTTATCCTAAAGCTGGATGGGTAGAGCATGATCCCATAGATATATGGACATCTCAATGCTCTTCTCTAATAGATGCACTTGCATATGCTGAGATTAAATCAGATCAAATTATAGGAATTGGTATTACTAATCAAAGGGAAACAACGGTTATTTGGGATAAAGTTACTGGTAAACCAGTGTATAATGCTATTGTATGGCAATGTTCTCGTACAGCGGATTTATGTGAGAAACTCAAGAAAGAAGGATGGGAAAATTATATTCATCAAAGTACTGGATTAGTAATAAACCCTTATTTTTCTGCTACTAAAGTAAAATGGATATTTGATCATGTTTCAGGAGTACGTGAAAAAGCCAATCGTGGAGAAATATTATTTGGTACTATTGATACTTGGTTAGTTTGGAAAATGACTCAAGGACGTCTACATGTTACAGATTATACAAATGCTTCACGTACTATGTTATTTAATATTCATACTCTTGAATGGGATCAAAAATTATTAGATATATTTGAAATTCCAAGTATAATTTTACCACAAGTGCGTCCTTCTTCAGAAATTTATGGTTTTACTAACATATGTGGAATACATGAAAAAAAAATTGCTATAGCCGGTATAGTTGGAGATCAACAAGCCGCACTTTACGGTCAGTTATGCGTGAAATTCGGAATGACTAAAAATACTTATGGTACAGGATGTTTTATGTTGATGAATACTAACTCAACAGTTATTAATTCTACTCATGGTTTATTGACTACTATCGCATGTGGTCCACATGGTGAAGTAAATTATGCTCTTGAAGGCACAGTATTTATTGCTGGAGCTTCTATCCAATGGTTACGTGATGAAATGAAATTAATAACTAATGCAGCAGATTCAGAGTATTTTGCTACTGAAGTTAAAGATACGAATGGTATATATTTTGTTCCAGCTTTTACTGGATTAGGAGCTCCTTATTGGGATCCATATGCTAGAGGTGCTATTTTTGGATTAACTCGTGGGGCTAATGCGAGCCATATCATTAGAGCAACATTAGAATCAATTGCTTATCAGACTCGTGATGTTCTAGAAGCCATGCAAGCCGATACCAATTCTGCTATCAATATGCTTAGAGTAGATGGGGGAGCAGTAACTAATAATTTTTTAATGCAATTTCAATCTGATATTCTTGGAATACCTTTAGAACGTCCAAACTTACGTGAAGTTACAGCTTTAGGAGCTGCTTTTTTGGCGGGATTAGCTGTAGGTTTTTGGGTAGATTTGGAAGAAATACATGCTAAATTAATGATTGAACGATGTTTTATACCAAGTATTTCTGGGTTGGAGAGGAATGAAAGATATAAAAAATGGCATAAAGCCATTTATTTAACTCAAGGATGGAAAAAATAAATCTAAATCTTCTATTTTTATAGAAGGATAAGTAATAGAGGTAATTAATTATATGTGGGTAGTAGCAAAAGTTATACAAGTAATACACTGGACAGAAAATTTATTTACACTTAAGCTTCATGCTGCTATATCTCCTTTTATTGCAGGACAATTTACAAAAATTGCTTTTGAAAACAATCAGAAACGCATTCAACGTGCTTATTCATATGTAAATGCTCCTAGTGATAATGATTTAGCATTTTATATAGTGACAGTAAAAGATGGAAAATTGAGTCCTTATTTACATGATCTTAAAATTGGTAGTAATTTATTAATTTCTAAAAAAGCATTTGGTTTTTTTGTATTAAAAGAAATTCCTAGTTGTAAGGATCTATGGATGTTAGCAACAGGTACAGGAATTGGACCATATTTATCAATACTGCAGGAAGGTAAAGATTTAGAGAGGTTTGAGCATATAATACTCGTTCATGCTGTACGTTATGCTAGAGATTTATGTTATTTACCACTAATGCAAGAATTAAAAAAACGTTATAATGAAAAACTAAATCTTATAACTATAGTTAGTCGAGAATATATTCCTGGATCTTTATTAGGTCGCATACCAGTATTAATAGCTGATGGAACACTTGAAAAAACTCTAAATATTGAAATGAATCCACAAAATAGTCATGTGATGTTATGTGGTAATCCAAATATGGTACGTGAAACACAAGAAATATTACACCAACTGAAAAACATGAAGAAGCATTTACGTTATGGTAAAGAGATTGGTCATATAACAACTGAGCATTATTGGTAATAATGAATGCGTAATTTATTGATTATAGCAAATTGGAAACTCCATGGTAATAAAAAGATAATTCAAGATTATATCCAAATCTTACGTCAGAAGTTAATGAATATTAATTTGAAAGAAAAATGTTGTGATATAGTTCTTGCTCCTCCTATTATGTATTTCGATCAAGTCCATCAAGCTTTAATTGACACTGATATTGATTTAGGTGCTCAAAATGTAGATATTAATCTCGAGGGTCCTTTTACTGGAGATATCTCAGCTAATATGTTAAAAGATTTTGGAATTAAATATGTCATAATAGGCCATTCAGAACGTCGTCTTTATCATCAAGAAAATGATGATTTGATAGCCAAAAAATTGGCAATAGTAAAAAAAGTTGGGCTTATACCTGTATTTTGTATTGGTGAAAATAAGATTGAAAATAAGAATGGCAAAACCCAAGAAGTATGTAAACGGCAGATTAGAACTATATTAGAGAAGCAGGGTGTAGATGCATTTAAAAATACGGTAATTGCTTATGAACCAATTTGGGCTATTGGAACTGAAAATTACTTATCACCTATACATACACAATCGATACATAAATTTATTCGTGATTATATAGCTACAAAAAATATAGCTATCGCGGAAAAAATAATTATTCAATATGGAGGATCGGTAAATTATGAAAATGTATATAAATTTTTAATGCAACCAGATATTGATGGCGTGTTAATTGGAAAATCTTCTTTAAATGTTATCAACTTTTACAAGATTATTAAAGCTGCTATCCAAGCAAAAGAAGCATCACATGGTAATGTATAAATAATAAATAATATAAGTATAACTATACTAACAACTCGGTTAGCAAGTAATCAAACTTAATATCACTATTCCTTTAACTAAAAATACTCATTATTTCAACTAATTAATACTAATTTTAAAATATAAACTGTTTAAATTTATGAATGGTTTTTAACTTTGATACAATTTCGATTTCTTCTATTTCATTCCAGATTGGATAATTTTGTTGATTAATTAAAAGTATTGCTTCGCTATAACCAATGAATTTATATTTACTAAAAACAACAGTAATGTCATCCAAATAATACAAACCGTTGAATGTGTATTCATTTTTGTATGAAATTGGTTTACACTCTATTTTTAGTGACTTTCTATAAATTGATTAAGATTGGCATTTGCAACAAAAAAAAGTACTACGCTGTTTATATTTAATACATTTAATTAATGTTCCACATTTTTTGCATGGTTTCCCCGTACGACTATATACATTTAATTTATTAATAAAATAACCTGGTTTACCATCAATGTGCCAAAAATCACGTAAGGTAGTACCTCCCAGCATAATAGCTTCTCGGAGTATTTTTTTGATTATTTTTACAAGAAATTGTGACTCTTGAATATTTAATGTAGATATCTTCCGAATAGGTAATATTCCAGCTAAAAATAAAGATTCATTAGAATAAATATTACCAATCCCTACTACAAATTTATTATCCATTAACCAAGATTTTACTGCGATACGTTTATTACGAGATTGAGTAAACAAATAATCACCAGAAAATTTATCAGTTAATGGCTCGGGGCCTAAATGTTTTAGCTGATCTAATGTAGATGGTGAATTATTACTCCATAACCACATTCCAAAACGACGAGGATCTGTATAACGTAGTATTTTTCTATTATTTATTATTAAATCTATGTGGTCATTTTTCTGTGGTATGGTATTCAAAGGAAAAATTCGCAAACTTCCTGACATACCTAGATGAATGATCATATAACCTAAAGGTAGTTCTATAATAATATATCTAGCACGACGTTGTACACTTAAGATTTTCTGATCTTGAATAGAAGATATCTCATTTGAGACAGGTACTTTTAAATATTTATTATATACAACGGAATAAATAATGGTTTGACCTACTAAATATAATCTTATTCCACGACAAATAGTTTCAATTTCTGGTAATTCAGGCAACTTGTAGAAAACCTCTTCCTCTTGTATGTAATAGTTTTTACTAAATTTTTGATTCTTTATAAATTACATGTTTACGAATTTTAGGATCAAATTTTCTAAACTGCATTTTTTTTTCAGGTTTATTTCTTTTATTTCTAGTAGTAGTATAAAAATGTCCCGTATTTGCAGTAGATATCAGTTTGATTATTTCTCGGGATTTTTTTTTTCCCATATTTTCCCCTTATTTTATTCTTATTTTATTTAGAATCGAATTTATACCTTTTTTGTTTATAATTCTCATACCCTTTGTAGATATACGTATTTTTACGAATGCTTTTTTGCTTTCAATCCAAAAATGATGTGAATGTAAATTTGGAAAAAAGCGTCTTTTTTTAGCATTCATAGCATGAGAACGATAATTACCAATTAATGGACGTTTACCTGTAACTTGACATAATCTTGACATAATAATTATTCTCTATTGTACTTATTCTCTAATATCTGCAATATTTTAGACTAACTAGAAATATTAGTTGTTGACTAGTAATATAAGCCAGTTATAATATTCATTATACTCTATTTTAGAGATATTTTATGAAAAAAATTATTAATCTTAAAGTTCTTAAGAAGAGTATAGAAGATAAAAATATACTTTTACCTACTTATGCAACCTCTGGTTCAGCAGGATTAGATTTGCGTGCCTGTTTAGATGAAATAGTAGAATTAAATCCGGGAAATACGATACTAGTATCAACTGGTTTAGCAATTCATATTGCTGATCCTTCACTAGCAGCCTTTATTTTACCACGTTCTGGATTGGGTCATAAATATGGATTAGTATTAGGAAATTTGATTGGTTTAATTGATTCCGATTACCAAGGTGAAATAATGATTTCAGTATGGAATAGAGGAAAAAAAATGTTTACTATTAAACCAAATCAGAAAATTGCTCAATTAGTTTTTTTACCTATAGTGCAAGTTGAATTCAATCTAGTGAAAAGTTTTTCTACGAGCCAGCGTGGAATAGGAAGTTTTGGACATTCTGGTGATATGTAGTGTTGTAGTTATAAGAAAATTAAGTATTGTTATTATATCCATATTGTTTTTGATAAATACGAAGCTTTTTAGCCAGATATGAGTTATTTATCTCGGTATAATTTATTAACTCGGTTATAGAAATCAAAGAGATTACTTTGCAATTATAATATTTTTCTAGTTCTTTAGCAGCAATCTTATTATTATTATTAAATTCTTGACGATCTAAAGCTATTAATATTCCAGCTAATTTACTATGATTTTTTTGAGCTTGTTGAATTATATTCATAGATTCATGAATAGTACTTCCAGTAGTAAGGACATCATCTACTAAGATAATACGTCCTTTTAGTGGAGCTCCTATAAAAAAACCTTGTTCTCCATGAGTTTTAGCCTCTTTACGATTAAAACAATATACTATTTCTTTTCCATAGTATTCTGATAATGCAATTGTTGTAGCAGTACTAATAAATATTCCTTTATAAGCTGGACCAAATATTATATCAAACTCTATACCCGAATCTATTAATGCATTCGCATAAAAACGTCCTAATAATGCTAAATCTGATCCAGTTCTCACCATGCCAAGATTAAAAAAATAAGGACTGCAACGGCCCGATTTTAAAGTGAACTTTCCAAATTTTAACGCTTGATTATGTAATACAAATTCAATAAATTTACTTTTCCATAATTTCATTTTTTTATACTTATTCTAATTTATTAAATTCTTATTAGATAGAGATTAAATTAGATAATCAGATTAGTTTTCTTCAAAATATAAAGATGATTTTATTTAAAGTCTTCAAAGAAATTTTTTGATATGAATCCTTGCTCAATTTCTCTCAAGGCAATAATAGTAGATTTATCATGATCTGGTGGAATTAATGGTAGTTGATGATCTCTTTGTATTTGACGAGCTCTTTTCGCGGCAATCAAAACTAAATCAAAACGATTTCCAATTTTTTCGACGGCTTTTTGAACAGTTATACGTGCCATATTAAATTAAACATTTTTAGTTGATGAATTAGTGAGTAATTTACTAATGATAACATCATTACGTACTATCTGTTGATATAATTTAAATTTTTCTGCATGAATAATATTATTTAAATCGTATACTGCCTGATTGTAATTGTCATTTATAATGATATAATCATATTCTTTATAATGTTTCATTTCTGAAATGGCTTGTGCAAAGCGTTGTTCAATAGATTGTCGACTATCTTGTCCCCGATAATATAAACGTTTCATTAATTCTTTTTTTGACGGTGGTAATATAAAAATACTACATGCTTTAGGTATGTGTTGACGAATTTGACGAGCTCCTTGCCAATTAATATCCAGAAAAATATCTTGGTGATTTGACAATAATTTTTTAACTTCTACACGTGAGGTACCATAAAAATTACCAAAAATTTGGGTATATTCTAAAAATTCACCTTCTTTTCTCATATTATCAAATTGATCATAAGATATAAAATGATAATGTTTTCCGTTCTTTTCTTGGGGTCGTTTTTTTCTTGTAGTATAAGAAATGGATAATTTAGCGGTATCTAATTTTTGCAATAAAGTTTGAATTATGCTAGTTTTTCCAGTACCACTAGGCGCTGAAATGATAAAAATTGTATTATAATACATATTTATCTCTTCACATTAAATAATCAATATTCTTTTAGATTATTATATTATGCAGAAGTATTTATTAATATCAACCTAAGAAGGATAATTCAATGTATTTAGATTCCATTCCAATCGGTGAAAATTTACCTCATGATATCTATGTCATTATAGAAATACCGTTCAACCAGAATTTAATAAAATATGAAATAGATAAAAAGAGTGGAACTTTATTTGTTGATAGATTTTTAAGTACTTCAATGTTTTATCCTTGTAATTATGGATATGTAAATAATACTTTATCACTTGATGGTGATCCCCTTGATAGTTTAGTAATAGCACCTTCTTTAGAACCCAGAAGTGTAATTTTTTGTAGACCAATAGGTATTCTAAAAATGATGGATGAATCTGGTTATGATTTTAAAATTGTAGCTGTACCTCATAATAAATTAACTACCGAATATGATTCTATTTTAGATATAGAAGATTTACCCTCATTATTACTAAATAAAATTAATTATTTTTTTGAACATTATAAAGATCTGGAAAAAAATAAATGGACAAAAATAATGGGTTGGGGTAATGCAGAAGAATCAAAAAAAGAAATTTTAATTTCTATTCAGCGTGCTATAAATGTTAAAAATAAGTAAAAAGACATTGCATATGGATTTTAAACTTGTATAGTATTACTGTTTCTTAAAAAGTGTATATTATAAGATTCGAATAATTATTGTTCTGTAAAAATTGAATTAATTTGTGTGTGCACTAATGAACATGAAATAAACATTATTTCTGATTAATTTTAGAAGAAATAATAAATAAGTAATTTATTTGCATATTAGTTTTTTAAGGGAAGAGTTTGATCATGGCTCAGATTGAACGCTGGCGGCAAGCCTAACACATGCAAGTCGAAAGG